>NZ_JAMQOL010000065.1:0-99077 GCF_023717965.1 Paractinoplanes hotanensis | reverse complement strand
ACTCGCGGCCGGCACCAAACGGTCCTAAACCCCGCCCGATAAAGATCCAACCAACGTGTTATTTCTCGGCGAGCCCTAAACGTTTGTCCGGAATTTCCGGGGCGGATCAGCCACCACGCCGAACACCGCGCCACGCCCTACCTCGGATAGCCTCGCCCAGACCGCCCGACGGCCGTCAACGTCGGCGATGGTCTGCTCACGTTGCCGTCACGGTTGCCGTCAACGCCACCCGACGGCGTGACCCAGAGTCGAGACCGTCCACGAAAGACCAGGTGAGAGCCCTGCGCCGATAGGTCACTCTCCGTGTCTTCGGTGAATATGCCACACGTACTATGTGATCGCCGGTGAAACGCCGGTGCTTGTACACAACTGCGGAGGCTCAGATCCAGATCACGCGACATCCTGCCGCTGTGCGAATGGGGCATCTCCGCGCATGGCAGTCGTGGAAGGCGAAGTAGGCCGTTTCGGCGACCTGGAAGATAGGGCCCGATCTGGTGATGGACTTACACCCAATCACATTCCACAAACTGCCTTGGTCCACCTTCCCCACCGTGATCATGCGGCCGTAATGATGTCGCATGCAGACCACCTCCTGACCAGAACGTATGGTTCCAAGGGTAGAAAGACCAAGCGGCTCGACGCAGGCCTGAGCTTCCGAGAGGTTCTCGCGAAAGATCTCTGGGACCTTCGGAAGATCGGACAAGATGTCTACGGGGATGCCAGCCACTTTAACCCGCAGATCAAGGGCATCATGCAATATTATAGAACGAATTACCCGCATCTTCTTGAGAGGTAGTAGTGACTGTCAGGGATGAGGTTCGCGTCTTCTGTGAGTTTGGTCCATTGCCGTCGGAGGAAGACGACTCGGAGGAGGGCGACGAGGCGTTTGAGCGGCTAGAGCTAGCTCTACACGCGATCGAGAAGCCCGTTACGGACGAGGAGGCGCGGCTGCTCGTAGGTAGCTTCGGGGTTGACGAATGCTTTGGCCTGGCCTGGACGCTGCTTCATTTGGTGGAGTCGGCACCGTCACCCGTGGTAGCTATTGCGCCGCCGCCGGGATCTAATGAATGGATCCTTCGACTATGGAAGCGTTACCAAAATTCGTTGACTGATCAGTGATATCTTTGTTGGTATCGGACGGTGTTGCATTAGAAATGCCCAGACGATCCCATTGACCGATTAAGCCGGCAAGCGCTTGGGGCTGCACAAGCGGCGTGATCAGATCATTCGTTGGCATGTTGGCGACGACCTGCTCGTGCAGTGTCGTCGCAGTGCACGCCGGACGGATATGAACACCCCGATCGGGTAACGGTAGTCGTGGCCTGAACTAGCAATGACTGGGGTTCGGCTGGGTAAAAAACTGCTCAGCCGAATCCCATTTTCTACAACATTAATTCCACATCCACGCTACTCCGTTGAGTAATGGATCAGTGACCATTTGCGCTGACGTGCGTGGTTGTTTGCCCAGGTTGATGTCACGGTTGCTGTCAGATACTTGCAAACATGGAAATTGATGAATAGATCTCAATGTGGACTGTGGTGTGTCGGCGGCAGGTGACGTGACTGGTCGTCGAGGCGCGTTCTGCTGATTCGCTCGGCTGGTGGAGGGTTGTCCGTTGGCTCGTCGCGTAGCGGCGGGGTGTCGATCCCCGGAAGTCGCGTTCGGGTGGACCCATGAAGGGATCGTCACGGCCTGGTGCCTGGTGCCTGGTGCCTGGTTCGCTGGGTTCGGATGGCCGTTGCGTGGGCGCGTGCGCGCGGGCCGTAGGTGTAGCGCGCGCGTGCGTCCGGCGTAGCCGGGCGCTCTTGATCCTGTATAGCTTTTCTTAGCCAACGGGGTTGCTCCGTCCTGGCCAGCGAGGCTGGGGGTGACTAGAATTTTGGTCATGGATACGATTCCGTTGGCGGATGTGAAGGCTCGCTTGTCCGCAGTGCTGGACGAGGTACGTGACACCCATGAGCGCGTGGTGATCACCCGTAACGGCCGGCCGGAGGCGGTGCTGATGGCCGTGAGCGACCTGCAGGCCCTGGAGGAAACGCTCGATCTGCTGTCCACGCCCGGGGCGATCGAGCAGATCCGTCAGGCTGAGTCCGATCTTGCCGCGGGTGACGGCGTCGACGCCGATGACGTGCGGCGGCTCCTGGCCGCCCGGGTGGAGCGGGAGTCGCGTGGCTGACCAGGCGTACCGGCTGTTGCTGGCGCCTGCCGCTCGGCGAGCGCTGACCGAAGCGCCGCCCGTTGGCCTGCCGATGGCCGTGGCTGCGGCAGTCGGCGAGTTCATCACCGGGCCGTTACTGGACAGGCCGCGCGTTGTTGGCAAGCCACTCGCGCGTGAGCTGGCCGGCTACCACAGTGCCCGACGCGGGACGTATCGGGTGATTTACCGCATCGATGATCGGACTAGGACGGTGCATGTGGTCCGCATCGACCACCGCGCCGACGTCTACCACACATAGCAAGCGGCTCTGCGATCTCCTGGCCGGCGACGCTTCTGGCGTCGCCGCCGGTCGTCGGCGTTGCTGTCACGGTTGCTGTCAGAGCGGCAGGCGATCCGCGACGGCCGGTAAACCCGCCTGGTCAGCTCGACGGCGCTGACCAGGCAACCTGCCGTTCATCCACACCTACTATGTACTCGCCGGTAAGAAGCCTGTCCTCGTACACAACTGCGACGGAGAGATCGACTGGGTCCATGAGAATGCGTCCAAGTCGAGCGCGGCTGCTGATTACGAAGCGGGCGCGCTGGGGTCGAATACTTTCAATCCGGTAACCAGGAGGCCTGTGGCGCCTGCGCTGGACTATGTCTGGCACGATGGAGAAATCCGATCCGTCAGGTTCGACGGCTACGATGCCACTTCGCGCAGCATGATCGACCGCAAACACGGAGTGCATACAGGTAGGAAAACCCAAGGAGCGGCTGTCAGGCAATCACTGGCGTTGGAGCAGAATGGCTACGCAGGCGTCTGGGAGGTTCCCAACACCAGGAGTCTTCGAGCTGCATCGAGGATGATGACGAAGCTGAATATTACGAATATTACGGTGAAATTGGCCCCGCACACGACGGCAGGAGTATGTACATGTTGAACGAGGTGCTGGTCCGCGCCTTAGTCGAGTTGATGGTCACGCTTGACCTGAGCGATGAGGAGGACGTCTCTATAGAAGCCGGCTCCTCGATGCTCAATGACGCGGCGGCTATCCTGAATGGCCTGTCGACAGAAGATCAAGAAGATTTGGTTCGCCTGATCGGAGAATTTGCAGAATCAGAAACCGATCCGGATCGTCAAGATAATATGCGGGAGCTTCCGGGGGCGTTGGGGTTGGTTGAATGAATCATGACCTTCGAGTGTTTAACTCCTCCTTGGGAGGCCTTCTGTCTCTAGGGAAATCTGCTATGGGAGCGGTTCAGTTGGAAGGTAAGTAGCGGAGCAGCGTAATCCTGCGGAAGTGCGCGTGCGTGACCTCGGCTAGCTCGTGGCTATGCGTCCCGCGCTATTGGTCTCCGCGGTGACCACGCCGGTTTCGACTACATACGCCACGGTGTGGTTCTTCGGATCAGATCGCGCTATGTGGCTGATGAACCAGCCCACAAACGTCTGAGCGACGCTGGTGCAGAAGCTGTCCGAGCCGGCGAAGCCGAAGGTCGATCGGAAGAAGGCTGACCGGCCCGACCAGGAGTCGCCGCAGCCGGCCCGTCCGGAACGGGAGAATCCCGCGGCCGAGCGGCCCGTGGAGCAGAGCAACGTCGTCAAGCAGGGCAACGAGCCGACACCGGCCGCGGCTTGCCCGCACAGCTTTGCCCCCGAGGTGTTGATGACGCCGGGTCGAGGCGCTGCAGCCGGCCGAAGAAGCTGAGCAAGTCGCGGCCGGTGAGCTGTTCGGGCTGGGCCAGGCCGTCGGGGAGCACGCCCATCAACGCCTTCGCCGCGACCGGCTCGTTCCACACGTCCAGGCCGTACGCCCTCGGACCGGCCGCCGTCGGGACGCAGCAGGCACACCGCCATCGACAGGGCCGTCGTCTTGCCCGCGCCGTTGGGGCCGACCAGCCCGAGGAGGGGACCGGGCGGCACGACCAGCTCGACGTCGTCGACCGCCGCTCTGCCGCCGAAGGCCTTGCGCACGTCGGTGAGGCGCAGGGCAGGCGGCATGACTAGACCACGGTCTCCGTTCCGCCGGGGACGAGCGTGACTTCGCCGTCGATGTGCTGGACGGTGAACAGGGTGCCGGGCGGGTAGCTGCCCAGCACCTCGGGCGGCAGCTGCACAGTGCCGTCGCCCGCGACCACGGCGAAGTCCTGGCCGTCGCGGCCCTCGGCGCCGACCCGACCGTCGCGGATGGTCACGGCGCGGCCCAGGCGGGCGCCGACCTCGTTGTCGTGGGTGACGACCACGATCGTGGTCTGGCGTTCGGCGTTCACCGTCTCCATCGCGGCCAGCACCTCGTCACGGCCGGCGGTGTCGAGGCGGCTGGTGGGCTCGTCGACCAGCAGCAGGCCCGGGCCGGTGGCTATGCCGACGGCGAGTGCGGCCCGCTGGCGGCCGCCGGGCGTGAGGTCGGCCAGGCGCTGGCGGCCCTGGCCGGGCAGGCCGACCAGGTCGAGGATGCGGTCGGGGTCGTCGAGGGTGATGCCGCGGGTGTGGGCGGCGCGGCGCTGGGCCAGCCAGATGTTGCGGTGCAGCGACGCGTACGGCAGCAGGTTGCGAGCCGCGCCCTGCAGAACCACGCCGATCTCGGTGCCCCGCAGGCGGGAGATCTCGCCGTCGGAGAGCTTGCCCATGTCGTACGTGCCGATGTTGATCCGCCCGGCCGAGGGCCGCATCAGCCCGGCCAGCAGAGCGATCAGCGTCGACTTGCCCGAACCGGACGGCCCGACCAGCGCGATCGTCTCACCGGGGGCGATCGACAGGTCGACACCGGCCAGGGCGACCACGTCGCCCGCCTCGGCCCGGTAGATGTGCACCACGCGCCGGCACGCGACAGCCAGTCCGTTCATGGTGCTCAACCTAGCGTTTTCGGGGACCGCATTTCTCACCCGTCGACCGGGCATTTTAGGGTGTGACCGTGCGCGACATCGCCGTTTTCTCCGGATCCGCCCATCCTGACCTCGCCGCCGAGATCTGCGACCACCTCGGGGTGCCGCTGCTGCCGATCCGCACCTCCCGCTTCGCCAACGACTGCATCGAGGTGCAGCTGCAGGCGAACTGCCGTGAACGCGACGTCTATCTGATCCAGCCGCTCGTCCCGCCCGTGCAGGAGAACCTGGTCGAACTGCTCTTCATGCTGAACGCGGCCCGCGGCGCCTCGGCCGGCCGCATCACGGTGGTGCTGCCGCATTACGCGTACGCCCGCAGTGACAAGAAGGACGCGCCGCGCATCAGCATCGGGGGTCGTCTGGTGGCCGACCTGCTGACCACGGCCGGCGCCGACCGGGTGCTGGCCATGACGTTGCACTCGCCGCAGGTGCACGGCTTCTTCAACATCCCCGTCGACCACCTGCACGCGCTGCAGGAGCTGGCCCGGCACTTCCGGCGCTACAACCTGGAGAACGCCGTGGTCGTCTCGCCCGACCTGGGCAACGCCAAGGAGGCGGCGGCGTTCGCCCGGCTGCTCGGCATCGGGGTGGCGGCCGGCGCCAAGCAGCGCTTCGCCGACGACAAGGTGGTCATCAGCACGGTGATCGGCGACGTCGCCGACAAGGACGTGATCGTGCTCGACGACGAGATCGCCAAGGGCAGCACGGTCTTCGAACTGCTGGACCGGCTGCGCGAGCGCAACGTCCGCAGCGTGCGGGTGGCCTGCACGCACGGGTTGTTCGCAGCCGACGCGGTGCAGCGGCTCTCGGCCGAGAAGGAGATCGAAGAGATCGTCTGCACCAACACCGTGCCGATACCGGCGCAGAACCACACCGAGAAGCTCACCGTCCTGTCGGTCGCGCCCGCCCTGGCCGAGGCGATGCGCCGCATCCACAACGGCGAGTCGGTCAGCGCATTGTTCCATGACGCCTGACGGTGTGCGGGTGCTTGACGCGCTGGTCGCGATGCAGCGGCAGAGCTGGGAGCAGGGGGGCGCCGCGCAGGCAGCGCTCGACCAGTTCCAGGTCAATGACGATCGAGTCCGAGTTGTCCTGGTCCGAGACGATCTCGCCTACCTGATGGCTTCGTCGGCGGTGGCGCGGCAGACGCCCAACGGCCGGCTCGGCGGCCCCGACGGCAACGCGGTCAACGGCGCGGCGTGCGGGGAGGCGGTCGTGCGGGCCGACTTTCCCGGACGCCACCTGGCGCGGCCACGCGCGAGGTCGACGAGCACGGCCTGGTGCGGAACGCCTGTGGCGCGCCGACCTTCGACCGCCCGGGCATCTCGGCCGAGGCGCAGGCTTTCCACCTGCTCGCGGAGGTAGCCACCGAGCGTTCTCGGGCATGCCGCCTCTGGGTGAGTGATGGTGCTGACGGGGGACGGGGAGGGCAGGACGCCGTCCCCCGCAGCTTTGAAGGTGATCCGCCGGGTTGAGCTGGGCTCCTTTCACCGGGATCAATAGATGGGAGCGCTCCCAAAGACTGTAACGGCTGTCACTGTCCAGCGCCAGAGGGCGGGTGCCTCAGCGGAGCCGTCAGACGGCGGCTGCGCAGGTCACCGTGGGGGTGGTGGCGGTTCCGGAGCCGATGTAGCCGAAGCTCGTCGTTCCGGCGGCCGGCAGGGCGCCGTTGTAGGCGGCATTCTTGGCGACCAGCGAGTTGCCGCTCGCCGAGACCGTCGAGTTCCACGACTGCTGCACCGACGGGGCGCTGTCGTACGCCAGCGTCACCGTCCAGCTCTTGATGGCCGACGAACCCACGGTCACCTTGACCTCGCCCTGGAAGCCGCCCGACCACTGGCTGCTCGTCGAGTACGTCGCGGAGCACGCCCCGGCGGCCGGCGTCGTCGGGGGAGTGGTGGGAGGCGTGGTCGGCGGGGTCGTGGGCGGGGTGGTCGGAGGCGTGGTGGGCGGAGTCGTGGCGCCGCCGAAGTTCACGTCGCTGCAGAAGTAATAGGACTGGTCGGAGTGGCTGGCCTGCCAGATCGTGTAGACCAGGGCCCGTCCGCTGCGGCCCGGCGCGGAGACCGGAACGTCGATCTCGACGCCGTCGGCGCGCTGGGTCCACTGGGCGGCCGGGGTGTTGCCGATCTGCGATACCTGCTCGAGGTCCGACCACTTCGGGGCCTGGGTGACCGGGTTGAAGCCGGGCTTGCTGACGTACACCCGGATGTAGTCGGCGCCGTGGCGGGCGCCGTCGAACAGCTTGACGTTGAAGCTGTTGCCGACGTTGGTGGCCTTCCAGTCGCCGATGGTGTCCATGGCGTTGTAGCGGCCGCTTTCCGTGCGGCCGCCGCTGCACAGCTGGCCGTCGGGAATGGCGCCCTGGTGGTTGCCGGCGACGTTCTCGCGGAACAACCCGTTCCAGTTCCACATGGCGTTCGGGTTGGCCTGCCAGGCCTGCCAGCACATGGGGTCCTCGGTGGCCATGGCCGGGTCCTGGAACTTGCTGCCCCAGCGTTCGAAGCAGCCGTAGTTGCGCGACGCCGGACCGGTGACATTGCCGTGCGCGTTCGCGGGGGAGGCCGGCGCGAACAGGACGGTGAGGCCGGCGAGCAGAAGCCCGGCCAGCGCGCTGAAGAGAATTCTGGATTTCATGAGGGCATGTGCTCCGCATGGTCGGTGGCCCGGTGGACAGGCCAGAGGGATCCGCGGGAGCTGCCCTCAACTCCCGAATCGCGTACACCGGCGGGTGTCGTAACACCGTTACATAAAATCGACGATTGTCAATAGCGGAAAAACCCTTCGTTTCCGTACGCCGTGACGGGCACACTTCCGCGATGGACTCCCTGAGCGCCGAGGCCGGGCTGAGTGCCGCGGCCGACCTGATCGCCGGAGCCGAGCGGCTCGTCGTCTTCACCGGGGCCGGCATGTCGGCCGAGAGCGGCGTGCCCACCTTCCGGGACACGCTGACCGGACTGTGGGCCCGCTACGACGCCGGGGAGCTGGCCACCCCCGAGGCCTTCGAGCGTGATCCGGCCCTGGTCTGGGGCTGGTACGAATGGCGGCGGGAACTGGTCGAGCGGGTGCGGCCGAACGCCGGCCACGAGGCGGTCGCCCGTCTGGACTGCACCGTGGTCACGCAGAACGTCGACGACCTGCACGAGCGGGCCGGCTCGAAGAAACCGATCCACCTGCACGGCTCGCTCTTCGCCCCACGCTGTTCCGGGTGCGGGAAGCCGGCGGACGCACCTGCAGTTGGCGGGGCGGGTGGTGAAGGGCCGAGAACCCCGCCCAGTTGCCGGTTCTGCCAGTCCCTCGTACGCCCGGGGGTGGTCTGGTTCGGCGAGACGTTGCCGGTTGCCGCGTTGGAGGGCGCGGTGGAGGCCGCAGCCGGCGCCGACGTGCTGATCACGGTGGGTACGTCAGGGGTGGTCTACCCGGCGGCCGAGATCCCGCAGGTGACCGCGAAGCGGGGCGGCGCCGTCATTCAGATCAACCCGCAGCCGACGCCGCTCGACCCGTTCTGCGCGGTCAATCTGCGGGGACCGGCGGCCGGGGTGCTGCCCGAGATCGTCCGATGAATGGTTGCAAACCTGGCGAACTGGCACCACGCACCCCGTGAGGCGCGGATCATGTCGTCATGGGTGTCATGGCTTACCCCCTCCGGTACGCGCTCGCCGATCTGGCCCTGGCACTGAGCCGGGTCTCGCACGAACCTGCCGCCGTGCAGTCCACAGCTGCCCGCGCCGCCGCCGACATGATCGGTGACGGGGCCGGGGTCCAGCTGCTGCGCGACGACGGGCGCTACGACTCGATCACTTACCACCATGTCGACGACGGGCGGTCGGCGTCGCTTGCCCGCGTGCTCGACCACGTCGACCAGCTGCCCGACGACGACTTCTCGACGGCGCTGGCGGCCAGCCGCCGGCCCATCGTGCTGGCCGGCGACGGGGTCGAGCCGCTGGCGGGCGAGGAGCACGAGATCCACTCGGCCGTCCTGTGCCCGGTGATCGTCGACAACACGTACGCGGGATATCTGGTGCTGACCCGCGAGGCGCCCGGGTCGTTCTATTCGACGGCCGAGGTCGAGCTTGCCCGGGACATCGCCGGGGAGCTGGCGCTCGCCTGTTCCAGCGCGCGCGCTCTGGAGCGGCTGCGGGCCAGCGAGGAGCGCTACCGCCGGGTGCTCGAGACCATCCCCGAGGGGGTGCTTCAGCTCGATCCGGACGCCGTGGTGACGTACGCCAATGAACCGATCGGTGTCGTCCTGGGCATGCCCCGCTCGCAGCTCGTCGGCGTCTCGCTCCGCGGCTTCCTCAACGACCAGGGCCAGAAGGAGCTCGACCGGCGCATCAACGAGTGCCGGGAGGGCCGCTCCACGGTCGGCGGCACCCGGCTCATGCGGGCCGACGGCTCGCAGCGCAGCGTCCGGATCAGCATGATGCCGCTGATGGGCGATCACGGCGAGTTCACCGGCGTGGTCTGCATGGTCACCGACACCACCGATCACATCGACGCCCGCGGTCTCAAGCGGCAGCTCGACCACCTGCGCCGGCTGGACAGCCTGGGTCAGCTCATCGGCGGCATCTCGCACGACTTCAACAACCTGCTGACCGTGGTCGGCGGCTCGGCCGAAATGATCACCTCGTCGGCCGAGGAGGGCAGCCAGCACCACCGGCTCGCCACCGACATCCTCGACGCGGTGGGCACCGGGCGCTCGCTGACCCACCAGCTGCTCGCGTTCGGCCGCAGCGACGGCAACCGCCCCGAGATCATCCCGATTCCGGACCTGCTGACCGACGTGCAGTCCTTGTTCAGCCGTACGCTCGGCGAGCACATCGGCCTCGACCTGGCGTTCGGCCCGGACGTATGGGCCGTACGTGCCGAGCGTGGCCCGCTGGAACAGGCGCTGGTCAACCTGGCCGCGAACGCCCGCGACGCGATGCTGCACGGCGGCATGTTGCGGGTGGCCGCGATGAACGAGCTGGTCGAGGCGGGCAAGGGTCCCGAGGGGGTATCGCCGGGCCGGCTCGTGCACATCGTCATCACCGACACCGGTGTGGGCATGACCGACGAGGTACGACGGCGGGCGCTCGAGCCGTTCTTCACCACCCGCCCCACCGCCGCCGGTCTCGGGCTGGCCACGACCGCCGGCATCGTGCAGGCGCTGGGCGGTCACATCGAGCTCGAGTCCGAGCCGCGGATGGGGACGACGGTCCACCTCTACCTGCCCGCGGCCGAGGAGAAGCCGCTGGCCGCGTCCGGGCGCCAGGGCGCGCCGGCGGTGATCGGCCGGGTGCTCATCGTCGAGGACCAGCCCGAGGTGGCGCAGCTCGTGCAGCGCCTGATCGAGCCGGCCGGGTACGCCATCACGGTCGCGACCGACGCCCTGCAGGCGGTGACCCAGGTGGCCGCGGGCGCGCAGCCCGACCTGCTGATCACCGACGTGGTGATGCCGACGATGACCGGCCCCGAGCTGGCGGCGGCGCTGCGGACGCACCACCCGCACCTGCCGGTGCTCTACATGTCCGGCTACACGGCGGCGTCGCTCGGCCCGCAGCTGCAGCTCGACGACAACAGCATGCTGATCGAGAAGCCGTTCACCCGGTCGACGCTGCTCGGGGCGATCCGGACGCTGTCCGGTACCAGCACGAACGACACCGCCACGTCCAAGTAACGGCGAATCCGGGACTCCGACCGAAGGTGCGAAACCGGGCGTAAGGGCTTGCTATCCGAAGCGGACAAACAGCAATATTCCGGAGCATTGTCCGCTGCGGAAGGACCGTCGAGTGACCCAGCATGGCACGAGGGACCGGTTGAGCGTCGGATCACGCGCCGACACGCACGGCACGTCGACCATGGACCTGAGCGGACGGTGCGTCGGCAGCTCGTACGTGCTCCAGCGCCCGATCGGGCAGGGCGCCACGGGTACGGTGTGGGAGGCGCTCGACCGGGCCACCGGCGAGCCGGTCGCGGTGAAGCTGTTGCACGAGAGCCTGCTGCGCCAGCCGCGGCTGGTCACCCGCTTCGTGCAGGAGCGCACGATCCTGCGGATGCTGCGCCACCGCAACGTGGTGCGGGTGCACGACCTGTTCAGCGTGGGCGAGACCATCGGCCTGGTGATGGACCTGGTCAGCGGGGGCAGCCTGCGCGACCTGCTGCGTACCCGGCCGACCGTGGCCGTGGGCGAAGCGGCCCGGCTCACCGCGCAGGTGGCGGCCGCGCTGGCCGAGGCGCACGACCTGGGCGTGGTGCACCGCGACCTGAAGCCCGACAACATCCTGCTCGCGACCACGGACGGCCGCCTCGACACCCGGCTGACCGACTTCGGGGTCGCCCGCATCCTGAACACGCCGAGCATGACCACGCCCAACGCGGTCGTCGGCACCCCGCACTACATGTCGCCCGAGGCCTTCCACGGCGCGACGGCCAGCCCGGCAACCGATGTGTACGCGCTCGGCGTGCTCCTGTACGAGCTGGTCAGCGGCCGCCCGCCGTACCTGAGCGACTCCATCCCCGATCTGATGCGCCAGCACCTCGAGGGCAACCCGGCCCGCCGTTCCGGCCTCCCCGACCCGGTCTGGGACGTGATCATGGCCTGCATGGCGCAGAAGCCCCGCCTGCGCCCGACCGCCGCCGAGCTGGTGGCCGACCTCTCCGACGTGGCCCGCCGCTTCGCCGGCACACCCGCGCTGCCGACACCGCCCGACGCCCTGTCCGAGCCGCCCCGCTCCGCGCCCGTCCTGCACTCCGCGTCGCTCTCCTCGGCCGACGACTCCTGGCTCGTCTCCCCGACCGCCGACCGCGCTGCCCGGTCCGGCCGCGCTGCCTCGTCGGGTCTCGCCGTTCCGGCCGCCCGCGCCGAGCCGGTGTCTCACCCGGCCCCGTCGCTCGTGCCGCCGCAGCGGCATCCCGGCAAGCGCAACGCTGTCCCGGGCTGGCGCTGGGCCCGTCCCGGCGCCACGATGGCGCTGGTCGCGGCCACGATGGTCGCCTCGGCCGTGGCCACCACCGCCTGGAACATGGGCCGGGACGACGGCGAGACCAAGGACCTGGCCGCCCCGCGGGTGATCGTCGAAACCGCGCCCTCGGCCGCTGCGCCCGCTCCCTCGACCGTCGCGCAGCGCCGCACGGACGTCTCCGCGAACCGGAACGCCGGCCGCACGCCGACCGGCAGCACGCGCCCGCTGCCGGCGGTGGGCACGCCGCCTGCCCCGGCGCCGGCGGCTCCGACCGTACGCCCCAAGGCCGCGCAGAAACCCACCAAGCGCCCGCCGGCGCGGTCGCCGCACCCCGAGGCCCAGCCGTACGGCCCGTGGCAGTGCAACCAGAGCTTCGCGATCGACTTCCGCACCAAGACCGCGGCCCGCGTCCAGCCCTGCCACATGCTCGGCCGCGACGTCCGTTACCAGGCTTCGGTGACCGCCCCCGGCGGCGGCCGCGGCCGCATCGCAGTCGCCCTGAAGGACGCCACCACCGGCCGCGTGGTCGGCGCCACCCGAACCTGCGACGACCTGACCTTCGAGGGCGATGCCGCCACCCGAACCTGCGGCCCCTCCGCGGCCAGCCCGCCCCGCGGCCACAGCTACGCGGTGGTCATGTCCTTCAGCTACGACCGCGACGGCCGCACCCTGAACAGCGAAGCCAAGAGCGCCACCTTCACCTGGTGACGCCCGGGTCGCACCCGCGGGAATTAGGTGGAGGGGCACCGCGTTACCGCCTACCGTGATCCGCATGTTCGCGCTCGGTGTGCAGCTGCCCCAAGGGGCGGCTCCCGTGTGCGTGCGTTCTCTCAGCGGCGCCGATACCCGAATCTGACCCTTCCCCAGCAGTAGCAGAACCGCAGGGGAAGGGTGGTTCGACCCTGCGGTTCTGGCGTGTCCCGACCGGCAATCGGGCGCGCATCCCAGTAATGCCTTGCATCCAGTGAGGATCGAGAAGACAACCATGGCCAAGAGCCAGTTCATCCGCAGCAAGCCGCACGTCAACATCGGCACGATGGGGCACGTCGACCACGGGAAGACGACCCTGACCGCCGCCATCACGAAGGTTCTCGCCGACCGCGACCCGGCCTCCAACCGGTACGTGGCGTTCGAGGGCATCGACAAGGCGCCGGAGGAGGCCGCCCGCGGCATCACCATCACCATCGCGCACGTCGAGTACGAGACGCCGAGCCGGCACTACGCGCACGTCGACATGCCGGGCCACGCCGACTACGTGAAGAACATGATCACGGGCGCGGCCCAGGTCGACGGGGCGATCCTGGTCGTGTCGGCGCAGGACGGCTCGATGCCGCAGACCCGCGAGCACGTGCTGCTCGCCCAGCGGGTCGGCGTGCCGTACCTGGTGGTGGCGCTCAACAAGAGCGACGCGGTCGACGACCCGGAGCTGCTCGACCTGGTCGAGCTCGAGGTGCGGGAGCTGCTGAGCGAGTACGGGTTCCCCGGTGACGAGGTGCCCGTGGTGCGTGTCAGCGCGCTCAAGGCGCTGGAGGGCGACCCGAAGTGGGTCCAGTCCATCGTGGACCTGCTGGACGCGGTCGACGAGTACGTGCCGGTCCCGCCGCGCGAGCTCGGCGAGCCGTTCCTGATGCCGATCGAGAACGTGCTCACGATCAGCGGCCGCGGCACCGTGGTCACCGGCAAGATCGAGCGCGGCACGCTGCGCGTCGGCGACCCGGTCGAGGTCGTCGGGCTCGGGCCGACCATCGCCACGGTGGCGACCGGTCTCGAGACGTTCGGCAAGTCGCTCGAGACGGCCGAGGCCGGGGACAACGCGGCGATCCTGCTGCGCGGCATCAAGCGCGAGCAGGTGCAGCGCGGTCAGGTGGTGGCGGTGCCGGGAACAGTGACGCCGCACCGGAAGTTCGAGGCGCGGATGTACGCGTTGACGAAGGAGGAGGGTGGCCGGCACACGCCGTTCGCGACGGACTACCGGCCGCAGTTCTTCTTCCACACCACGGACGTGTCCGGCGGCATGGACCTCGGCGGCATCGACCTGGTGATGCCGGGCGACACGCTCGACAAGGTCGCGGTGACGCTGGGCAAGCCGGTGGCGCTCGAGGTGGGCGCGGGGTTCGCGGTGCGCGAGGGCAACCGTACGGTCGCCGCGGGCACCGTGACGGCGCTGCTCGACTGACGCAGTAGTAGGGGATGGCCCCGGCCGGCGAAGGCCGGGGCCATCTGTCGATCGGGCGGCGGCTTCCGATCGGGTGACGTGTCACTGCTTCGGGCGGGGAACCACGATGACGAGCAGCAGCAGCGGGATCACCACTGTCATGGTGACGGCCAGGCCGAGGTGTCCGGCGGCCCAGCCGATGAGTGCCGGGCCGAGCAGGATTCCGGTGTAGGTGAACGTGGTCAGCCGCGACACCAGGGCCGCGGTGGAGGCGCCGGGCAGCCGGCCGACGGCGCTGTAGGTCAGCGGCACCAGCACCGACGAGCCGAGCCCGGCCAGCGCGAACCCGGCCACCGCCACGCCCGGGTGCGGCGCCAGGACGGCCACGGCGAAGCCGCCCGCCGCGATCAGCGCGCCGATCCGGAACAGCCGGTTGCCGCCGCCGCGTCTGGTGAGCCGGTCGCCGGCGAGCCGGCCCAGGGTCTGGCCGCCCGTGTAGGCGGTGATCGCCACCGCGGCCAGGCTCAGCGAGGCGTTGCGCGCCTCGTGCAGGAAGATCCCGCCCCAGCCGAGCGCCGCGCCCTCGCAGATCATGAGCGCGGTGGCGGTCAGGCCGAGCAGGACCAGGGGACGGCTCCAGCCCGACCGCAGCGACACCGGGGCACCGGGTTCGGCTTTCGCGCGCCCGTTGTCCGGCAGCCACCGGGCGGCGGCGAGACCTCCGGCCAGCAGCAGAGCGCCGGTCGCGACGAGGTGCGCGGCCAGCGACACACCGAGGTGAGCCAGGGCGGCCGTGGACAGCGACGCGACGACCGCGCTCACGCTCCAGGCCGCGTGACAGCCGTTGAGGATGGGCCGCTTCGCCTCGCGCTCGACGGCGACCGCGCTCGCGTTCATCGCCGCGTCGGTGGCGCCGTGCACCCCGCCGAGCACGGCCGAACCGATCAGGTACCACTCCGGTCCGGGGGCGACGGCCAGACCGGCCAGCAGCAGCGGCATCACCGCGAGGGCGCCGCGCAGGATCGTCCGGGTGCCGAGCCGGGCTGCGAGCGGTCCGACGGCTTGCATGCACGCCAGCGCCGCCATCGCGAAGAGCAGCCCGGACAGCCCGAACCGGACGTCGCTCAGATCGTGAGTGGCCTTGAACGAGGGGGCTCGCACGATGTAGGTGGACAGCGTCAGGCCGTTGAGCAGGAACACTGCGGTGACGGCCCACCGGTCGCGCTGCACGCGTGCGGCGTGGCGGTGCGGGGCGAGCTGGCTGACGGTCACGCGGGCCTCCCGGTCTGCAGACGCGGACCCCGTATTCGTGGTCCATGTCTCCGACGAACGGCGCACCCCCGAATCGGACAACGGCTGCGGATTATCGTGGTCGGCGTGATGTTGCCGCTGCCTGAGGGCGAGTTCGACGCGTACCTGTTCGACTGTGACGGCACCATCGCCGACTCGATGCCGATCCACTACCAGGCCTGGCAACAGGCCCTCGAAGAGTGGGGCGCCGAGTTTCCGGAGGAGCTGTTCTACGCGTGGGGCGGCCGCACGCCGACCTCGGTGATCGCCGATTTGAACGCGCGGCAGGGGCTCGCGATGCCGGTCGGCGTCGTGGACGAGCGGCGGGAGCAGATCTTCCAGGAGCTGCTGCCCACCGTCGCGGCGGTGCCCGGGGTGCTTGAGCACATCGAGGACGCGTACGGGAAGGTGCCGTTCGCCGTCGTCTCCGGGAGCAGCCGGGAATCGGTGACCGCGTCGCTCACGACGCTGGGGCTGCTCGAGAAGTTCGAGGTGATGGTCTGCGCCGGCGACTACCTGAACGGCAAGCCGGACCCGGAGTGCTTCCTGATCGCCGCCAAGCTGCTGGACGTGGCGCCGAAGCGCTGCCTGGTGTTCGAGGACACCGACTTCGGCATGCAGTCCGCCGCCGCGGCCGGCATGTCAGCCGTACGGGTACCGCCACCGTGGCAGCGGCACCCGCGCATCAGCTCAGCTTCAGGTAATCGAGGTTGAAGCAGCCCGTCTCGCAGAAGAGCGTGACCAACTGGTCTCCCTGTTCGGGGCCATCTGTGTGGTAATCCCGGCGGTTCGCTTCCGCGCCGCGCCGGCGCGGTCGTGAGGGCCCCCTCGAACCGCAGTGACCCTGCGTGACAAGTTCGCGCGCAACGGTGACCGGTCAGACGCGAACCGCATGATGCGCCGGCGCCAAGAGCGCCGCCGTGAGCAGGACCGCGGTTCGTTCCTGCCATTCGTCCGGAGTCCACTGGCAGACGTCGGTGAACTGCAGGTAAGTCTCGGCATTGCTGAGAACGAAGGCGATGTCACGCGCCCGTTCCACGTCGAGGCCGGGTTTGAGGCTGCCACGCCGGGCGAGGAGGTCCACGAGAAAGCTGTGTGCCTCCCGTGTCTGAGTCTGGTTGGTCTCCCACTGTGCGGCCAGTTCCGGGTCCGTGCCGATGGCGCCGCGCACCACCCTCATCAGCGGGGCGACCCGGTCGAGGATGGCCCGGCTGGCGGCCAGCCAATGCGTGATGATTCGCACCGGATCGGTCTCCTGACGCATCTCCTTCACCCAGGGTCGTTCCAGCAGCGGAATGGGATCGTCGTCGCCGACCGCGGCGACGTCGAGTGCTTCCTTGAGCAACGTGCGCTTGTTGCCGAAATGGAAGTACACCGTCTGCACCGCGACGCCGGCCTCCTGGGCCACCTGTTCGAGCAGTGTCGCCCCGTAGCCGTGCGTGACGAATTGCGAAGCCGCCGCGGCGATGATGCGGCGGCGGGTCGCTCGTGTCTGCTCGGCCCGGCTGCGGCGAGGCTTGACAGATTCCGTCATTGGCTAGAGTCTACTCTAATAGCTCACTAGAGTTGACTCTAGCCAAAGGATCGACATGCCCGATCTGTCTGGAATCCACCATGTCAAGCTTCCGGTTTCCGACCTCAATCGCAGCCGGGACTGGTACACCTCAGTGCTCGGCCTGCGCGTCGAGATCGAATTCATCGAGGAGGGGGCTCTTCAAGGGCTCGCCCTCGCGGACGAGGAAGGCCGGCTACGCCTGGCTCTGCGACTCGATCCGGCGCGGGCGCAGGCCCTCTCCGGATTCGACCTGGTCGCCCTCGAGGTGTCCCAGCGGGAGGACGTCAAAGCCTGGCGGGAGCGGCTGGACGACCTGGGTCAGCCGCACGGCGGCCTGCTGACCGGACACAACGGCGGCTCCGTCCTGGTCGGACTGCACGACCCCGATGGCATCGAGATCCGGCTCTACGCCCAGTGACCGAAGGAGCGTTCATGACTGTCATCCGCGCCCACCCGACCCGATTGATCATCGACGGCGCCGAAGTCGCGTACACCGATTCCGGCGGCGAGGGCGAGCCGCTGCTGCTGATTCACGGCGGTGGTCTCGCCGACTGGCTCACGCCGCTGGCCGAAACACCCGCACTGGGGCATCACCGTGTGATCCGGATGATCCGGGCCGGCTACACCGACACGCCGCTCCCGCGACGCCTGGGCATAGCGGATCACGCTCGCCACGCCGCGACGCTGCTGCGGCAGCTGAACGCCGCACCCGCCCACGTCGTCGCTCATTCGTCCGGCTCGGCCATCGCTCTGCAGCTCGCCGTGGACAGCCCCACGTCCGTGCGCACGATCACGCTGTGCGAGCCGCCACTCGTGGACGCCCTGGCGGACCCCTCCGACCTGGGCGACCTGCACGCCGTCCTCGGCCCCATGATGGGCTCAGCGATGGCCGCCACCGCCCGTGGCGACCACGCCGAGGCCTTCGACGCCTTCATGACCGTCATCTGCGGGCCGGGATACCGCAGCGTCATGGAGGCCGCCCTCGGCGCCGGTCTCGTCGACGACGCAGCCCATCGCAGCGAGGACTTCTTCACCAGCGAGATCCCCGCCGTCAGCGCCTGGTCATTCGATCCGGCGGTGGCCTGTCCGGTCCTTCTGGTCCAGGGCGCCGACAGCCCGTCCCCCGTTTCGCGTCTGATCGCGAACGTTGCCGGCCGGCTCCCGGATTCCACGGTCGTCATCGTCGCCGACGCCGGCCATCTGATGCCGCTGACCGCGCCTGCCGAGCTCGGCGGGCACATCGAACATTTCTGCCGATCGCGCTGAGCCGGCGGAGCTTGCCGCCCTCGCCGTGAGCCGATGGCGTGCCCGGTGCGTGCACGGGTCGCCCGTCACCGGTCAGCGATCCGGGTCGCCTTCGCGGATGGCGGCGGCCAGGGACTTGAGGAAGTCGGGGTTGTCGTCGGGGGCCACGAAGATCGGGCGGGGACGCAGCGGAACCTTCGGAACCGGGCGGCCCTTGACGAACCAGGCGATGGCGCCGAACGGGGAGAGCAGCAGGATCGCGAACATCCAGGCGGCCCAGGGGGCGGTGCGGATCTCGTCCTCCCTGAGGCGGAGGCAGTCGACCAGGGCGATGATCACCAGCGCGAGGTCGAGCAGGAGCAGGAGGACGTAGACGCTTGCCATGCCTCGGAACGATCCCGGGGGTCGGGGCGGTCGGGCGGTCCCGGACGGGTGCTAAAGGGTGGCACCCGCCCGGGGCGCGGCGGAGCTACAGCACGTCGGCGAGTGCGGGCAGGTACCCGTACGTGTAGCCGGTGGCGTTGGGGTGGAAGGAGTTCTGCGGGGGGATGACCGTGAGGCCGTTCAGGTACGGGCGCGACGAGCAGATGCCGTGGCCGGCGAACTCGTCGCGGACGTCCGAGAACGTGAAGCCGGCGGCCTGAGCGCGGGCCTGGATGACGTCGTTGAGCACCTGTGCGCCCTCGTTGAGGGCCCGGCGCTTGGTCAGGCTCATGCCGGTGAGGCCGCACGTCGCCGACGAGGTGTCGAACAGGATGGGATAGCCGAGTACGACGACCTTGGCCTTCGGGGCCTTGCGCTTGATGGCCGCGTACGTCGAGTCGAGCTTGCCGGGCAGGGCGCCGGTGATGTCGGTGCGCGCGGCGGCGACCTTGGCGAGGCAGGCCGCGTCGCTGCCGACCTGGCAGCCGATCACCGTGGGCGCGAAGCCGGCGTCGTTGCCGCCGATCGTGATGCTGATCAAGTCGGCCCCGCTGCTCAGGAACGGGACCTGGAGGTTGCGGACGTCGCTGGTCACGGCTCCGCCGCAGCTGAGGTCGGTGAACGACTTCGGCTTGTTGCGGGCCGTCCACTGACCGGGATAGCCCTGCTTGCTGCGCAGGCAGAACACGCTCTGACCGGGCGCGCCGACGCCCGAGGAGTAGGAGTCGCCCAGCGCGACGTAGTCGGTCACGGCAGGGTCGACGGCCGCGGCGGCGGGCGCGGCCACGGCGAGCGACAGCAGGGACGAAATGACGAGACAGCCGAGAAGGGATAGACGCCTGCCCATCGAGTGGCCTCCGGTCCGTGGGGGAGAGGAAGCCGGAGCGCTCCGGTTACCGAACGGTAATTCAGGTCGCCGAGAAAAGAAACACGGTGACATTCCTGTTACGTGCGAGTAACGTACGTCGATGTGACCTGCGTCGATGTCTCGCGGTGAGCGGTCATTCACACGAGCACCACAGGCGATCTTCAGGCTGCCTTCAGCCCCCGCCGGTACCGTCTCCACATGGAAGAAGAACGGGCACGGCGGATCGTCGACACGCTGCGGGCGCGCAATGTCTTCGCCCATGTGAAACTGCCGCAGGCCGGCATCACTCAGTACGGCATCCGGGTCACGCTGCCCGACAGCCGCGAGGCGATCTGGGACAACGACGGCACGGCCGGTCTCGAGGCCCAGATCATGCGCAACGGGGTCCTGGTCGGCTTCGTGCCCTCGATTCCCGATTCCGAGAACTTCGGCGACGGCCAGATCATCGAGGCCATCGCCACCGCCGACTACGACCGCCCGGTGGGCCGGTCCATCCCGGCGAAACCCCGGCCCGCGACCGGTCGTCCGCCCTCGCCGGTCACCCTGGCCCAGCGCCTGCGCGGCGGCTTCCGCTCCTGACGCCACGCCGGTGGCCGGCCGGGCGTCCGAGGCTCACGGGTCGGGGCTGATCAGTTCGATCAGGCGGTCGAGCGCGACCGGCCACAGCTCCGGCGTCAGATTGGCCAGCAGCGTCTCGGCCAGGCTCTGGGCGACCATGTCGATCTGCTCACGCAGCACCGGGTCGTCCGGCATCGGCAGCGCCTCCGGCGGCAGCGGCGCGGCGGCCACAGGCGCCGGCGCGAGGTCAACCGCGGGTTCGGCCGGCTGCGTACCGAAATCGGCCGGCAGATCTTCAGACGCGCCTACCAGGTGCAGGTGGCCGGTGGCCCGGGTCAGCGCGGTGTAGAGCAGCCGATGCCCGCGGGGATCGTCGTCGACGATGAAGCCCGGCTCGACCACGATCGCCGCGTCGAACTCCAGGCCCTTCGCCTCGTGCGGGCTCAGCAGGGTGATCGCGGGCCCTCGCTCGTCGCCGGGAGCCGTACCCCAGGGAAGATCTTCCGACCGCAGCGCCGCCTCGATCTCGTCGCGGCAGCGCGCCGGGCAGATGACCGCGACCGAACGCCCGTCGGCGGCGTGGTCGGCCGCGGCCGCCACCACGACAGCCGCCCGCCCGGCCGGCTCGACCGGCGCGATCACCGGGTCGGCCGGCCCGTCCCGCACGGTCGTCGGCGGCTGGACGCTGGGCGCGGCGGTGGGCAGCAACTCGGCGGCCAGTTCGAAGATCTGACGCGGGATGCGATAGCCGAAGTGCAGCTCGCGGTGCACGTGCGGCATCTCGGAGGGCAGGTGCGCGAGCACGTCGTGCCAGTCGTCGCGGGCCCACGGGCCGGTCGACTGGGCCATGTCGCCGATCACGGTCAGCGAGCCGTTGGCCGAGCGACGCGACAGCGCCCGCAACTGCATGGGGGAGAGGTCCTGCGCCTCGTCGACCACCACGTGCTCGTACGTCTGAGGCTCGATGCCGGACACGTGCTCGGCCTCGTCGAGCAGGGGCAGGTCGGCCTCGCTGAACGGCGGCTCCTCGTCGGTCCCCCGGAACAGCGCGTCGATCTCGCGGTCGGTGAACTCGCCCTCGGCCGCCGCGGTCAGCATCAGGCGCGAGGCGAACAGCTCGGACAGGAAGGTCGTCGCCTCGAACTCCGGCCACAGGCGGTCGGCCAGCATGTCGGCCGCATCGAGAATCAACCGCGGGTCCTGCGTACCGGCTACGAGCGCCGCCCGTAGCAGGCGCCGCCGGTCACCCGCGGTCGCCTCGCTCGCCTTGGCCGTGGTGATCACCCGCTCGACCGTGGCCGGGTCGAGGCGCACCGCCCGCCCGCGGATCGTGAGCACGGGCGGGATGGCCCGCTGCCGCGCCCGGTGCTTCTCGATCGCCCGGCCGATCAGCCCGGCCATCCGCGCCTCGCCCTTGAGCCGGGTCACGTGCGGGGCTTCCGGCCGGCCGGTGACCGCCTTGGGCAGCAGCCCGTCGATCGAGCTGTGCGCGACCCCCTCGTGTCCCCAGCTCTCGAGCAGCGCGCGGGTGCGCCGGGCGAACGCGTGCGACGGCCCGACCACCAGCACCTCGGTCGCGCCCAGGCCGTATTCGGGTTCGTCGAGCAGCCAGGCCACCCGGCGCAGCGCGGTGTCCGTCTTACCGGTGCCCGGGCCGCCCTGAATGATCAGCACGCTTTCGGGCGCGGTGCGGATCAGCTCGTCCTGGGCGGCGCCGATGGTCGCGGACCAGTCGCCGGCCTCGGCCAGCAGCGGATCCTCCGGCGCCCCCGGGCGGGTCAAGGTCAGCTGCCTTCGAGCGGCACTTCGAGGCGTACGCTGCCCCGCAGGTCGAGATAGACCCGGTCGGGCGCCCGTACGACGCGCAGCACCACGTCCGAACAGTTCGGGCAGCGTGCCACCAGTCCGGGCGACTGGTGCCACACCATGAGCGTGGCCACCGCGTCGGTGTGGGTGCAGCCCGCGCACATGTAGCGGGCCACCGTCACGTCGACCGCGAAGATCTCGCGCAGGTCGCCGGCCATGGCGTTGCCGTCGAGCGCGGCTCCCCTGGGCCCGGGTTGTGTCACGACGTCCCTCCGAAGCGTTCGGTGCGGATCCGGCGCGGGTCGTGGCCGAGCGCGACCAGGATGTCCGCGGCCGTCTCGACGAACGTCGTCGGACCGCACACGAAGCAGTCGGGTGCGAAGTCCGGCGGCCAACCGTACGTGTTCAGGGCCGCCACGTCGATCCTCTTCGGTTCAGAGGGCCAGTTGTCCGGCGTCTTACGCGTGTAGACGTAGTGGACGTCGAGGCCGGCGTCGTCGCGGACACGTCGGCGCAACTCGTCCGCGTAGAGCAGGTCTTCCGGCGTACGCACCGAGTAGATCAGCCGGAACGGCTGCTTGGCGCCGGCCATCGACCGGGCGCGCACCATCGCCATCAGCGGCACCACGCCCGAGCCGCCGCCGATCAGCAGCACCGGCGCCGGTTGGGTGTCCCGCCAGACGAACCAGCCGCCGACCGGGCCGCGCAGCTCGATCTGGTCGCCCGCCTCGACGGTGTCGGTCAGATAGGGCGAGACCTCGCCGTCGTCGAGCCGCTGGACGGTCAGCTCGACCTTGCCCTCCGGATGGGGCCACGCCGAGGCGATCGAATAGCTCCGCTGCGCGCGGTAGCCGTCCTCGGCGGTCAGGCGCACGTCGACGTGCTGGCCGGGCAGGTGGCCCGGCCAGTCCGGAACGTCGAGCACCAGCGTGCGTGCTGTCGGCGACTCCCAGTGGGCTGCGGCAACCGTCGCAGCCCGCCAGATCAGTCGCCCTGATACCGCTGTTCGCGCCATGGGTCTCCGTACATGTGATAGCCGGCGGCCTCCCAGAAACCGGGGTCATCATCGGGCATCAGCTGCACGCCGTTGACCCATTTCGCCGATTTCCAGAAATACAGATGCGGAATGAGGAGCCGGGCCGGGCCGCCGTGCTCGGGCTCGAGATCCTCACCATCGAACTTGTACGCCACCCAGGCCTTGCCGTCGAGCAGATCTTCCATCGGTACGTTGGTGGTGTACCCGCCGAAGCTGTGGACCATGGTGTAGTCGGCCGCCGACTCGACGTCGGCCAGCAGGGTGTCGAGCGAGACGCCACGCCAGGTGGTGCCCAGCTTGGACCACTTGGTGACGCAGTGGATGTCGACCGTGACGTCCTCGGCCGGCAGCGCCTGGAACTCCGTCCAGTTCCAGCTCGTCTTCTCGCCGGTCTCCGTGGTGACGGTGAAGCGCCAGCGATCGAGCGGGATGCGCGGGGTCGGCCCGGCGGAAAGCACCGGGAAATCGTGGGTGAGGTACTGGCCGGGCGGCAGGCCGGGCACCGACTCACGCCGCCGGCCGCCGAATCCCCTGGAAATGATGCCCATGGGTGTTGAGTAAACCGGATGATCTTCGCGTTAGACAGCGCTCAGAGCCGGATCACGTCGCTTGTGGCGCCCGACACGACAACGCGGTGCTCCACACCGGGGACAAGTCCGTCGAAACGCGCCACCTTCGTCGCAGGATAGGTGAGGACGGTAGTCCACCCGTCCCCGTCGTGCCGCTGGATCTGGACGGGCACGCTCTCGACGCCGATGACGAACACGAAGAGGCGGCCGGGGCCGGGTCGGACCAGGCGGACGATCGGCGCCGCCGGGGTCGGTGTGGCCTCGGCGGGGACGCGCGGGGTTGGAGTGGGCGTCTTGGTCCCGGGTGACTGAGGCGTATCGCTTCGGGGCGGCGTGGTGGTCGCGTGCGGCGAGGGCGTGTCGCCCGCGGGCGGCGTGTTGCTCTCGGACGGCGGCGTGTCGCCTCCGCGCGGCGCTTCACTGCCGTACGGCGAGGGCGTGTCGCTTCCGGGTGGCGTGTTGGTCGTGTGCGGCAATGGCGCGCCGACCGTCGGCGTCGTGGCGGTTGCGGGCGGCGGCGTGATCGTCTGGGTGGGCACGGCCTCCGACGGGCTCGGGCGTGCGGGGGTCAACGTGGCGAACGCCGCGGCGGCGTCGAGGCGGCCCGCGCCGAAGTCGTCATCGCGGCCCGGCTCGCCCAGGTCGACGGCCGACTCGGTCACGGCGCGTTCCACCTCGTCCGGTGTGAGACCACGGTCGGCGCCCTTGAGCAGCGCGGTCAGGGCGGTCACGTGCGGGGCGGCCATCGACGTGCCGCTCATGCGGACATACCGGTTGCCGGGGTACACGCTGGTGATCTCGCTGCCGGGAGCGGCCACGTCGATGTAGCCGCCGCGATTGGAGTAGGCGGCCACGGCGTCGTCCGAGGCGGTGGCCGCAACCGCGATCACGCCCGGGTCGGCGGCAGGGAAGGCGGTCGGGCTGCCCGTCCGGCGCGAGTTCCCGCCCGCGGCCACCACGACAACACCCTTGCTGCGCGCGTACGCGACCGCGTTCGTCACCGCGCCGACCTGCGAGGTTGCGCTGACCGAGAGGTTGATGACGTCGGCGCCGTGCTCGGCCGCGTATGCGATGCCGTTGGCCACGTCCGACATGTAACCGTTGCCGTTCGCGTCGAGCACGCGTACGGGGAGGATCTGAGCGTCCGGAGCCATCCCCGCGATGCCCACGCCGTTGCCGGTCAGGGCGGCGACCGTGCCTGCCACATGGGTGCCGTGACCGTGCGGGTCGACCGCTGTGCCCTCGGTGCCGGTGATGAAATCCGCGCCTGGAAGCACGTGGCCGGCGAGGTCGGGGTGTGACGCGTCCACGCCGCTGTCGACCACGGCCACGGTCACTCCGGCGCCGGTCGAACGCAGCCACGCGCCGTCGGCCCGCACCCGCGCGAGATCCCACTGCATGGGCAGCAGCGGGTCGGTGGCGGCCACCGACACCGGCACGTCGGCCTCGACGCTGATCGCACCGGGGGCGTGCTGCCCCGCAACGACCAGGGCTGAGGCAGTGTCACGGTCGGTGGCGGTGCGGACCGACACGGCGGGGCGGCCGCCGCGGTCGATCGAGGTGCTCACGACGCGTACGGGACGGGTCTGGGAGACGACGGCCGGGAGCAGACTCTCTGGCTGCACCCGCAGACCGTGCGTGACCGGCTGCCACGCCGGCTCGCCAGGCTCAGGCAGGGCCGCCACTACCCCGCTCGCCACCGCACCGAGCACCAGAAGACCCGCACCGAGTTTCTTCACGTTTGACCTGCCCTTTCGTCGACCTTCGATCTGGCAGTTCGGATCGGTCGGGTGCGGGGAAAGGCAGCGATTCGGTGCGAATCGGTGTCGGGCGTTTTCGTCAGTTCTGTCCGTCCCAGGTGGCAGCATGGACCCGATGTCGGACGACCACGGGAACCTGCGCGTGATGACTGTGCACGACGAGAACGGCTTCTACCGCTCGGGAATGCGGGAAAAGCGCATCCAGCGGCGCAAACAGCTCGGGGTGGCGGTGGCCGGCCTGGCCGTGTTCGGCGCGGCGGGACTGTTCGCTGTTCAGGCCGTCGATCTCGTCGAGAACACGGCCGCCCTGGAACTGCCGGTTGCCGGACGGTCGTCTTCCTTGCCTTCGGCCTCTTCTACTGGTTCGCCCTCGGAGTCCCGGACCTCTGCGGCCGCGCCGGCACCGGTGCCTGGGAAAGCGACCCGGGCCGCAGTGCGGCAGGAGGCAAGTCCGACGCCTGCCCCGACGCCTACCCCGTCCCCGTCCGCGTCTCGGACGGCCGCCGCGGCACTGGTGAACCGCCACGACGAGGACGCGGCAGGCGGGACGATCCGGGTGACGTCGGCCCGTTTCGACCTCACCGGGGAGCCGGAACTCGCGCTGGTGGGCGACAAGGGCTGGCGGGTGGGGCGCGCGCGGTGCACCCGGACCGTGCGGAATTCCCCTGGCGACCGCCCGCGGGCGGCGCCTTCGACGATGGTGTGCTGGCGGGTGTCGCCGGAACGCAGCGTGATCACTGTCGCTGTCACCGGGCAGGGGCGGCCGTCTTCGCGGGAGAGCGTGGCGGCCCTCGTACGGGAGTGGGCCCGGTTGGGCTGAGAAACGGTCAGCTTGCCGGTCCCGTACGGGCCGGTGATCCCGACCGAGCCCCGCCTTGTCCGAGCGGACGACTACGGCCCCGGAACCGTGAGGTCCCGGGGCCCGTTTCGTGTCGTCTGCGCTTCTTAGCCGATCTTGACGGTGGCGGTGGTCAGGCCGGCCACCTTGGCCGTTGCGGGGAAGACGACGCGGACCGTCGCGCCGGACGGAAGCCTGGTCACGGTCGTCGTACCCGAAGAGGCGGTGAAGCTCCTCACGGTGACCCACTTGTTCTTCGCGTACTGCTGAACTGCGGCCTTCCGCGTCGGCCCCGACGTCTTGACCGTGAGCTTGCGCGCGGCCGGGCTCTTCACCGTTGCCGACGAGCGGACCGTGAACGAGGTGACAGCCGACGTCGTCGCGCCGGACGTGTCGGTCGCCAGCGCCGTCAGGCGGACCTGGAAGTGCGCGGTCGCCTTGATCTGCACGCTGAGCTTGCCCTTGGCGTCTGTGGTGAACCGGGTCCAGCTGGTCGCCGACGAGCCGGTGGCGTTGACGCCGATCTGCACCGGCTTACGCGCCCAGGCGGCGTTGCCAGCGGTCACCGTGTATGTGATCGTGGCCGCGCTGCCGTAGACGACGGACGTGGACGGGGTCGCGACCTGGATGACCGGGTTGACCTTGGGCGCCGGCGTGGTCCTGCTCGGCGTCGGGGCCGGGCTGCTTGTCGTCTTGCTCGGGGTGGGCGTTGGGCCGACGGTCGTCGGCGTCGGCGTCGGCGTCGGGCTGGTGGACGGGGTAGCCGGCGTCGGTGCCGTGGTGGGGACGGTTGTGGTCGGGGCCGTCGTAGGCACAGTCGTGGCCGGGCTGGAGGTGGTCGGGTTCGGGGTCGCCGGGCTGGGGGTCGCCGGGCTCACCACCGCCAGCGCGGCGGCGGCGTCGATCCGGCCGTTCCCGAAGTCGTTGTCGAAGCCCTTCGTGCCCAGGTCGACGGCGGAGGTCTCGAGCGCGCTCTCCACCTGATCCGGCGTGAGCGTGGGACCGGCCGCCTTGAGCAGCGCCGCCACCCCGGCCACGTGCGGCGACGCCATCGAGGTGCCGCTCATGCCCGCGTACCCGTTCTTGCTCCCCAGGGCCGTCGGGTAGGTGCTGAGAATGCTCGAACCCGGTGCCGCCACGTCGACGTAGCTGCCCGCGTTCGAGTAACTGCCCACCCTGTCGGCCGAGTCGGTCGCCGCCACGCCGATGACACCGGCGTCGGCTGCCGGGTAGTTGGTCGGACTACCGTTCGCGCGGTCGTTGCCCGCCGCCGCCACCACGACAACACCCTTGCTGCGGGCGTACGAGATGGCGTTGCTGACCGCCGTAACCTTGGACCTGGACCCCAGGGACATGTTGATGACGGAAGCCCCGTGGTCGGCGGCCCAGACGATCCCCTCAGCGGTGTCCGACATGTAGCCGGAGCCGTTGGCCCCCAACACCCGTACGGGCATGATCTTCGCGTCGGGCGCGATACCGCTGATCCCCACGCCGTTGCCGGTGACGGCCGCGATGGTCCCCGCCACGTGCGTGCCATGCCCGTTGGGGTCGGTGGCACCACCGTTGGCGTTGGCGACGGCGTCGTAACCGGCCACCACGTTGCCCGCCAGATCGGGGTGATCGCCCGCCACGCCGGTGTCGAGCACGGCAACGGTCACACCCGCCCCGGTCGACTTCTGCCAGGCGCCAGCCACGGAGATCTTGCTGAAGTCCCACTGCTGGCTGCGGTAGGTGTCGCTGCCGGTGGGCACGTCGGTGGCCGTGGCGATCGCGTCGAGCTCGACGCCGACCGCATTGGCGGCCGACTGCCCGGCCTCGACGGCCTTGGTGGCCGCCGTCTTGCTGGTGGCGGTCGTGACCTTGATGACCGGCTTGCCGGCGGCGTCGAGGCTCGTCGTCACCACCCGTACGGGCTCCTGCGTCGACACGGTGGGCGGCAGAATCTGCTCGGGCATCTCGGCCAGGTTGTAGGTGGCCGGCCGCCACTCGCTCGCCGACGTGACGGTGGCGGGCAGGGCGATCGCGGCGCCGCCGGCAACCGCGCCGATCGCAAGTGCGCCCACCGCATAGCGGCGCAGGTGCTTCTTCATCGTCGTCCTCCCGTTGTGTGGTCGAGGACAACGGTCGGCATGCGATTCCGGTCAGGCAGAAGACCGGCGGGTGCAGTTCGGTAGTTTGCTTCCCTGCGCCGCCTCCAGGCGCGACCTCGCTCGGCGTTCCGGGGATCGAGCCGGACGGGTTCGGGCTCCAAGGCTGGGAAAGCCCGGGAACCTGGAGGGCCTGCCGCTTCGGCCGGCCGGGCGGATCGGTGGCAGAGTCCCTCCAGGTTCAGATCGGTTGCGTCTGCCCTCTGATGCTGCGAGATCCCTTCGTAAGGTCGTCGTTTTGAGCATATTTGTCCCCTCGGCTGAGACGATGAAAATTCGGGCTCGTTTCCGCGGGCCAAGCCGTACAACGTAGGGATCGCACAATGAGCGTTCAGGACGACGATCGGCCTGGCGACGACAGCGTCTACCAGGCCACGCCGACCGGCCGCCAGAAAAAGCGCCGCACGCGGATAGCGGTCGGGGCTGTCAGCGCGGCCGCGGTGCTCGGAGCCGGGGTGTATCTGGTGACCGCGCGGGCCGCCGACCGTGACGACGACACGGTCGCCCGGGACACCGGCGCCGTGGCGCCGATGGCGACCGCTGACTCGATCACCGAGTCGACAGAGGCTTCGATCGAGCCTTCGGCGAGTGCCTCCGGCTCGACCTCGGCCTCGCCTTCGCCGCGTACGAGCACGGCGCGGACGGCCCAGATGGTCGACCCCGAGGTGAAGAGGAAGATCGATGAGGCACGCGCCAAGGCGGCCGAGGACGGCTTCCCGCTGAAGCGGCCGGTGACGGCGGCGCCCGGGGTGAAGGCGGCGACGGGACCGGTCAACGAGCGGACCGAGAAGACCTCGGAGGGCAGCGTCCGCATCGTGTCGGCGAGGTTCGATCTGACCGGACAGCGGGAACTTCTTTTGGTGGCGGACAAGGGGTTCGCTGTGGGCGGCGCCCGGTGCACGCAGCAGGTTCGCTTCAGCAGCGGCGAGGAGCCGCAGGAGAGGCCCTCCATGCTGCTCTGCTGGCGCACCTCCGACTCCCGCAGCGTCGTCACCATGGCCGTGGCCGGGCAGGGGAAGCCGTCGACGGATGTGAGCTTGGCCGTCCTCGAAAAGGAATGGGCAAAGCTGGTCTGACGCCCGTCAGACTTACTGAACGGCGGCCCGGAGAAATCTCCGGGCCGCCGTTATCGCAATGCCGAGGTAATTAGTACGGGGCCACCGTGAAGGTGGCGCCGCTGTTGACGATCGACGCCTTCGCTTCGTCCGCGGTGGCGGCGGGAAGGCCGTTGGCCACCACGCTCACCGTGTATGTGCCCTCCCCGGCGTCGGCGGCGCTCGCCGCGCCGGTGCCTGCGGTGACGCCGATGTCGTCCTTCAGGTTCAGCGTGCACACGAGTTCTGTGTCAGTAATGACCAGAACGTTCAGGCACTCCTCCACTCCGTGGTTGGCCCCCGGGACGTACGCGCCGTCGGTGAGTAGGACGTGCGAGTTGGCGTCCGACGGAGTGCTACCCGTCGTCGTGATGAACGTCAGCCCCCGGAACCCCACCCCGTTGATGCTGAGCGCGACGGAAGTGTCGGCCGGCGTGGTGTTCGGCGTGATGGTCGCGCCGTTGCTGTAGCTGAAGGGAATCGGATTGTCAGGGAGCGTGAGTGGATCGGCATCGTCCACCAGGCCGTTGTTGTCGGGGTCCAGGCTGGAGACCGAGCCGCCGGGAGTGGTGACGACGACCGCAAGGTCGGTTCCCGCGCCCCGCGCTCCCGTGGTGCCGGTGATGCTGGTGCCGTTCGCGTTGACCTTGACCCCGGTGAGCGCCGTGCCGCCGACCGTAACCGTGTTGCCGGTGGCCGTAGTGGCGAAGCCCGTGCCGTTGATCGTGATCGATTGGCCACCGAGCGCCGGGCTGCTCGCCGGCGTGACTCCCGTGATCGTCGGCCGGGTCGCGATCGTGTACGACGCCGTCGCGAGCAGAGTGCTGGTCGTGGTGCTGGTCGAGTCGTAGGCGCAGACGTTGAACTTCGCACTGGTCTGCGCGGCCTGCAACGTCAGGCCCGTTGGGACGCTGAACGCGATCTTGGCGGTGCTGATGCGCTGGACGGCCGGTGCGTCCACGTAACCGGCATTGTTGACGCCGGCGGTAGCCGCAACCACGGCCGGTGTCTGGTACAGGGTTCTGCAGGACGCCGCCGTCCCGCTGCCGCTGAACTGGAACTGTACGACCGGGGTGGTGCCGTCTGCGAACGGCCCGGTCGCGTTCGCGGCCACATTCACCGTTCCCGTCACGGCGTTGCCGCCGCCGCTGGGGCCGGCGGTGGAGCTGAGGATCATGGGCACCGGGGCCGCGAACGCCGGGGTAGCTCCGGCGGCGATCACTGCTGCGGTGACGGCGCCGGTGGCGATGCCGGCCCGAAGGAGCCGCCGACCGGTGCTGGGGTGCGTTTTGCTCATGCGAGGTCCTCCTACGGTCCGCAGACCGCGTCGGTTCGATTCGGTGGGCCTGTGTCAGGAGCGTCAGGCCGTCTCGTCAGGGAGCGTAGGCCGCGCAATTACGGATAGTTACTGATACTGAGAAAATTAGATGATTTATCGCATCAATTTATGTCAGAGCATCCATATGCGCTTGCTGCCCGTGGCATTCGTGGAAGCATCGGTGCGTGGCTCGGCATGACGGTGCGGAGGTCGCCGAACATCGTGGCCGGAGGAAGTGAACATGCGCGAGTGGATGGGGGTGACCGGCGGCCGACGGCTGGCCGGTGGGCTCGCCGCGGCTCTCGTGATGTGCGGTGGTGCGCTGTTGACCACACGTGCCGGCAACAGCACCCCCGTGTCCGAACAGGCTGCGCCAGCCCCCAGCGTGTCTGTCCGGCCGAGCGTGCCGCCGGATTACCGGGCGACGCTGCCGGAAGGCGTCGAAGTGGTCCAGAAGTGGTCGCTGGCCTCGAACGGCAAGCTGATGCGCATCTACTCGGCCCGGCGTGATCTGACCGGCTTCCGGGAGCTGCGGTGGGTGGCCGAAGAGGGGCGGCGCGAGGGCGGCGCGCGCTGCACTCAGCGGATCCGCCTGAGCGCCGGAGAGCCTGTCCAGGAGAAGCCGACCTTGTTGCTCTGCTGGCGCACGAGCGCCCGGAAGAGCGTCTACACCGTGCTGGTCGACACGAACCGGAAACCATCGGTCCGGGAGAGCGTGACGCAGCTCGACCAGACCTGGAAACGGCTCTCCTGACTGCCTCGGCGCGTCATATGTCAGTCCATTCGAAATGCGGCGGCTCCCGTCGGAGCCGCCCATTTGCGCTGCTGCCGAATGCATTTCGCGCTGTCCCGAAATAGCCCGTCGGCAAACGTGAAGAATCAGATAACTCACAGCTTTGAAGCTGTTACGTTCAGCTACGCATCCCGGGTGTGGGCGATCCAGCCAGCGAGATCGTGCGCCCGCCGTCAATGGTGACAACCGGAGGAGAACCGGCAATGCCCGTCAAGAAATCCCTCGGCAGGCCACTCGCCCAGATAGGGCTGGTAACTGCCGTGGCAGCTACCACGGTGGTCGGCCTCGCCACCCCGAGTTACGCGATCGGCGACGTGTTGACGTCGGTCGTCCCGGCGCGTGGTCCGAGCGGCGGTGGCAACACGATCGTCCTCACCACGCCCGGCGCAGATTACACCGCCAGTCCCAGCGTCCAGTTCAGCTGGACGACCTGTGCGGACAGCAGCCCCGCTGCGGCTGACCCGGCAGCGAATGCCACCGCCCCGTACGCGCTTACCGCGGGCATCGTGAACGCAACTCCGACGATCCTCGGCAATGCGAAGCAGCTTTCGGTGACGGTGCCCTCCAGTATCGCGCTGCTCACCTCGCAGACCACCGCCACCTGGAACGTGTGCGTCTATGCCGCGGCGGGCACCGCACAGACCCTGCTTTCGAAGGGCACATACACGATTCAAGGCCAGGGCCTGTCGCTCAGCAGCAACTACGGCCCCAGCGGCGGCGGCAATCAGATCCAAGGCACCGTCCCGGGCACGCTGCCGACGAGCGGCCTGAGCGTTCAGTACCAGTACGTGGCTTCGACCCCCGCGAACGCCTGGTGCACCGCGAATCCGCAGACCGTGGCGGCGCCGGCGGCGACCGCGGGCTCTCCGCCGCCCCAGACCGCGGGCGTCATCGCGGGGACCGCCACGGTCTCCAGCGGGAAGCTCAACCTCACTGTGCCGGCCGCGGTGGCGCTGACCACCAGTCCGGCGCAGAGCTCGGCCCGGTACAACGTCTGCGTCTACAGCGGCGCGGGCCTGACCGCCCCGCTCGTGGCGGGCACGATCACGCCGTACACGATCGCCGGCAAGGTGCTGAATCTGAACACCACCAAGGGTCCGATCGGCGCGGCCTCGACGGTGCTCGCGACCCTGCCGGGCAACGCGACCTTCTCCGCCGGGGCCACCGCCTCGATCCAGTTCGCCGGCACCGGCACCCGGGGCGGCTGCGCCGCGACTTACCTCGCTGGTGAAGGGCTTGCGGGATCCCTCGCCAACGGCCAGACCGCGGGCGTCGTCATCAGCACGGATGTGCGGAACCTGGGTGATCGGCTGTCGATCACCGTCCCGTCCACCGCTGCCGCCTACGCCGAGCAGGCCAGCGCCCCGTACAACGTCTGTGTCTACAGCGGTAGCTCGATCGGCACGAGCCCGCTGGTCGCCGGCACGACGACGCCGCTGGTGCTGGCCAACCCGGCCACGATCACGGCGGTCACGCCGACCGCCGGCAACGCCCAGGGCGGCACCGAGATCACGGTCTTCGGTACGAACTTCAGCAAGGACATGACCGCCACGGTCGGCGGTTCCGACCTGAAAATCACCTCGGTCGCTGACAACGGCACCAGCTTCGTGGCGGTCGCGCCTGCGCACGCCGTCGGCGGTCCGTTCGCCATCACGGTATCGACCCCGGGTGGCACGGTGAACGCCACCGGCCTGTTCAGCTACACCAACGGCATCACGGTCAGCCCGAACACGGCGCCGAACACCAAGCTCTCCGCCTCGGAAATCAGCATCAAGGGTACCGGCTTCTCCAGCCTGACCTTCGTGCCCGGCGGCAGCGATACCAACGGCACCACCCCGAACGCGGCCAGCCCGCACGTATACCTGGTGCGTGGCCAGTACGACGAGGAAGGCACCGCAGGCACCACCTTCAAGGCAAACGGTCAGACCGCCGAATGCCTCAACGTCCTGCCGCTCGGTGACACCGAGCTGCTCTGCTCGCTGTACCTGGCCGGTAACGGGCCGACTCCGCAACCCAGCACCGCGGCATGCGCCACCTGCGCCGTCGCGGCCGTTGGCGGTGGTACCAACGTGATGACCAGCACGACTGCCTTCACCCGCAACATGGTCGGCATGACGGTAACCGACACGGGCGCTAAGATTCCGGCTGGCACCACCATTGTCTCGGTCACGGACGCCAGCACGGCGATCTTGTCCAACGTGGCCGACCCGGCCGGCGCTGCCGCCACCACGATCACGCTGAACCAGGCGAAGACCTTGAACGGCACGACCGCCACCACTGCAGGGTCCACGACTCTGACGGCGACCGGTCTGCTTGCCGATACTGATATCGGCCGCACCATCGTCGGGCCCGGCATTCAGGCCGGCACGACGATCGTCAGCCAGAATGCGACTAATACCGCGGTGCTGTCGAAGCCGGCGACCTCGGACGCCCTCACCGCGGCCAGCTTCACCATCGGTGGTTACCAGGTGCCGACCGGCACCTACACGGTGACCGTGGTCAGCAGCGGCGCCACCGACGCGGCCGACGTTGTCGGCGGCAACTACCAGCAGTCGATCATCTCGAGTGGTTCGACCTTCACGGTCGCCAACTACTGATCCAGCCCGGTTCGCCGATCGCGAGCCAAGCGACTGCCCGGGACCTCAGGTCCCGGGCAGTCGCCTTTTTGTTCCTGCCTGCTGCCCTTGGCACCGCACGGACGTTCGCTGCTATGTTATTCTCAGACCAAGAAATACTCGGTCCGAGATTAACTGGTAGGTGGTTGAAGTGCGGGACGAGATCGAGTTCCTGGCCGGGTACGACCCCGGGTCATACCCGGCCGTCGCGGTCACCGTCGACGTCGTCGCACTGACCGTCCGGGACGGTCAGCTCTGCGTCCTCCTGGTCGAGCGTGGCGAGCAACCCTTCGCCGGCCGCCGCGCCCTCCCGGGCGGCTTCGTCCGGGACGAGTCGCTGGACGCCGCCGCTCTCCGTGAGCTTGCCGAGGAGACCGGCCTCCGCCCCGGCGAAGGGCCCCTCGCTCGCGTCCACCTGGAACAGCTCCAGACCTACGGCGACCCAGGTCGCGACCCCCGAATGCGGGTGTTCTCGGTCGCGTATCTTGCATTTGCGCCGAGCCTTCCCGATCCGCGAGCCGGCTCGGATGCCGCTAACGCCTACTGGACCCCGATCGAGCGGGCCACCGGCCTCGCCTTCGACCACGACGCGATCGTCGCCGACGGGCTCGACCGGGCTCGGGCCAAACTCGAGTACACCCCACTGGCCACGGCCTTCGTCGGTGGCGAGTTCACAATCAGCGAGCTGCGGGCGGTTTACGCCGCGGTCTGGGGCGAGGACCTCCACGCCGGCAACTTTCACCGCAAGGTGCTTTCCGTGCCGGGCTTTGTCGAGAGCACAGGCGAGACCGCGGCCCGCGGCGGCGAACGCGGTGGTCCGAAGGCCAAGCTCTACCGGGCCGGCGACGCTCAGCTGCTGCACCCGGCGCTGCTGCGGCCCACCCGCGAGGACGGTGTCCGATGATGTTCGCAGAGGCCGTTGCTCGGATCGAGCGGGCCGGCAGCTTCGCCGAGCTGGGGGAAGGGGAGGCGGCCTACCGCGCGTACGCGAAGGCCGTACACCCGGACGCCGTGACCGGCGCGCAGAGCGCGGCCGCCAACCGGGCCTTCGCGCAACTGTCGAAGCTCTACGAACAGTGGAGCCGGCAGGTGGCCGTCGGGGACATCGCCGACCTGATCACCGACCCGCGCGGGCTGCTCAAGATCCCGCGCAGCCCGGCCGACAGCGACCTGATGGCGGCCGAGGCGACCGCGTTGACGGCGCTGCGCGACCACGGGGATCCGAAGTACCGGCCGTACGCGCCGAAGCTGATCGAGAGTTATCTCCACGAGGGCGCGGAGCGTAAACGGCGGCGGGTGAACGTTCTGCAACGGCTGATCGGGTTCGTGCCGCTGAGTGACCTGCGACGACAGATCGATCCCCGGGACGTGGCCTGGATGTGGCGGCGGCTGCTGGTCGGGCTCGGTTGGGCCCACCGGGCCGGCGTGATCCACGGGGCGGTCCTCGCGGAGCACGTGCTCATCCACCCCGAGAAACACGGTCTCGCGCTGGTCGACTGGTGTTATTCCGGCCCGCACGTCAAGGCGATCGTCGCCCGGCAACGGGATGCGTACCCGCCTGAGGTTCTCCGGGAGAAAACCGCCGGCCCGGCCACCGACATCTACATGGCCACCGGGTTGATGACCCGCCTGATCAAGGACCCGCCCAAACAGCTGCGGAGGTTCGCCGACGGCTGTTCCTACGACAAGCCGCGCATGCGACCGCAGGACGCGTGGCGGCTGCTCGGCGAGCTCGATGAAGTCCTGCACAGCCTGTACGGGCCGCGGACCTTCCGGCCCTTCACGATCTGAGGAGAAAGACATGGGAAGCGGACGCTGGTCGACCGACGTGTACACCGCAGCCGACAACTATCGCCGGGCCACCGGTGCGAGCGCCTTCGCGTACAGCGACAGTGGCGCCCGTAAGGCACACCCTGCCCTCGACCCCAGGGGCGTGGCGAAGCGGGAGAGCCGCGACAACGAAGAGCACCCCTTCAGTACGCCCATCGCCGTGCTCTTCGACGTCACGGGCTCGATGGGCGGGGTGCCGCGGGTGCTGCAGACCAAGTTGCCGCAGCTGCTGGGGCTGTTGACCCGCAAGTCGTACGCGACCGATCCGCACATTCTGTTCGGGGCGGTCGGGGACGCCAGCTGTGACCGGGTGCCGCTGCAGATCGGGCAGTTCGAGTCGGACAACCGGATGGACGACGACCTGGCCCGCATCGTGCTCGAAGGGGGTGGCGGCGGTCAGATGATGGAGTCGTACGAGCTGGCCATGTATTTCATGGCGCGGCACACGGCGCTCGACTCGTTCGAAAAGCGCGGCCGCCGCGGCTACCTGTTCCTCATCGGTGACGAGATGCCGTACGCGAAGCTCAAGCCGCGCGAGGTCGAGAAGTTCCTCGGGGAGCGCGCCGAGAAGATGAGCACCGAGGCCATCGTCGCCGAGCTGACCCGCACGTACGACGTCTACTACCTGCTGCCGACCGCGGCCGGTCACGGCGGCAACCGTGACGTGCTGAAGCGGTGGCGGGAACTGCTGGGACAGAACGTGCTCGAGCTCGACGACCTGGACGCGGTGTGCGAGACGATCGCCCTCACGGTGGGTCTCGGCGAGGGCACCATCGACCTCGACGCGGGGCTCGACGATCTGGTCGACTCCGGGTCCACACACCGCGGGACGGTCGGCAAGGCGCTGGCTCCGCTGCAGCGTGGCGGCGTCGTCCGCAAGAATCAGCTGCCGATCGGCACCACGGGTTCGGGGAACGAGCGGCTGTGACCGAGCACGTCGCGGTGGTCGACCTCGGCTACGGGGATGCCGGCAAGGGCACCGTCGTGGACGCTCTGTGCGCCCGGGAGCAACGCAGGGCGGTGCTGCGCTTCAACGGGGGCGCGCAGGCCGCGCACAACGTGGTCACCGAGGACGGCCGGCAGCACACGTTCGCGCAGTTCGGGTCGGGCACGCTGCGGGGCGTCCCGACCCACCTGACCCGGTTCATGGTGGTCGATCCGCTCACGCTGGCCGCCGAGGGGGCCGCCCTCGGCAACCCGTACGAGCTGCTCACGGTGGACGGGGATGCGCTACTGGCCACCCCCTGGCACCGGGCGGCCAACCAGCGACGCGAGCGGGAGCGGGGCGGGGACCGTCACGGATCGTGCGGCCTGGGCGTCGGGGAGACCATGGCGTACGCGCTGAGTCACGCCGACGCCCCGCGCGTCTCCGACACCCTTTCCCGTACGAGGTTGCGCCGCCGGCTGGCCGAGGTCGAGTCCCGCCTCGGGCCCGCCGGCGTGCCGCTCGACGACGTGCTGGAGGCGTTCCTGGCGTTCGGCCGCACGGTGCCGATCGTCTCCGGCTACGAGGAGAAGCTGCTGCGTGAGGGGCCGTGCGTCTTCGAGGGGGCGCAGGGTGTGCTCCTCGACGAGTGGCGGGGGTGGCACCCGCACACGACCTGGTCGACGACCACGTTCGACAACGCGGCCGCGCTCTGCGACTCGTTCCGGCGGCTCGGAGTGGTGCGTACGTACACCACCCGGCATGGGGCGGGACCGTTCGTGACCGAGGATCCGGCGCTCGACCTGCCCGAGGGGCACAACGCGACGGGGGAGTGGCAGGGCGCCTTCCGGGTGGGGCACTTCGACGCGGTCGCCCACCGGTACGCGATCGAGGTGGCCGGCGGTGTCGACGGGCTCGCGGTCACCCACCTCGACGTCCCGGACCGCTGCCCGGCGCTGCGGATCTGCGAGTCGTACACCCTGGACGGCGAGCCGTGGACCCGGATCGAGCCGGGACCCGCTCGCGATCTCGATTACCAGGCGGCGCTCACGTCCCGCCTCAACCGGGCCGGACCGGGCGTGCTGCGGCGGCCGGACGACTGGGCCGGGGCCATCGAAGACCTTCTGTCCGCCCCGGTGGTGGTCGAGTCCTATGGGCCCTCGGCGGCCGACAAGAAGACGGTGAATCACATCTATTAGGTGCGGCTAACCTAAACAAACAAATTCGTGGTGTGGTTTCGGCATTTCCGGGAAATGGTTTATCGTCGAGCCGACGGGTTGACGAAAATGGAGGCGATGATCCCATGACGCAGATGCTGGAAATGCCCCGCGTTCAGACGTGCACCGCGACGAGCTGTGGCTACAACAACGGTGGGTGCACCGCCTTCGCGGTCACCATCGGCAGCGCCATCTCGGCCGAGTGCGACACCTACGTGTCGGGTGACAAGGGTGGCACAGGTAAGGCTCTTGCGCAGGTGGGGGCGTGTAAGCGCGCCGACTGTAAGCACAACGCCGACCTCGAGTGCCACGCCCCGGCCATCGTCGTAGGCGAGTCCGGCGAGAAGGCCGACTGCATGACGTACGAAAAGGCCTGATCGATTGTCGTTATTTGCGCCCGCCGTTGCTCCCGAGCAACGGCTGGCGCATTTATGAGGTTAGGCGACCCTTTGTTTGGATAGCCTTTCTTGTTACAGATACATGCCCGTGCTGGGCACGCTCTTCGGCACGGTCACCGGCTCGCTGCCCGTCTTGAGCGCGTACAGTTCGGCCAGCGTGGCCCCCAACGCGCCGATGCCGGCCGAGCGGCCCAGCCAGGTGACTGCCTCGGCGTACGGCAGCCGCCCGACCTCGATGCTGGCCAGGCACCGCCCCGGACGCACGACCGCCGGGTGCAGCGAGGCCAGGTCCTCGTTGGTGGTGATCGCGATCAGCGCGTTGCGGCCCTGACCGAGCAGGCCGTCGGTCAGGTTGAGCAGCCGCGACAGCGACTGGCCGGCGCTCGCCTTGGCCTCGCCGCTGATCAGCTCGTCGCAGTCCTCGAGCATGAGCATGCGCCAGCGCGGCTCGTTCTCGTCGTCGCTACCCAGCGCGACGCTCATCAGGTAGGCCGGGTCGTTGAACAGGCGTTCCGGATCGAGCACGCAGTCGACCTGGCACCACGAGCGCCACTGCTGGGCCAGCGCCCGCAGCGCGGTCGTCTTGCCGGTGCCCGGCTCACCGTGCAGCAGCAGCAGGCGGCCGCTGATCGACTCGCTGGTCAGCGCCATCAGGCGTTCGAGGGTGGCCGCCACCACGCCGCTGTAGTTGCCCCGGATCGCCGGCCACGGCGCGGCGTCGATCTCGCGGGCGGCCCGGCGCGGGCCGTGCTGACCGAAGTGCCAGAAGCCGATGGGCACGTTGTCCGGTGTGGGCGTGGGCTCCTCGACGGCGTCGAGAGTGGCCGCCTCGAGGACGGACTCGGCCAGCTCGGCGCTGACCGCGGTGACGGTGACCCGGGCGCGGCGGCTCTGCTTCCACCGGTTGACGTGCAACGTCCAGCCCTCGCCGACGGCCAGCCGGCCCTGCCCGTCGTCGTCGACAGCGTCCCGCACGACGCGGGCGTCATCGGTGATCAGCGGGGCGTCGGAGCGCACATTTTCGAGGTACTTGCTGCGGCCGTACGGTTCCCGCCCGGTGACGAAGGCATCGAGCGCTAGCAGGTCCACCACGTCGACCAGGCGGTCGCCGTCGTCCACCGCGCCGGCCAGCGGCAGGGCCGCCGGCGCGGGCACGGTGGTCGCCGCGTCCACGTGCCGGCCGCCGAGCCGCTCGACCGCCTGGTGGGGAGTACGCATACCCCGATGATCGTCCGTGGTGGCCCGGATGGCACCCGCTTTTCCGCGACGAAGGCTCGATCAAGCCCCACAACCACCCGCCCCACGCGTGCTCCGTCGCGAGGCTCAGCCGGCCCCGTCTCCAGGCGGTGGCCGGGGCTATTCCGGCAGGCGGGTGAGGACGAAGACCGGGATGAGTCGGTCGGTCTTCTTCTGGTACGAGGCATAGTTCGGGAACGCCGCCACCGCACGCTCCCACCAGACGGCCCGCTCGTCCCCCTCGACCTCGCGGGCGAGATAGTCGTGCTCCTCGGTCTCGTCACGCAGCTCGACGTGCGGCTCCTTGCGCAGGTTGTAGACCCAGACCGGGTTCTTGGGCGCCCCGCCGAGCGACCCCACGACGGCGTACTCACCCTCGTGCTCGACCCGCATCAGCGGCGTCTTGCGAAGCTTCCCGCTCCTGGCGCCGACGGAGGTCAGCAACACCACGGGATATCCCTGCAGCTCGTTACCCTCGGCGCCGGACGTGCCCTCGATCTTCTCGGCCTGCTTGCGCGCCCAGTCGGACGTGCTCGGCGCGTACTCCCCACTCAATGGCATGACGTAACCGTATTCCTTTCGTCGCTTATGCAGACCGTCGCTCCGCGAAGCCCACCACCGCGCCGCGCCATCCCGTCCCGAGCGGGGGTCAGCGCAGACCGACGACGGCGGCGTCGGTGCCGCCGCGCCACAGCACGCCGGCCTCGCTGAAGCCGGCCACCCGCAGCGCGTCGACGTGCCACAGCGCCGGCGGGTTCCACTCCTGGGCGTGGCGGGTCTTCGGGTAGATGCGTTCCCGCTCGATCGCCTTCGGCGCGAGGAGCTCGTCGGCCGCGGCCAGGGCCCACCAATCGCCCCACCCGATGGCGGCGCCCGCGGCGTACCGCGCCTCGCGCTCGGCCCGGCCGTGATCGCGCAGCCGCTCGGACAGCGTCGGCAGCGATTCCTCCGGCATGTGGTCGGCGTTCACGAAGATGCCGCCCGGCCGCAGCACCTCGCGGATCTCGCCGTACAGCGTCGCCACCCGCTCGGCCGGGAGCCAGTGCAGGGCGGTCGCGGTGAGCACCGCGTCGAAACCCTCCTCGGGTAGCTTCGCCCGCCAGCCCGGGTCGCTCAGGTCGGCGTCGACAATGTGGCCGCGGTCGCGCAGCGAGGCCGTCGCGATGGCCATGAGCACCGGGTCCTGGTCGAGCACGGTGACGCGCGCCTGCGGGAACCGCGCCAGCGTGCGCAGCGAGATCGTGCCGGTGCCGCCGGCCAGGTCGAGCACCCGCGGCGCCGGGCCGTCGGTGGTGGCGGCCACCGCCGACAGCATCGCGGCGAACCGCTCCTCGCGGTCGGGCAGGAACGCCTCCTGCTGACGGTCCCAGCTCTCCTGCCAGATCTGCGGGTTGCTCAGGTAAGCACTCATGCTCATCACGCTAGTTACCGGAGCGGCCCCTCACAACCGCCTCGTTCTGTTGGGCCGCGGCGAAAGCCTGAAGATCGCGACGCTCGATCGCGGCCGCCATCAGGTCGGGGAATGCGTCCGGCGTGCAAGCGAAAGCCGGCACCCCCAGCGCCGCCAGGGCCGCCGCGTTGTCGTGGTCGTAGGCCGGCGCCCCCTCGTCGGAGAGCGCCAGCAACACCACGACCTGCACGCCGGCCGCGGTCATCTCGGCCACCCGGCGCAGCATCTGCTCGCGGATGCCACCCTCGTACAGGTCGCTGATCAGCACGAAGATGCTGTCCCGGGGCCTGGTGATCAACTGCTGGCTGTACGCGATGGCCCGGTTGATGTCCGTGCCACCGCCCAGCTGGGTCCCGAACAGCACCTCCACCGGGTCGTCGAGCTGCTCGGTCAGGTCGACCACCGCCGTGTCGAAGACGACCAGCGACGTACGCAGGGATTTCATCGACGCCAGCACGGCCGAGAACACACCCGAGAACACCACCGAGGCCGCCATCGACCCGGACTGGTCGACGCAGAGCACGACGTCACGCTGGACGGCCGTCGTCCGCCGCCCGTACCCGATCAGCCGCTCGGGGATCACCGTGCGGTGCTCGGCCTGGTAGTGCTTGAGGTTGGCCCGGATCGTGCGGTTCCAGTCGATGTCGGCGTGCTTCGGCCGGTTGATCCGCGCGGCCCGGTTGAGCGCCCCGCTGATCGCCGCCCGGGTCTTCTGCTCGATCCGCTTCTCCAACTGCTCGACCACGGTGCGCACCACCTGGCGCGCCGCGTCCTTGGTCTTCTCGGGCATGACCCGGTTGAGCGAGAGCAGCGTGCCGACCAGGTGCACGTCGGGTTCGACGGCCCCGAGCATCTCCGGTTCGAGCAGCAGCCGGGACAGGTCGAGCCGCTCGATAGCGTCCTGCTGCATCACCTGTACGACCGTGCTCGGGAAATACTCCCGGATGTCGCCCAGCCACCGCGCCACCTTCGGCGCCGACCCGCCCAGCCCGGCCGACCGCCGGTTGCTGCGCTCGTCGGCGTCCCCGCCGCCCCCCTCGTAGAGCGCGGCCAGCGCCGAGTCCATCGCGCCGTCCCGCCCCTCGGCCTTGCCCAGCGACTGCTCGGCCGCCCCACCGAGCACCATCCGCCAGCGCCGCCGCCGTTCCCGGGTCACTTCGTCGGTCGTGTCGTCGCTCATCGGGTCTCCGCGGTGGGGGTGATGTCGCGGCCCAGCAGGGCGCTCAGCGTGGGCAGCACCAGGTCGGCGCGGGCGGGATCGAAGCCGAGACCGCCGGCTGCCGCCTCGTCGTCGGGGGCGCGCGGGCCGGCCAGGCGTTCGCCGATCGCCCGCCGCTCGCCGGCCTCGAACGCGCCGAACGTGCGGCGCAGCAACGGCAGCACGTCGTCGAACGCCTCGGCGGGGATGTCGGCCAGCCAGTCGTCGAGCAGGGTGAGCAGGGCGTCGTCGTGCACGAGCAGCAGACCGCCGCCGGACAGGAAGCCCTCGACCCAGGCCGCCGCGTGCGCCGGCGGGGTGCCGATCGTCAGCGGCAGGCGCAGGCGGCGGCGCACCTCGGCGCCGTCGAGCCGGCCGGCGTCGAGCAGCAGGCGGGTCAGCCGCCCGGCCAGCAGGCCGTGCAGGTCGGCCCGCCCGGCCAGCGAGGCCAGCGTAGACATCCAGCGTTCGCGCAGGTCGTCGTCCTCGAGCAGGCCGACCGCGGTGTGGACGCCGTCGATGCGGTCGCGCAGCACCTTGGCGGCCTCGTCGGACAGGGAGCCGACGGCCGACGGCAGCCCCGCGCAGACCCGGCCCAGCAGGCTCGCGGTCACCTCGGCCAGCCCGGCCACATCCGTACGCCGGACGTCGCCGTACCGCAGCGTGCGGGCCAGCGCCGGGATCGCCGCCATCAGGTGGTTCACGTCGGCGTCGAGCGCGGCCCGGGTGTCGAGCGACGCCAGAACCTGGGGGTACGCGCCGGAGAGGTCGGCCAGCAGGCACGTCTCGACCAGCGCGGTGACCTCGGCCAGCGTCTCAGCCTTGTCGGCCGCCCGGACCACCTTGGCCGTAGCCGCGGCGGCGACCGTGGTGCCGTACATGCTGCCCTCGACGAGGCGGATGGCGAACTCGGGCTGCCAGCGCAGGCGCCACTCCTCGCGGAATGTGCCGGTGTTGCTTCTGGTCGTGACGGCCTCGCCCCACGGCACGTCGATCGTGCGCAGCCGGTGCAGCAGATGGCTGCGCCGCAGGCCGGTCTCGGTGCGGAGGTCGAGGTCGGCGACGCGCTCCAGCGCCTCCGGCTTGAGGCGGACGGCGCGTTGCTGAGCCGCCAGGTCTTTGGCCAGCGGCACGGCGGGCATGTCGTCGGGCACCCCGCCCAGGCGTTCGCCGACGACCAGCTTGCGGGTGATGAGCTCGACCCGCAGTGGCTCCCCGTCGCACATGACGGACTCGGCCGCCTCGGTGACCTCGGCCAGCCCGGCCAGCGGGCGCCCGCGCAGGGTCGCCAGCGCCTCGGCCAGGCGCGTCGCCTCGATGACGTGCGCGGACGAGGTGGGCACACCCTCGGAGCGCAGCACGCCGGCCGCGTCGACCAGCCAGCGCGGCACCACTTCGTCGGCCGAGGTGAACAGGTGGTGGTACCAGCCCGGCGAATTGACCCCGGCGCCGTAGCCCGACCAGGACGCCAGCCGCCCGTAGGTCCATGGCACCCAGGTGAAGTCGACCTTGGCCTTCCTGCGCCCCTTGAGCAGCGCGGTGTCGTCCTTGACGGCGACCTTGCGGGTGAGCGCCGGCACGTGCCAGGCCCCGCAGACGACGGCGATGTCGTCGTAGGTCTTGCGCACCTCCCGCAGCACGGTGCGCATGTACGCCTCCCGCACCAGGTCGTCCGGGTCCTCCGGCGACTCGTCGCGGATGGCCGTCATCGCCTCGGCGATCGCCTCGAACGCCGGCAGCCCACGGTGCTCGACGACGTCCTCCCACCAGCGCTCCGGATCATCGTAACCGGCCGCCGCGGCCAGCTCCCCGATCGGATCCACCGGCCGCCGCGGCGTCGCCTCCTCCGGCAGTTCCCCATCGCCTGGCGCACTCTCCGAATCAGAGCCGCCCGGCGGCTCAACGCTCGGACCGGCGTCAGAGGGGTTCGGCTGCGAGGTGCCCGGACCGGCGCCAGAGGGGTTCGGCTGCGAGGTGCCCGGACCGGCGTCAGAGTCGTTCGGCTGCGGGGCTCCCGGACCGGTCTCAGAGCCGTCCGGCCGCGGGGCGCCCGAAACTCCGTAGGAATCGTCTGGCGACACGGCGCCCGGTTCGCTCTTCGCGTCGGCCGCGTCCGGCGCGATGTCGGAGTCCGGCCGCCCCAGCGTCACGGAACCCGGAGCCCTCCCCCCGTCCGATCCGCTCGGCGCGGCCGACGCAGCGTCCGAGCCCTTCTCCGCGTGGGCCCCGCCGTCAGCCGGGACCGAAGCGGCGGGGCCGTCTGCCGGGGCCGCTAAGGCGGGGCTGTGCGCCGGGGCCACGGAGGCGGGGCCGTCGGCCGGGGCTACAGCAGCGGGGCCGTCAGTCGGCGCCACAGCGGCAGGGCCGGTGCCGCCCGGAACGGGTCGAGTGTCGGACGGAGCCGGCCGTGGAGCCGGGCGGGCGTCGCCGGTCAGGCGGTACGCGAACGGCAGGTCGAAGAAGCGAACCGGCACGCCCCGCTCGACCGCCCACCGGATCGCCTGCCACTCCGGTGAGAAGACGGCGAACGGCCAGAACGCCGCCCGCCGCGGATCGTCGGAGGCGTAGCCCAGCAGGGCCACCGGCGGCTCGAGGCCGGCGTCGGCCACCCAGCGCACCAGCGCATCGGCCTCGGGCGGCCCCTCGACCAGCAGCACCTCGGGCGGCTGCCGCTCGAGTTCGGCCACGACGGCGCGGGCCGAGCCGGGCCCGTGGTGGCGGATGCCGTAGAGCCGCTCAGGCATCGCGGGCTGCCCGGTAGAAGTCGCGCCAGTCGGGGCGGTCGCGCACCACGGTCTCGAGGTATTCGCGCCAGACGACGCCGTCGGACACCGGGTCTTTGACGACCGCGCCGAGGATGCCGGCGGCCACGTCGCCCGGGTGCAGCCGGCCGTCGCCGAAGTGGGCGGCCAGCGCCATGCCGTTGGTGATCACCGAGATCGCCTCGGCCGTGGACAGGGTGCCGGTGGGGGATTTCAGCTTGGTGCGGCCGTCTTCGGTGAGGCCGCTGCGCAGCTCGCGGAAGACCGTCACCACGCGGCGGATCTCTTCGATCGCGGCCGGCACCTCGGGCAGGTCGAGCGAGCGGCCGAGCTGGGCGACCCGGCGGGCGACGATCTCGACCTCGTCGTCGGCCGAGGCGGGCACCGGCAGCACCACGGTGTTGAACCGGCGGCGGAGCGCGCTCGACAGCTCGTTGACGCCCCGGTCGCGGTCGTTGGCGGTGGCGATCAGGTTGAAGCCGCGCTGGGCCTGCACCTCGGTGTTGAGTTCGGACACCGGCAGGGTCTTCTCGGAGAGGATCGTGATCAGCGCGTCCTGCACGTCGGAGGGCACGCGGGTGAGCTCTTCGAGCCGGGCGATCGTGCCGGTCTGCATCGCCCGCATGATCGGGCTGGGCACGATGGCGGCGTCGGTCGGGCCCTCGGCGAGCAGGCGGGCGTAGTTCCACCCGTAGCGGATCGCCTCTTCGGCCGTGCCGGCAGTGCCCTGCACGAGCAGGGTCGAGTCGCCCGAGACGGCCGCCGCCAGGTGTTCGGAGACCCAGGTCTTGGCCGTGCCGGGGACGCCGAGCAGCAGCAGCGCGCGGTCGGTGACGAGGGTGGAGACCGCGACCTCCATGAGGCGGCGGGGTCCGACGTACTTCGGCGTGATCTTGGCGCCGTCGCCCAGCAGGTAGGTCACCACGGCCTGCGGGGAGAGCCGCCAGCCGGGCGGGCGGGGCCGGTCGTCGGCCGCGGCGAGCAGGGCCAGCTCTTCGGCGTACTGGTCCTCGGCGTGCGGGCGCAGTGCGGTCACGTGAAGCTCCTTGGTCTTCGCCAGAGCCGAAGGCTATCGCCCACCTCTGACAGAAAATCGGGTGTGGTCAGGCCGCCTTCAGCTCGTCGAGCATCTGGTGGCGGAAGGTCAGGGTGCGGGCCAGGTCGGCGACCGGGCGCACCCGGGAGGCGTCGGCGGGTTCCTGGTCGAGTTGGCGGGCCAGGCGCCCGACGAGGTCGGCGTAACCGGGTGGCATGGAGAGCCCGGCCGCGCGGCACAGCTCCCCCAGCTGCCAGCTGTGCCGGTCGGTGCGGGCGCGGTGGGCGATCGTCTCGAGCACGGCGACGGACAGCTCCTCGGGCCAGTGACCCGGGTGCAGCGCCAGCAGCCGGGTGGCCAGCCCGTCGTCGCGGCGCAACGCGTCGGCCGCGAGCCGGCCGAGCTCGTCGGGCGGCAGCACGAGGTGCAGGTCCCATCGGACGGCTTCCCGCAGCGAGCCGGACGAGTCGCGCAGCAGGGCGGCGGCCCAGGCGGGATCTTGCTGCACGACCGCGGCCTTGGCCCAGCCGTGCCGCAGCGGCCCTTCCCAGTCGTTGCCGCGGACCAGCCGCAGCATCGTCGCGGGGTCGGACCACGAGTCGAGCGGGGCGGCCGCGACGATCTCTTCGAGCAGCCAGGCGTTCACCCCGATGCCACGGGCGGGCGTGGCGGCCACGCCGTCGCGGCGCAGGGCCGCGTCGAGCTCGTCGGGCGGGGTGACCGTGAGCCGGTCGGCGCCCAGCAACCGGCGCTCGCGCCGCACGAGGGTGAGCGCCCGCTCTTTCATGCGGGTGCGCAGCTGGGAGCCGGGCAGTTGGCGCAGCAGACCGAGGGCGGCCTCGCGTACCTCTTTGCGGCGGTCGTCGAGGGCCTGCTCGAGGAACGGGTCGTCGGCCAGGGACAGGCCGGTGGCCAGGGCGCCGAGGAACCGGGCCCGGTCGTCGGAGGATTCCTCGGCCCACGTGCTCTCGAGCAGTTCCCGAGCCTGGGCGGGGTCGGTCGCCCGCAGCTCGGTCAGGTGGCCCAGCCGCTCGCCCGAGCTGCCCGTGTGCCAGTCGGCCAGGACCACGGCCACCGGCGTCTCGTCGCGCAGCCAGCGCCAGTCGGCCCGCATGCCGGCCAGCCAGGAGCCGCGGTGGCCGGCGACGCGGGCCAGCGCCGGGCGGACGATCGAGTTGCGGCGCCCCGCGTCGAGCAGCGCGGGCAGCACGACCGCGGGCACGTGCCGGCCGCTCTCGGCCGCGGCGGTGAGCCACTGGGCCAGCAGCTCTTGCGCGAGCTGGCCGCCGCCGGGAACGGCCCCGGCCAGGATGCGCTGCACGCGGGCGCCGGCCGCAGCGGGCAACGGGGCGGTGGTCTCGTCGGGGGCAGCCGGTACGGCCGCATGACCAGCGCCCGGCCGCACGCCTGCGCGGCGCCTGGTGAGCGCCACGGCGGCCGCGTCGAGCAGCGACGACTCGCCGGCCCAGGGACGGCGGTTGGTGCCGACCAGTGCCGCGGCCAGCAGTTCGGGCGGCAGCTCAGCGTGGCGCGGGGCGGCCGGGCCGGGCGCCGGGGGAGCGGCGGCCACGAACGCGCCCTCGACCCAGGCCGCGAGCGGGCGCAGGCCGATCGGCGACCACTCGGCCGCCACCGTCGCCGGACGCCCACCGGCCGCGGCCAGCAGCCACCAGGGCTCGCGGTGGCCGGAGGCGAGCGGCAGGGCGGCGCCGGACTCGTCGACCAACCAGCCGTCGTCGCTCGGCACAACCCCCGTGAGCAGCACCGGAGCGTCGAAGCGCCAGGGCTCGGCGGCGACCGTGGCCGAATAGCCGGCCAGGGCCTCGTCGAGGGTCACCGCGCCGTCGGGCGCCCGGAACGGCTCGGCCGCGCTGACCCGTTCGGCGACCAGCGCCCGCAGCGGGGCCGCGCCGGGATAGAACGCCAGCTCGCCCCGGAACTCGGTGCCGGGGACGAGGTCGGAGACGAGGGGCTGGCCGGGGGCGGCGAACGCGAGCACGAGCGCGAACCGGCCGTGGCCGGAGCCGCGCAGCCAGGTGCGCCGGGTGGTCAGCGAGCCCTCGTCGGACTCGACCTGGCCCAGCACCTGCCACCGGTCGGCGACGCGGGGACCGGCCAGCACCTCGTCGGTCGGCACCAGGAAACCGATGCGGCTGCGGACGGTGGCGGCCAGCTCGGGCGGCAGCTCGGGCAGGCGGTCGTAGCCCGCGACGAGCAGCCGCAGCAGGGCCAGCTCACCGAGCAGGCGGTCGGCCCACTGCGGCCCGACGCCGGCGACCGAGCCGAGCCGCCGCACCGCGCCGGCCGCGGCGCCCGCCTGCGCGTCGACCAGCCGGGCGGCCATGGCCTCGAACGGCTGGTGGCCGCCGCGCTGGGCCCCGGCCAGGCCCTGGCGGATCTGGTCGTCGAGCCAGCGGCGCAGCTCGGCCATGCCGCCGGCGACCCGCTCGGCACGCTGCTCGACCCGCTTGGCCGCGGCGGCGGGATCGGGAGCCGCGGCGGCGGCCTTGGGTTTGGCCGCGGCCCGGGCGGCCCGCGCGGCCTGCCACTCGCGTGCGAACTCGGCCGCCGGGCCGGCCGGCAGATCGGATTCGGACCAGAGCATCAGCAGGCCGAGCGCGTGCTTGCAGGGGATCTTGCGGCTGGGGCAGTTGCACTTGAACGCGGGACCGGCCAGATCGACGCAGACCTGATAATTGCGGCACTGTCCCCAGAGGATGTCGTCGAGCCGCCCGGCGGCCGACCACGACCCGGGGGAGGACAGGCCGCGGGCAGCCTTGACCGACGGGGCATCGGGGGCGAGCGTCTCGACCTGGGCGGCCGGCCATCGTTCAACGGTCACGGGCAAACCCTAGGCGGGAGGTACGACAATTTCGCCGCCCCCGCTCAGGCCGCCCGGAGCGGTGAAATGATCGGTGGCAGGGCTCACCGCGGGAGGAACGATGAAGGTCGTGGTCTTCGGAGCGACCGGGATGGTCGGCCAGGGCGCGCTGCGCGAGAGCCTGCTCGCGCCCGACGTCGACGAGGTGCTGGCGGTGATCCGTACACCGACCGGCGTCTCGCACCCCAAGCTGCGCGAGGTGAAGCCGGCGGACTTCACCGACCTGTCGCCGATCAAGGACGACCTGCGCGGCGCCGACGCCTGTTTCTACTGCCTGGGCATCTCGTCGGTCGGCCTCGACGAGGCGGCGTACACCCGGATCTCGTACGACTACCCGATGGCCGCCGCGCGCACGTTCGCCGAGCTCAACCCTCAGACGACCTTCGTGTACGTCTCGGGCGCCGGCACCAACGCGCAGGGCCGCCAGATGTGGGCGCGGGTGAAGGGCCGGGCCGAGAAGGACATCATCGCCCTGCTGCCCAACGGCTACGCCTTCCGCCCCGGCATGATCCAGCCGATGCACGGCATCCGCTCGAGGACAGGCTGGTACAACGCGCTCTACACCGCGGCCGGCCCGATCGTCCCGCTGCTCGAACGCATCGCCCCCAAGTACGTCACCTCCACCGACAAGGTCGGCCGGGCCATGCTGCGGGCCGCCCGCGTCGGCTTCCCCCACCACATCGTCGAGAACGCCGATTTTCGTTGACGGAACAGACGTCAGGCGCCGTGTCCCGCCGGCACGCGTTCGGCCGGCTTCGGCGGTGGCGGGGGAGTGCCGTCACCGAAGGGGCGGCCGCCCAGTTTCTCGCGGTCGTGCGGGGTCAGCCAGCCGCTCAGGTCGGGGCCCTTGGGCACGATCCCGGTGGGATTGATGTCTTTGTGGACGATGTAGTAGTGCTGCTTGATGTGGACGAAGTCCGTGGTGTCGCCGAATCCGGGCGTCTGGAACAGGTCGCGGGCATAGGCCCATAGCACCGGCATCTCGGTCAGCTTGCTGCGGTTGCACTTGAAATGACCGTGGTAGGCGGCGTCGAACCGGGCCAGCGTCGTGAACAGCCGCACGTCGGCCTCGGTGATCGTGTCGCCGACCAGGTAGCGCTGCCCGGCCAGCAGCTCGGAGAGCTGGTCGAGACGGGCGAAGAGCCGGTCGTACGCCTTCTCGTAGGCCTCCTGCGTGCCGGCGAACCCGGCCCGGTAGACCCCGTTGTTGACGTCGGCGAACACGAACCGGTTGACCTTGTCGATCTGGTCGCGCAGCTCCTCGGGATAGAGCTTCGGCGCGCCCTCGCGGTGGTAGCGGGTCCACTCGAGCGACAGGTCGATGGTGATCTGCGGGAAGTCGTTGGTGACGACCTGCCCGGTCGGCTCGTCGACGATCGCGGGCACGGTGATGCCCTTGTCGTAGCCCGGGAAGCGCTTGAAGTACGCCTCCTGCAGCCGCTCGATGCCGAGCACCGGGTCGCGTCCGCCCGGGTCGAGGTCGAAGGTCCAGCTGCGCTCGTCGTGCGTCGGGCCGCAGATGCCCATCGAGAGCACGTCCTCGAGGCCGAGCAGCCGCCGCACGATGATCGCGCGGTTGGCCCACGGGCAGGCACGGGCGGCCACGAGCCGGTATCGGCCGGGTTCGACGGGGTAGCCGTCCCGGCCGTCCTCGGTGATCCGGGTCGCGATGTACCGCTGGTCCCGGGAGAATTCGCCCTGGGGGTTCACGTACGCCATGCCCCCATCCTGCTTCGTCCGGTGAGCATGCGCCCGCCGAAAGACGATGTCCGGGTCATCGGCGGCATTCGCCCGCAGGCGGGGCACCGACCACGGACGGATCTGACAGAGTTGCCTGATGGCGGCCAGAGTCGGAAGCTATCTCGCGCGGTGGACGGTGTTCGTTCCGATCATCGCCGTCGTCGCGCTCGTGTTCACCTGGGGTCGCGACCTGCCGTCGGTTGTCGTCGTGGTGGCCGCCTGCCTGCTCGGCGGGGCAGTGCTGGCCGCCGTCCACCACGCCGAGGTGGTGGCCCACCGGGTCGGCGAGCCGTTCGGGTCGCTGGTGCTGGCCGTGGCGGTCACGATCATCGAGGTCGCCCTCATCGTCACGCTGATGATCAGCGGCGGCGAGAAGGCCCAGTCGCTGGCCCGGGACACCGTCTTCGCGGCCGTGATGATCACCTGCAACGGCCTGCTCGGCATCTCGCTGCTGGTCGGCGCGCTACGCCGGCACGTCGCGGTCTTCAACGCCGAGGGCACGGGTGGCGCCTTCGCCACGGTCGCCACCATCGCCACGCTCAGCCTGGTGGTGCCCAGCTTCACGACGAGCCGCCCCGGCCCGCAGTTCTCGCCGGCCCAACTGGCCTTCGCTGCCGTCTCGTCGCTCGCGCTCTACCTGCTGTTCGTCACCGTGCAGACCCGCCGCCACCGCGACTACTTCCTGCCCATCACGTCGAGCGGCAAGGTGATCGACGTCGAGGAGCACCTCGACCCGCCGAGCGGCAGGCTCGCCCTGGCCAGCCTGGGTGTGCTCATGGTCGCCCTGATCGCGGTGGTCGGCCTGGCCAAGGGCGTGTCACCGTCGATCGAGTCCGGTGTCGAGTCGATCGGCCTGCCGCCCGGCGTCGTCGGTGTCGTGATCGCCCTGCTGGTGCTGCTGCCCGAGACGATCGCGGCCGTCCGCGCCGCCGCCCGCGACCGCGTGCAGACCAGCCTCAACCTGGCGGTCGGCTCCGCGATGGCGAGCATCGGCCTGACCATCCCGGCCATCGCCATCGCGATGATCTGGCTCGACGGCCCGCTGCTGCTGGGCCTGGGCGGCACCCAGATGGTGCTGCTCGCCCTGACCGTCGTGGTCGGCACCCTGACGATCGTCCCCGGCCGGGCCAACGTGCTGCAGGGCGGCGTCCACCTGGCCCTGATGGCAGCGTTCCTCTTCCTAGCCGCCAGCCCGTAGCCGCGTTCGGGTCCGCCCGTCCGGCGGAGGACCGATCGCCCGGCTGCACATTCGCGGCGCGAGACCTTGGAGAACGCTCTCCAAGCCACAATGGGCCCCTTGCCCCTTCGGCCCGCCGAAAGCCGGTAATGCGTGGTTTCGAGATTATTCAGAGGACGTGACTCACCGTCGGCTATTGACACGCGTGAAAGCCCGGCGTAACACTTCGGCCATTCATGGAGAGCGCTTTCCCCGGCGTCCCGACATCCCCAGGAGTCCCCGTGAACCCGGCTTACTCCCCGCCCCGCGTGTGGCGGCGCCTCGTCATCCCCCTCGTGCTCGGCCTCGCGGCCGCGTACCTGACCCTGGCCGCGCCGCACGGCGCCTACGCCGCTGACACCCTGCTCTCGCAGGGCAAGCCCACCACCGCCTCGTCCAACGAGACGGCCGACACGGTGGCCGCCAACGCCACCGACGGCAACGCCGGCACCCGCTGGTCGAGCCAGTTCGCCGACCCGCAGTGGCTGCGCGTCGACCTCGGCGCCACCGCGACCATCACCTCGGTCGTGCTGCAGTGGGAGGGCGCGTACGGCACGGCGTACCAGATCCAGGCCTCACCCGACGGCAACGCCTGGACCTCGATCTACACGAGGACGGGCGGCGCCGGCGGCACCGAGACGCTGACCGTGAACGGCAGCGGCCGGTACGTGCGGCTCTACGGCACCACCCGCAACGGCGGCTACGGCTACTCGCTGTGGGAGTTCAAGGTCTACGGCTCGACCGGCGGCACGACGCCGACCGACCCGCCGCCGACCACCCAGCCGCCCGGCGACTTCACCACGGTCTGGCAGGACACCTTCGACGGCGCTGCCGGCACGTCGCCGTCGGCGGCGAACTGGCTCATGCGTACCGGCACGTCCTATCCCGGCGGCGCCGCCAACTGGGGCACCGGCGAGGTCGAGACGGCCAGCAACAGCACGGCCAACGTGTCGCTCGACGGCGCCGGCAAGCTGTCGATCAAGGCCATCCGGGACGGCAGCGGCAACTGGACGTCGGGCCGGCTCGAGACGCAGCGGACCGATTTCGAGCCGCTCGCCGGGCAGCAGACCAAGTTCACCGCCGTGCTCAAGCAGCCGTCGGTGGCCAACGCGCTCGGCTACTGGCCCGGCTTCCGGGCCACCGGTGCGGCCTACCGCGGCAACTACAACAACTGGCCCGGGGTCGGCGAGACCGACATCATGACCGGCGTCAACGGTCGCAGCCAGCTGGCGCAGACCCTGCACTGCGGCACCGCCCCGGGCGGGCCGTGCGCGGAGTACAACGGCCGCTCGTCCGGGTTCGCGAGCTGCACCGGCTGCCAGACCGGCTACCACGAATACACCCAGATCATCGACCGCACCAAGACCGACGAGGAGATCCGCTTCTACCTCGACGGCCGGCAGACCTGGGTCGTCCGGCAGTCGCAGGTGGGCGTCACGGCGTGGCGGGCGGCCGTGCACCACGGCTTCTTCCTGCGCCTCGACCTGGCCATCGGCGGCTCGCTGCCCAACGCGATCGCCGGGCGCGCCACCCCCACCGCGGACACCACCTCGGGCGGCGTGCTCAGCGTCGACTCGGTCAGCGTGGCCCGCACGGCGACCGGCACTGTGCCGGCCGCGATGACCGACCCGGCCGCGCCGGCGGCGCCGAACGTGGTGCGGGTGACCGGCAGCCAGGGCAACTGGCAGCTGCAGGTCAACGGAGCCCCGTACCAGGTGAAGGGTTTGACCTACGGACCGCCGCAGGCCGCGGCCGACGGGTACATGCGCGACCTGAGGAACATGGGCGTCAACACGATCCGCACCTGGGGAGTGGACGACGCGAACACTCCGACGCTGCTCGACCGGTCCGCCCGGCAGGGCATCAAGGTGATCGTCGGGCACTGGCTGAACCAGGGCGCCGACTACGTCAACGACACCGCGTACAAGAACTCGGTCAAGGCCGAGATCGTGGCGCGGGTCAACAACTTGAAGAACAGCCCGGGCGTCCTGATGTGGGACGTCGGCAACGAGGTCATCCTGACCATGCAGGACCACGGTCTGCCGGCGGCCGAGGTCGAGGCGCGGCGGGTCGGGTACGCCAGGTTCGTCAACGAGGTCGCGGTGGCCATCCACGCGGCCGACCCCAACCACCCGGTGACCTCGACCGACGCTTACACCGGGGCGTGGCCCTACTACAAGCAGCACGCGCCGGCGCTCGATCTGCTGGCGGTCAACTCGTACGGGGCGATCGGCAACATCTACCCGGACTGGCAGGCCGGCGGCTATACGAAGCCGTACATCATCACCGAGGCCGGCCCGGCGGGCGAGTGGGAGGTGCCCAACGACGTCAACGGGGTGCCGACCGAGCCCACCGACCTGCAGAAGCGCGATCAGTACGCGAGCAGCTGGGCCGCGATCAACGCCCACCCGACGGTGGCGCTGGGCGCGACCGAGTTCCACTACGGGCTCGAGAACGACTTCGGCGGGGTCTGGCTCAACACGTTCACCGGTGGGTGGCGGCGGCACGGCTACTACTCGCTGAGCCGGGCCTGGACCGGGCAGACGCCGGCCAACACGCCGCCGGAGATCACGGCCATGACGGTCTCGAACCAGACCGCCGTACCGGCCGGGGGTTCCCTGACCGTCGGGGTGACCGCCGGTGACCCGCAGGGTGACCTCATCCGCTACAACCTCATGTACTCCGACAAGCACGCGGGCGGCGGCACCGGGCTGACCAACGTGACCTTCACCGACAACGGCAACGGCACGTTCACGGCCAAGGCCCCGGAACGGCTCGGGGTGTGGAAGGTCTACGTGTACGCCTTCGACGGGCACGGCAACGTCGGCATCGAGCAGAAGTCGATCCGCGTGGTCGCGCCGGCCGAGACCGGCGCCAACCTGTCGCGGGGCCGGACCACCACAGCCTCCACCTATCAGCCGACCGGCACGAACGGGCCGCAGCTGCCCTCGTACGCGACCGACGGTGACTACGGCACCCGCTGGGCCAGCGAATGGACCGGCACGGCGTGGCTGCAGGTCGACCTGGGCTCGGTGCAGTCGTTCAACCACGTGCGGCTGGCGTGGGAAGCGGCGTACGCGACCGGCTATCGGATCCAGACCTCGAACGACGGCTCCACCTGGGCCGACGTCTACGCGACAACCAGCGGGGACGGCGGCCTCGACGAGCTGAGCGTCTCGGGCACCGGTCGTTATGTCCGGATGAACGGGGTCGCCCGGGCCACCTCGTACGGGTACTCGCTGTGGGAGTTCGGCGTCTACCGCCGCTGAGCACCCTGACGAAGGGCGTCGCGGCCTCGGTCGCGGCGTCCTTCGTCGCGGTGACCCCGTACTTTCGACCCTTCTTGCGCCGTGCCCGGAGTTCTAGGGTCGTCGGCAAGGAGGTGGCGAGATGGACAAGGTGATCCACTTCGAGGTGCCGTTCGAGGACGGCGAGCGCGCCACGACGTTCTATGCCGAGGCCTTCGGCTGGCAGCTCAACTCGATGCCCGGCTATCAATATTCGCTGGCCACGACGACGCCGACCGACGAGCAGGGCCGGCCCACCGAGGGCGGCATCAACGGCGGCCTGCTGGCCCGCCAGGGGCCCATCACCGCCCCGGTCATCACGATCGGGGTCGACAGCATCGACGACGCGGTGGCCCGGATCGAGAAGCTGGGCGGCAAGGTGGCCATCGGCCGGTCCCCGGTCGGCACGATGGGCTTCAGCGCCTACTTCCACGACACCGAGGGCAATCTCATCGGCCTCTGGGAGAGCGCGTAATTCCCATCATGTGCGACGGGGAACGAGTGCGCGAATAACAAAAACATGCATCAATATCGACTCATTGACACCGATGCCGTTAAACGGTCAGAATCGCGGACGTGAAAGCTTTTCCCCGTCTGCTGCTCGTCGGTGTGCTCGGATTGGCGGGCTGCTCGGCGACGGGGAGTGACGCCGCCACCACCCCGTCCGCCGGCGCCTCGGCGGCGCCCGTCGCGGCGGCCGGCTTCGGCGGCACCGACCTGGCCTGGATCGAGATCAACATCGCGATGGACGAGCAGGTGCTGCCGCTGCTCACGCTGGTGCCCAAGCGCACCACGACGCCGGCCACGCTGGCCATGGCCGTGCAGGTCAAGGCATTCACCGAGGCCGAGCTGAGCATTCTGCGCCAGCTCCACGCGCGGGCCGGCCTGCCCGACGAGAACCCGCACGAGGGCATGCCGATGCCCGGGATGGTCACCGCCGAGCAGGTGCGCGAGGCCGCCTCGCTGGCCGGCGCGGCCTTCGACGAGACGGTCATCAAGCACATCAGGGCCCATCTGGAACAGAGCGAGAGCCTGGCCCGCAGCGAGGAGAAATCGGGGGTCGAGCCGCAGACCCGGGATTTGGCGTTGCAGATTCTGCGCACCCGCGGGGTCGCACTGTCCACAATGCCGAGCACGCCGGCCGAATAAAAGAAACGGGCGTCGTCGATAAAGGACGGCGCCCGTTCCTTCAGTGATCGGTTACGGCAGCTCGTAGTTCTGGTTGAGGGCCGCGCCCCGTTCCGGCTTGTAGAGGTCGTAGCCGCGCGGGTCGCACTGCAGGCCGCCGTTGATGCAGTGGCGGACCAGGGCGGCCAGCGTCGGCCCGTCGAAGGCGTTGAACACGTCGTAGTGGAACGAGAAGCCCCGCCCGCTGGAGAAGCGGACTCCTGCCATGTTGCCGCTGACCGGCCAGGCCATCTTGAACTCGATCATCGGGACGGCCACCGGATGCGAGGCCGGGCAGACCCCCAGCACGGGGTACGCCATGTGGCTCTTGTGATCGGGCGTGTCCAGGTGCAGCCCGTTCCAGCAGCTGGGGGCCTGGAACCGGACGTTGAGCTGGGTTCCCGGCGCGCAGTTGGCCGGGATGTCCCAGTTGAACGACAGGTCGCCGCACTCGAAGCCCTCGACCGCGCCCGGGTGGTTGCGGAAGTCGTCGAGCGTGGCCGTCGGGCTGCCGACCAGGTAGCGCAGGCCGGCCGGGAACGGCCGCACGCTGCGGTAGTCGATGACGCCCGACTTGTAGTAGATGACCTGCCGGCCCACCGGCTGCACGGCGGTGTCGCCGTTCAGCAGGGTCGGCATCCAGTAACCGGTCTTGTCACCGGGCGTGATGCACGAGGTGTTGCCGGCCTTGAGGCTGGCGTACGTCGTACCGGCGTTCGTCGTGGTGTTGCCCATGAACGTGTGCGTGTGCGAGGCGCCGGGCAGCCCGGGGAAGACGATCGGGTCGTCGTTCAGGTTGCCGCGGCTCACCGAGCAGTTCATCTGGAACTCGTGGTGGGTCGTGGGCGGGTTGGTGTCGGGCGGCGTCGCGGTCGACGGGATCACGCCGGTCACCGGCGGGTCGGCCGGCACGTAACCCGGGCCGCTCGTCGGCGGTGTCGAGGTGAGCGTTCCGTACACCTGGAACTCGTACAGCGAGTAGCCGTAGCCGGTGCCCCGCTGCGTTCCGTACATCCGCACGTAGCGACCGGAGCCGGTGACCGGCACCGTCTGGGTGCCGCCGGTGGCCGTGGTGGTGCTGTAGACGTTCGACCAGTTGTTGCCGTCGGCCGAGGTCTGGATCTGGAAGGCCTTGGCGTACGCGGCCTCCCAGGTCAGCTTGACCTGGCTGATGGTGGCCGTGCCGCCGAGGTCGACGCGGAGCCACTGCGGGTCGCTCCACGCGCTGCCCCACCGGGTGGTGAGGTTGCCGTCGACCGCCCCGGCGGCGGGGGCGCCACCGTTCTCGGTCGACGAGGCGAGCGCGGGACGGCCTTGCGAAAGCAGGGTGTCGGCAGCCTGAGCAGCGTGGACACCGGTGAGGACAGCGGTCGCGGTGAGGGCCGCGACCGCGCTCAGGGTCAGGATGCGCCGGGGGTGTAGGGGATTCACGAGGTCTCCTTCGGGGTTGGAGAGCGCTTTCCGAGTGTTACGCCGAGATGTCAAGGCCGTCAATACGTACGCGGGTTTCTGCTGGTTCCGGAACTTCGCCTCGTCACTTCGGCGGGTGCGCGGAGAGCGCTCTCCCCCTGTGCTATAAAGACGTCTATGCGAACCGAGCGGCTCCCGACCCTCGAGGACGTGGCCCGGATCGCCGGCGTGTCCCGAGCCACCGTCTCCCGGGTGATCAACGGGATCCGCAACGTCGACCCCCAGCTTCACGAGGTCGTGTGGGACGCGGTGGGCCGCACCGGCTACGTGCCCAACCGGCTGGCCCGCTCGCTGGTCACCCGCCGCACGGGCACCGTCGCGCTGGTCGTCTCCGACTCCGAGTCGCACGACGACGACCCGTTCATGAGCCGCTTCTTCGCCGATCCGTACTTCGGCCGGGTCGTGGGCGGGCTGATGAGCGTGCTGCGCGAGCGGGGCGTCCAGCTGGCGCTCCAGATCGTCGGCACCGACGACGGCCGCAAGCGGCTCGTCGGCGACCTGCGCAACGGCCAGGCCGACGGCGCGATCGTGCTGTCCCTGCCCGCGATCGACCCGCTGCCGCGCATGCTCACCGAGGGTGGCGTCCCCGCCGTGCTGATCGGCCGCCCGGCCGAACCGGTGCCGATCGACTACGTCGACCTGGCCAACGACACCGGCGCCGCGCTCGCCGCGGAACACCTGCTCGCCCGTGACTGCCAGCGGATCGGCATGATCTCGGGCCCGGCCGACGTGCCGGCCAGCAGCGACCGCGTGGCGGGCTTCCGCCGGGCTCTGGCCCGCCGCGGGCACGGCTGGGTCCCGATCGAGTCCGGCAACTTCACCCGCGACAGCGGCGAGGCAGCCATGCGCACGCTCCTGGCCGGCCACCCCCACCTCGACGGAGTGTTCGTCGCCAACGACCTGATGGCGCTGGGCGCCCTGGCCGTGCTGCGCGAGGCCGGCCGCCGCGTGCCCGAGGACGTCGCCGTGGTCGGCTTCGACGACAGCAGCGCGGCGGTGGCCGCCTCACCCGCCCTGACCACCGTCCGGCACCCCCTCGAAGACATGGCCGCCGAGGCCGCCCGCCTGCTGCTGGCCCGCATCGACGACCCGGGCATGCGGGTCTCGTCGGTCATCTACGAGCCGGTCCTGGTCGAGCGCGAGTCGGCTTGAGGCTTTCCCGGCCCGCGCGGTCCGCGTGTGTGCACATCCAGCTGTCCCGCCGGGCCGAGGACTCGGTGGCCGCCACGGTGCGGGTGCGCCTCGCCGGAAAGCTGGTCTCCTTGTCGGAACGGCCTTCGTCAACGGTGATCTTGGCGGATGATCGGTTGTGGTCGACTGCGGCTACGCGGGTCTCAGCTTTGAATCGCCTTGATTGAGTGGTGTGCCGTGGGATGGTTGTACCGGGTGAATGCTCGCCTGATCGGAGCCTTCGTGGTTCCGCTGGTGGTCTTGTGTGTGGTCGGTGTTCTCGCTTACCGCAACACCAACACGCTGGAAGACACCACCCGGCAGGTCGACCATACCTACGAGGTGCTGGACGCTCTCGACGGCATCACGCAATTGTTGAAGGACGCCGAGACGGGCCAACGTGGTTTCCTCATCACGGGCGCGGACGCTTACCTCGAGCCGTACGACAATGCCTCGTCGGCAACCGCCGGCGCGGTGGACGCGGTCGCTGCGCTCACCGCGGACAACGCGTCCCAGCAGGAGCGCATCGCAGCCCTGCGCCCGCTGATCACGGCCAAATTCGCGGAAATGCAGGAAACGATCGATCTGCGTCGCGCGAAGGGCTTCGAGGCGGCGCGAGCCGCGGTCCTGACCAACAAGGGCAAGACGGTGATGGACCAGATCAGGTCGCTGCTCGACGAGATGTCGGCGGCGGAGTCGAGCCTGCTCGCGGTGCGGGGCAAACTCACCGCGGACACCGCTTCGGGGTCGCGGACGACCATCCTGGTCGGCGTCGGTGTCGCGGCGCTTCTCGTCCTGGTACTCGCCTATTTCGTGTCGCGCAGCATCCAGCGCCCGCTGAGCGCGTTGACGGATCGCCTTCGAGAGATCGCTGACGGCGAGGGCGATCTGACCCAGCGCGTCGACGCGGCGGCACGCGACGAATTCGGGACGCTCGGCGCTGTCTTCAACCGCTTCGTGGACAAGCTCGCCGCCATCATCCGGCAGATCGGCGACCAGGCCACGTCGTTGGCCGCGGCCTCGGAACAGTTGTCCACGGGCACGCAGCAGATCGCCGGTTCCGCCGAGCACAGCTCCCGTGAGATCGGCGGCGTCGCCGGGGCCTCCACGACCATGAGCGGCGCGCTCACCACGGTCGCCGCGGGCGCCGAGGAGATGGGCGCCTCCATCCGTGAGATCGCTTCCAACGCCTCCGATGCCAGCCGGGCCGGCGCCGAGGCTGTCCGGGTGGCGCAGGAGGCGACGAGGACCGTCGCCACGCTCGGTGAATCGTCGGCCGAGATCAGCAATGTGATCAAGCTGATCACCGCGATCGCGGAACAGACCAACCTGCTGGCGCTGAACGCGACGATCGAAGCAGCCCGGGCCGGTGACGCCGGCAAGGGCTTCGCCGTGGTGGCTTCCGAGGTCAAGGACCTCGCCCAGGAGACCGCCCGCGCCACCGGGGACATCAGCCAGCGAGTCACCGATATCCAGAACAGCGCCACCGCCACCGCCGAGGCGATCACCCAGATGAGCGGAATCGTGCTGCAGGTCAACGACTACCAGACGACGATCGCTTCGGCCGTGGAGGAGCAGACGGCGACCACCGCCGAGATGGCCCGCAACATCAATGACGCGTCCAACGGCAGCCAGGAGATCTCCACCAGCGTCACCTCCGTTTCCGCCGCGGCCGTACAGACGTCGAACGCCATCGTCAACACCAGGTCCTCCGTCGCGGAGGTCGCCAAGATGAGCTCGACGCTGCATCAACTCGTCAACCAGTTCAAATACTGATCCCCTTCTGCGCACCGTGGGCCGGAAGACTGCGATTCGTTCACAGGTCGGCTGACTCCGGTTGCGGCCGGCACTGAGCGCCGGAAATGCTGTGCCCCAAGACTTCCGCGCTTTGCGCCGTCTTCGGCCGGGGATCCCGTCTGGGGCTCAGCGATCCTGGCGAACCTCGGCCGGGAAAAGTTCGGCGGGCATGTCGAGAGCGGGTGGTCGGCTCCGACTACCGGCCGACAGCAGCGATCGAGAGGGGTTCCGGCGATGAAGTACAACGTGATGATGTTCGGTGACGGCGGCGAGATGGCGGCCACGGCCGACCCGGCCTGGGTGCGCGACATGATGACCTTCATGGGCGACTTCAACGCCGAACTGGCCGAGAGCGGGGAGCTGGTCGAGGCGCGCGGGCTCGCCTTCCCGTCCACGGCCAAGACCGTCAGTTACGAGGACGGGCAGGTGGCGGTCACCGACGGGCCGTACGCGGAGACCAAGGAGTCGCTGGCCGGGTTCTGGGTCCTCGAAGTGCCGGGGGAGGAGCGGGCGGTCGAGCTGGCCGGCCGGGTCGCTTTCTGGGCGCGCAAGGTCGAGCTGCGCGAGGTGCCGGACGGTCCGCCCGACCACGCCGAGAACTGAGCTGAGCGGGCGCCGGGATGCCGGGGTGGACCGAGCGGTGAGTGAGCCGCGGGTGCTGGACGGGGTGCTGCGTGAGCTGGCGCCGCAGGTGCTGGGGGCGCTCGTACGCCGGTACGGGCAGTTCGACGCGGCCGAGGACGCGGTGCAGGAAGCGCTGCTCGCGGCCGCGTTGCAGTGGCCCCGCGAGGGCGCCCCGGCCAACCCGCGGTCGTGGCTGATCTCGGTGGCCACCCGGCGGCTGGTCGACGAGTTCCGCAGCGACAGCGCCCGGCGCCGGCGCGAAACGGCCGACGTGCTGGCCGACGCCGGGGGCGACGCACCCGACCGGGACGACACGCTGGCTCTGCTCTTTCTCTGCGCGCACCCGTCGCTCTCGCCGCCGTCGCAGCTCGCGCTCACCCTGCGGGCGGTCGGCGGTCTCACCACGGGCGAGATCGCGGCGGCGTTCCTGGTGCCGGAACCGACCATGGCTCAGCGGATCAGCCGGGCCAAGCAGACCATCCGCAGGAGCGGGGCGGACTTCCCGGCTCCGGCGCCGGGCGCGGAACGGGCCGAGCGGCTCAAGGTCGTACGGCAGGTGCTGTACCTGATCTTCAATGAGGGCTACACGGCGAGCGGCGGGCCGGAACTGCAGCGGGCCGAGCTGACCGGTGAGGCGATCCGGTTGACGCGGCTGCTGCGCGACCTCGTGCCGGGCGACCACGAGACGGCCGGGCTGCTCGCGTTGATGCTGCTCACCGACGCGCGCCGGGTGGCCCGCACGACGCCCGGGGGTGAGCTGGTGCCGCTCGACCGCCAGGACCGTTCGCTGTGGAGCAAGGAGCGGATCACCGAGGGGGTCGCGCTGGTGTCGGCCACGCTCGGCCGCGGGCCGATCGGGCCTTACCAGGTGCAGGCCGCGATCGCCGCGCTGCACGACGAGGCCGAGTCCGACGCCGGGACGGACTGGGCGCAGATCCTCGCGCTGTACGAGGTGCTCGAAACGATCTCGCCCGGGCCGGTGGTGACGCTGAACCGGGCCGTCGCCGTCGCTCGCACCCGGGGGCCGCTGGCCGGACTGGCCCTGATCGGCGAGTTGGCCGGCGACGAGCGGATGGCCGGTAACCATCGAGTGGCCGCGGTGCGGGCCCACCTGCTGGAACAGGCAGGCTACGCCGAGCAGGCGCGCGAGGCGTACCTGGCCGCGGCCAAGATGACCACCAGCGCCCCCGAACAGCGCTACCTCACCGCCCGGGCGCTATTGCAGGAATGAGCCCAGTGGCGAGAGCAGGAGTTTGCTGAGGCCGGCGGCCGTCTTGTCGAGGCCGGCGCGCTCGCGGTCGGTGGCCAGCATGTCGTGGCGTACGCCCCACAGCTTCTGCGCGTTCCGCCAGGCCACGTTGCGGGTGTATTCCACGGCCTCGCCCTGCCACCAGTCGTCGAGGCGGCCGTTCATCGTGTCGATCAGCAGCTGCCACTTCTCGAGGTAGCCGCGCCGCAGCCCGGGGATCGCCTCGGCGAAGATGTCGTTGATCTCGAGGTAGTCGTGGTGCTGGTCGCTGTCGTCGACCGGGTCGCTGCCCAGGTGGTCGAACGTGGTGACCAGCGCGAACGGCAGGTCGAAGTTGATGTGCGCGTTGACCCCGGCGCAGGCCGACGGCAACGGACGGCAGTCCGGTCCCGGGACGCGCTGGAACAGGCAGGCCCACACCTCGGGGCAGCGCGGGCTCGTCCCGGCGCCGGCCCAGGCCCGCAGCGCGTCGAAGTAGCGGGCCGCGAACTCCACGTCCAGGCGGGACAGGAAGGCCGGATCCTTGAACTTGCCGGCGTACAACCGCTCCAGCACACCCTCGGTGATCGTCAGGTAGAGCTGGTTGAAGTCGCACAACGGATTTTCCCGCCGCAGCGGTGGCACGTGACCCAGGACGTCCTGCAGGGCCTTGAGCTGCTCGACCACGGCGGGGACGTCGTCGGGGTGGCCTTGCAGAAGATCGGTCATCTCCCGCTGCACAGGTCCCCAGACCGACTGGCTCATCGGTTCTCCTCCACGAACATCGGCGGAGGGCCCCTAGCACCACCCGGCGGCGGTGGCCGCCGGGTGGTGCTCCCCCGTGGCCAAAGACTTCCAAAGCCCGCGTACGCAGGGATCGGTAGATCTACGTATTCGTGGCGCGCGGAAGGCCGGAAGATAACGAAAAGGTCACGCCGCGGTCAGGAAGACCCGGCTCGCCTGCACCCTCGTGCGTACCTGGAGCTTGTCGAAGATGTGCCCGACGTGGACACCGACCGTGCGCTCGCTGATGAACAACCGCTCGCCGATCTCGCGGTTGGTCAGCCCCTCCGCCAGCGCCGACAGCACCTCGCGCTCGCGGGTGGTGAGCGCGCTCAGCTCGTCCTTGGTGTCCGTCTCGATCATCGGCACGGTGGGGACGTCGTCGGCCAGCGCCACCTTGTAACGCTGAGCGACCCCGACGATCTCGGCCGCGAACGGGCGCGCTCCCATCGCGATCGCCGTGGCGTACGCCTCCCGCAGCGCCCCGATCGCCGCCGCCTTCCGCGTGCGGCGCTGCAGGGCCGCCTCGGCCTGCCGCAACCGCGAATACGCCGCCGGGTACGGCTGCCGCCGCTTGTCCCAGGTGGCGGCGGCCCTGGCCCACGGCGCCGGGTCCTGCCGGCCCTCGATGCGGCTCAGCTCGGCGGCGCACAGGTCGAGGTAGCCGTCGATCACCCCGCGTACGGGCAGGGCCGCGTTGCCGACCCCGGCCGCCATCCGCTCGGCCGCCACCTTGAGCCGGCGCAGCGCCCCGGCGTCGACCGGCTGGCCGGCCGCGAACGCCTCAGCCTCGGCCCGCAGGCCGTGCCAGGCCAGCACGCCGATGAGCACCAGGTCGTCGGAGCGGGTCTCGGTGAGCCCGCGCTGCACCGCCGCCCGCGCGGTCGGGTGCTCGCCCTGCCACATGGCCAGGCCGGCCCGCAACGTGAGCATCGGCAGCACGTGCCGCGCACCGCCGCCGGCCAGCAGCGTGGCCACGGCGTCGAGGTCGCGGTGGGCCGCGTCGATGTCGCCGAAGCCGACCCAGAGCCGGCAGCGGGCCAGCAGCAGTTCGACCGCGTCGGCGCCGGACGGCCGGTGCCGCATGGCGTCGGCCAGCACCGCGTCGGCCTCGCTCCACTGCCCGACCCGGAACAGGCCGTTGGCGGCGATGGCGAGCAGCCGGGTCTGGTAGGTGCGGCCCGCGCCCAGCGTGGCCAGCCTCTCGGCGCCGCGGCGGGCCACGAGCACGCCCTCTTCGATGTTGTTGAGCGGGCCGGTCAGCAGCTCGGCCAGGTGCAGATAGGCGACGCCCAGCTCGTCGGGGTGCCCGCTGCGCTCGGCGATGTCGACGGCGTTGCGGATCACGGCCAGCCCGGCGTCGGGGTCCTCGCGGAACGCGGCGCTGAAGCCGAGCGCGGCACTGGCCCGTACGAGATCGGCCGTTGATCCATTGACCTCGGCCATCTCGAGCGCGTCGACGGCGCGGGCGTTGGCATCGGCGTAACGACCCAGATGCAGCAGCAGTTCGGCCAGGTAGGCCGCGGCCGAGGCCCGCTGGCTGGGGGAGCAGTCGGAAGCCTCGAGAGCACGCTCGTATTCCGACTCGGCGGTGGCCGTGCGCCCGGCGGCGGCCAGATAGCGCGCCCGCCGCAGGTGCAGATCGCACTGGCTGGGCGCGTCGGGCCGGCGGGACAGGTCGTCGAGGCGGGAAAGGGCCCGCAGGTGCTCGCCGCACTGGTGAGCCGACTCGGCCGCGTGGGCCAGCAGCTCGGTGCGCTCGGGGGCGTCGTCGGTGGTCAGCTCGAGCGCCGACGACCAGTAGCGGTGAGCCTCGGTGAAGCCGTACAGCTTCTCGGCCGACCGGGCCGAGGCGATCACCGAGGGCAGCGCGCGGCCCGGCTCGCCGGCCTTCTGCCAGTGATGGGCCAGGCGGGCGTGGTCGGGCGCGCCGCCCGGCTCCGCCAGCGCCTCGGCGAAGCGCCGGTGCAGAACCGTGGCCTCGGCCGGCAGCACCTCGCCGGCCAGCACCTCGGCCACCAGGCGGTGGCGCAGCCGGTAGCCGTCGTCGGCGCTGGCCACGAACCGGTGCGCGACCGCGGCCCGGACCGCCTCGATCAGCTCGGCCTCGGGCAGCGGCACGACCCGGGCCAGCACGTCGTGGCCGACCGGCTCGACACCGGCCGCGATCGCGTGGACCACCGAGTGGGCGTTCGGCGGCAGCTCGTCGACCCGGGACAGGAAGATCTCGCGCAGCGTGTCGGACAGCTCGACCCGGCCGTCACGCAGGTCGCGGGCCAGTTCCTCGGCCACGAAGGGGTTGCCGCCGCTGCGCTTGTAGACCCGGTCGGCGTCCTCGCTCTCGACCTGGCCGCCGGTGATCGCGGTGACCAGCTCGACGGTCTGGTCACGGTCGAGCGGGGCGAGCTCGACCACCCGGACGGACCGCAGGCGCCGCAGCTCGGCCAGCACCTTGCGCAGCGGGTGGGCGCCCTGCAGCGCCTCGGCCCGGATCGCCGCCAGCACGGCTATCTTGACGTCGCCCAAACCGGCCAGCAGATAGAGCAGCAGCTGGCGGGTGCTGCGGTCGGCCCACTGCAGGTCGTCGAGCACGAGCAGCAGACGGCGCTCGCCGGCCACCTCGCGCAGGTCATGCGAGACCCGGTCGAGCAGGGCGCCCGCGGAACCGGCGGGCTGAACACTGTGGTCGAACTGCCGCAAGGCCTGGAGAACGGGATGCAACGGCGAGGCGTCGCCGATGTCGAGGCAGGTGCCGGACAGCACGGCGAAACCCGCGTCACGCATGGACAGGATGGTCTCGCGGAGCAGTCGGCTCTTGCCCACTCCGCTCTCCCCGGTGACGAACACCGCGGAGGTGCCACCCGATCCCGCGTTGCGCAGGTCGGACCTGATCTGAGCCAACGTGTCGGTGCGTCCGACAAGTGGCCCGTCGTCCCCCTCGCCGGCCATGAAGGTCACCCTAATGCCCAGCGACCGGACGCGTTCTCGGCGGTTCGGTCGGTTCTCGGTCACATGAGTGACCGGACCACGACAAGGTCCACTCACTGTCGGAGATACGTCGTTCTGCAGATCCGCTACGCGACTGCGGCTGGCACCGTACTCCCGGGGCAAGCAGTGACTTGGGGGAGCGTGAAGACATGACCGCAATCGCTATGGCGGAGCAGGAGCGGCGTCAGACCGTCACCGTCCTCTTCATCGACATCGTGGGCTTCACCTCACTGGTCGACGATCTGGACTGCGCGGATGTCCGTGCGTTGCAGCGCGACTACTTCGGCATCGTGTCCGACGTGGTCCGCGCGGGCGGCGGAGTGGTGGAGAAGTACGTCGGGGACGCGGTGATGGCGGTGTTCGGCACCGGCCCGGGCGGCTTCGGCGCGGAGGCCGCCGCTGCGGCGGTGCGGGTGGGCCTGTCGGTCCAGGAGGCGTTGAGGGGGCGCCTCCTGGCCGGCCGGTTCGCCGTCCGGACCCGGGTCGGGCTCGCGACCGGCGACGTCATCGTCGACCTGGACGCGACGCGCGACTTCGGGCACGGCATGATCAGCGGCAGCGTGGTGGTCACGGCCGCGCGCCTGCAGGCGTACGCGCCGCACGACACCGTGGTGGTCTGCGCCGGGACGCGGGCGATCACCGACCAGCTGGTCGCGTATCAGGAGCTTCCGCCCGTACGGGTGTCGGGCAAGCCGCGGCCGCTCGACCTCTGGCGAGCGCTGGCCCCGCAGTACGCCCGCACGGCGACGCGCCACCTGTGGGCGGTGCCGGCCGCGGCGTGACGCGTGTTGTAGGTCACCTACCGTTTCTTTTGTCCGAATTATCTGTTCACAGGTGGGCCCTCCCGGCTCGGTTGACCAGAAGTGTCGGGGGGCCCCGGTAGGCTCGCCGCGAATTGACCACCACCTTGGGCTGATCGGGAGTGCCACCTCGTGACCGCGGAGATCCTGTACGGGGCTGATGACCTCACGCACCTGGAGGGGCTGGACGCCGTCCGGAAACGCCCGGGCATGTACATCGGCTCCACCGACAGCCGGGGCATCAACCACCTCGCCAACGAGATCATCGACAACTGCACCGACGAGGGCGTCGGCGGCCACGCCACCAAGGTGGCCGTCATCCTGCACGCCGACGGCTCGCTGCAGGTCGACGACGACGGGCGCGGCATCCCGACCGCCATCAACACCAAGTCCGGCCTCAACGGCGTCGAGCTCGTGCTCACCCGCCTGCACGCCGGCGGCAAGTTCGGCGGCTCCGGCTACAAGACCTCCGGCGGCCTGCACGGCGTCGGCGCCTCCGCGGTCAACGCGCTCTCCCTGCGCTTCGACGTCACCGTCAAGCGCGAGGGCAAGGTCCACGAGATCTCGTTCCAGCGCGGCGTGCCCGGCTCCTTCGACGGTCCCGGCCCGCAGGCCCGTTTTCATCCCGAGTCCGGGCTGCGCGTCGTCCGCAAGATGAAACGCGGCGAGCCCACCGGCACGTCCATCCGCTACTGGTACGACGCGCGGTACTTCGAGACGGGCGCCCGGCTCGACGTCGACGCCGTCCGAGCCAAGCTGCGCAACACGGCGTTCCTCGTCCCCGGCGTGATGTACACGCTGCGCGACGAGACGGCCGAGGAGACGACGAACGAGACCTTCCACTTCCCGCACGGGCTCACCGACATGGTCGAGTTCCTGACCCACGCGGGCGACAAGCCGGTCTCCGGCCTGCTGCAGGTCAACGGCGAGGGGACGTACAAGGAAAACGCGGCCGACGCCAACGGCGTGATGCAGTCCAACGTCGAGCGCCGGGCCGAGGTCGAGATCGCCTTCCGGTGGGGCACCGGCTACGAGCGCACGATCGAGTGCTTCACCAACACGATCCGCAACACGCACGGCGGCACCCACCGCAAGGGCTTCGAGCGAGCCCTCGTACGAGCGCTGACCGAGGCCATCCGCAACACGCGCGGCCTGCTCAAGCCCAAGGAAGACCCGCCCGTCCTCGACGACCTGCTCGAGGGCATGACCGCGGTCATCCACGTGCGCATCCCCGAGCCGCAGTTCACCTCCCAGACCAAGGACGAGCTGTCCACGGCCGGCATCACCCGCGTGCTCCAGGGCCTGGTCGAGGCGCACATCAAGGAGTGGATCGACGGCCGCAGGACCAAGGCCGAGGCCCGCACCGTCCTGCAGAAGGTGGTCGACGCCGCCCGCGTCCGCCTCACCCAGAAGCAGCAGAAGGACGCGGCCCGCCGCAAGACCGCCCTCGAGGGCGCCTCGATGCCGCCCAAGCTGGTCGACTGCCGCGCCACCGGCATCGCCCAGTCCGAGCTGTTCATCGTGGAGGGCGACTCGGCGCTCGGCTGCTTCACCGGCGACACGCTGGTGGCGTTGGCCTCCGGTGCGCCGCGCAGCTTCGCCGATCTCGCCACCGACTGGCAGCGCGGCGTCACCCACTTCGGCTATACGACAAACAAGGCCGGCCGGGTCGTGGTGGTACCGCTGGTCGAACCGCGGCTCACCAAGCGTGATGCCCCTCTGGTGCGGGTCACGCTGGACAATGGCGAATCGGTCCGGTGCACTCCCGACCACCAGTTCCGCTTGCGTGACGGTTCCTACCGCCGGGCCGACCACCTCGCCCCCGGCGACTCGCTGATGCCTCTGTACCGGTCGGTGTCGGCGACGTCGGCCGGCGACAACCTCAACGGCTACGAGAAGGTGTGGATGAACGACCGTGAGGAGTGGGTCTACACCCACTACGTCGCGGACGGCCACAACCTGCGGAACGGCACCGACAACATCACGAACGGCAAGGTCCGGCACCACATCGATTGCGACAAGCGCAACAACGACCCGCGCAACCTGCGGCCTATGACCCACGAGGCGCACATCGCGCTGCACGCGGCGATGATGGCGGACAACCGCGACCTGCGTGAGGCCGCGGCTCCGGTAAATCACACGGTCACGACCGTGGATCGGCTGTCCGAGACTGCGGACGTGTACGACCTGACCGTGGACGGCTACCACAACTTCGCACTCGAGGCGGGTGTGTTCGTCCACAACAGCGCCCGGATGGCCCGCTCGTCGGAGTACCAGGCGCTGCTGCCCATCCGTGGCAAGATCCTCAACGTTCAGAAGGCCACTCTCCAGCAGGTGCTCGACAACGCGGAGTGCTCCGCCATCGTGCAGGTGCTCGGCGCGGGTTCCGGCCGCACGTTCGACCTGCCCGCGCTGCGCTACGGCCGCGTCATGATCATGGCGGACGCCGACGTCGACGGATCGCACATCCGGACGCTGCTCATCACGCTGTTCGCCAAGTACATGCGTCCGGTCATCGAGGCTGGCCGCCTGTTCGCGGCGATGCCTCCTCTGCACAAGGTCGTGACCAAGGGCCGCAACTCGGAGACCATCTTCACCTACACCCAGCAAGAGATGGAAAGCACCGTCGCGCGCCTGGAACGGGAAGGCAAGTCCGTCGTGAAACCGGTACCGCGGTTCAAGGGTCTGGGCGAGATGGACGCCGAGGAGCTGTGGGACACGACCATGAACCCGGCCACCCGTACGGTCCGACGGATCACGCTCGACGACGTCGAGCGCGCCGAGGGCGTGCTCGAGCTGCTGATGGGCGAACGTGTGGAACCGCGCCGGAACTGGCTCATCGAGTCGTCCGGCCGGATCGACGAAGAGGCCATCGACGCCTGACCGGCGTACCGAAAGGAAAAGGAACATGGCACGCCGGAAGAACGACATCAAACGGACCGACCTGGCCGCCTTCGACCGGGCTGGAGCGCGAATTCTCGACAATCCGTTGGTCACCGAGGTCGAGGACTCCTACCTGGAGTACGCCTACTCGGTCATTCACTCCCGCGCCCTGCCGGACGCCAGGGACGGTCTGAAGCCTGTGCACCGGCGCATCCTCTGGTCGATGTACGAGCAGAACCACCGGCCGGACCGCCCTTACGTGAAGTCGGCCCGCGTCGTCGGTGACTGCATGGGCCGCTACCACCCGCACGGTGATACGGCCATCTACGACGCGATGGTCCGGCTCGCCCAGGATTTCTCGCTCAACGTCCCGCTCATCGACGGGCACGGGAATTTTGGATCTTTAGACGATGGACCGGCAGCGAGCAGGTACACCGAGGCTCGTATGTCCCGTGAGGCTATGTTGCTGGTCGGCGAGCTGGGCGAAGGAACGGTTGATTTCAAGTCCAACTACGACGGCAGTGACCTCGAGCCCAAGGTGTTGCCTGCGGCTTTCCCGAATCTGCTGGTCAACGGCACGTCGGGGATCGCGGTCGGCATGGCGACCAACATGATCCCGCACAACCTCGGCGAGGTGGTGGCGGCGGCTCGGCATCTGATCACGAATCCCGAGGCTGACCTCGACGCCTTGATGCGGTTCGTTCCTGGGCCCGACCTGCCGACGGGTGGGCAGTTGCTCGGGCTGGACGAAGTACGGCGCGCCTACGAGACGGGTCGCGGCGTGGTGCGCATGCGGGCCCGGGCGCAGACCGGGTTGCTCGAGGGTGGGCGCGGGCGGCAGGCGATCACGGTCACCGAACTTCCGTATGGCATCGGTACCGAGAAGATCATCGAGGCGATCACCGACGAGGTGAAGGGCAAGCTGATCGTTTCGGGGCCCAAGCGCGGCCAGCGACAGGCGGCCCGGCTGGTGGGTATCGCCGATGTGAAGGACCTCACCGACCGCGAGCACGGCACCCGCTTGGTCATCGAGTGCAAGGTCGGCGTCAATCCGCAGGCACTGCTGGCCGACCTCTACCGGCTGACCCCGTTGGAGACGTCGTTCGGCATCAACAACCTGGTGCTGGTCGACGGTCAGCCGCAGACTCTAGGGCTCAAAGCTCTGCTCGAGGTATTTATCAAGCACCGCTACGAGGTCGTCACCCGGCGCACAGAATTCCGCCGCACCAAGCGGCAGGACCGGCTGCACCTGGTCGACGGCCTGCTCATCGCGCTGATCGACATCGACCGAGTGGTCGCGATCATCCGGGGCAGCGACGACGCGGCGTCGGCCAAGGCCGCGCTCATGAGTGAGTTCAGCCTCAGCGACATCCAGGCCACCTACATTCTCGACACGCCGTTGCGGCGGCTCACCCGCTTCGACCGCATCGAGCTCGAGACCGAGCAGGAGCGGCTGCGGAACGAGATCGCGGAGCTCAGCCACATTCTCGACAACTTCGACGTGCTTCAGCAGCTGGTCTCCGACGAGCTGGCCGCGGTGGCGTCCGAGTTCGGCGGGCCGCGGCGCACCACGCTGATCGACGGCGACCTGAAAGAGGTGCTGGCCGCGTCCGCGCCGGCCGGGCCGCTCGAGGTGGCCGACGACCCGTGTCAGGTCATCCTCTCGGCGACCGGGCTCATCGCCCGGACGGCGGCCGAGAGCGAGGAGGCCACCGAGGCCCGGCGCCGGTCCGGGCGGGTCAAGCACGATGCCGTACGGGCCGTGGTGCACTCGACCGCGCGGGGTCGCATTCTGCTGGTCACCAACCGGGGCCGCGCCTTCAAGACCGATGTGCTCCCGCTGCCGGTGCTGCCCGAGCAGTCGGGCACGGTGTCGATCCGCGGCGGCATGTCCGCGTCCGAGCTGATCCCGCTGGAGAAGGGCGAGAAGGTGGTCGGTCTGGCCCCGCTGGGCGCGGCCGGCTCGCCGGGCCTCGCGATGGGCACCCGGCAGGGCGTGATCAAGGTGTGCGCCCCCGAGTGGCCGGTGCGTTCCGACGAGTTCGAGGTGATCACGCTCAAGGAGGGCGACGAGGTTCTGCAGGCCACGTGGCTGACCGACGGGTCCGAGGCGCTGGTCTTCGTGACCTCCGACGCGGCGTTGCTCCGTTTCCCCGCCAAGAACGTGCGGCCGCAGGGCCTCAAGGGCGGCGGCATGGCCGGCGTCAACCTGTCGGCCGGGGCCGAGGCGATCTCGTTCAACGCGGTCGCCACGGCCGACCACGACCACGGCGAGCCGATGGTGGTGACCTCGACCGGCACCCAGGTCAAGGTCAGCCCGTTCGCGTCCTACCCGGCCAAGGGCCGGGCGACCGGCGGCGTCCGCGTCCAGCGGTTCCTCAAGGGCGAGACGCGGCTGACGGTGGCCTGGGTCGGTCCGCGGCCGGTCGGTTCCAGCAACACCGGTGACCCGATCGACCTGCCCGACCCGGACGCCCGCCGCGACGGCTCGGGCGAGGCCGTCCTGATGGGTCCGCAGATCGTCGGCCACCTCATCGAACGCGGCTGAGATGCCGGCCTGCGCGCGGTTCGTCACCGTGCGCAGGCCGGCGCCGGGCGCGCTCAGCTCGGTGTGACCGCTGCCGTCGTGTCGGGGCCGAGATCCAACAGCTGGACGGTTCGCAGGGCGCGGCCGGCAACGCGGCGGCGACGCCCGTCCACCCGGCGCTGACCCCAGGCCCTCACTTCGACGCTCATCGAGGTCAGGCAGGCAGCGCTTCGTCGCCGGTCGGGCCGCGGCGAGGCCCAGCTGTGAAGCAGACCTACGGCAGCGGACGGCGTCCGGCGAAGCCCAGATCGGAGCGGTGGTACCAGCCGAGGTCGGTCTCGCCCTCGAGCCAGCAGAGATCGGCGTCGACCCCGTCCACCTCGCCCGGGAAGTCGACGAGCAGCGGCGCCAGGCTCTTGAGCACCGCGCCGGTCTGCTGCACCTCGATCATCAGGTCGTCGAGGCGTGCGGTGGTCGCCTTCCATTCCGGCATCCCGCCCAGCGGTGTCGGGGGACCGCCGGCCCCGATCACGGCGCCGAGCTCGGCCGCGTCCGCTCGCAGAGCAACGATCTCTTCCAGTACGGGCCGCAACCGCTTCAGTTCGTCCCGCGCCTCACCAAGCGTGAACAACCCCATGCCACTGAGAGTGCCAGCGGGGCAGGCGTCGATCAAGTAGCAGCCACGGCGATGTGCCGGCGTAAGCGGTCTGCGGTCCGCCGTCGACCAAGCCGTGGCTCCGCGAGGTGGCCGCGTGCGCGGTCTGCGGTCGGCGTCGATCAAGCCGTGGCTCCGCGAGGTGGCCGCGTGAGCGAGCTCGGTCAGGCGTCGATCAAACCGTGGCGGGCCATGATCGCGGCGCGGCGGGTGCGGTTGACCGCGCGCACCCGGCGGGCCACGAAGAACACGTCGAGCAGCCACCACACGCCGAGGCCGCCCAGCGTGAACAGCATCGCGATCGACCGGCCGGTGTCACCCAGGTAGAACCGGTGACCACCGATGAGGCCGACCACGCACCACAGGGCGTAGGCAACCCGGATCTCCTTGCGCACGGAGGCGAACTCCGCCTCGGCCCGCAAGACCCGCAACCGCTCCCACTCCGGCAGCGTCGTGCGAGGCGGCGTCGTGCGAGGCGACGGGCAGTCCAGCGGCGTCGTGCGAGGCGAGGGGCAGTCCAGCGGCGTCGTGCGAGGCGGCGGCGGACGAGGCGAGGGGCAGTCCAGCGGCGTCGTGCGGGGCGGCGGCGGACCAGGCGGTGGGCGGCCCGGCAGCAGTGGGCTGGGCGGCACCGGCCGGGCCGTTGGGGGAGTGGGGAACGGCTCCGGGCAGGCTCACCGGCGTAACGATAGCCGCGGCGGGTCCGGCGAGGGACCATTGTTGCGTGGACTTACAGGTTGTGGAGCAGGTGGCCGAACTCGGGGCGTGGATCTCCGAGGGCGGCGTGGTGATTCTGAGTGGCGCGGGGCTCTCCACCGACTCCGGCATTCCGGACTATCGCGGCCCGTCGGGGTCGGCCCGGCGCAGCACGCCCATGACCTACCAGGCGTTCACGCGCGACCCGATCGCCCGCCGCCGCTACTGGGCGCGGTCGCACCTGGGCTGGCGCACGATCGGTGAGGCCTTCCCGAACGACGGCCATCGCGCGGTCGCCGCGTTGCAGGGCTGTGGCGTGATCGACGGCATCATCACGCAGAACGTCGACGGCCTGCACCAGGCGGCCGGCGCGAGCGACGTCGTCGAGCTGCACGGCAACCTGGCCCGCATCGTCTGCCTGGACTGCGGCGATCTGACGGCCCGTGACGCCCTCGCCGCCCGCCTCGACGAGGCCAACCAGGCGTTCGACGCCGCGGCCGTCGCCATCAACGCCGACGGCGACGCCGAACTCGACGACACCGATCTCGACCGATTCACGGTTGTCGACTGCCTGAGCTGCGGCGGCATGCTGAAGCCGGACGTCGTCTACTTCGGCGAGACGGTGCCGCCGGAGCGGGTGTCGCGCAGCTTCGCGCTCGTCGGCAACGCCCGTACGCTGCTGGTTCTCGGTTCTTCGCTGACCGTCATGTCGGGCCGCCGGTTTGTGCTGCGCGCGGTCAGGGAGGGCATCCGGGTCGCGATCGTCAACCGCGGGGTCACGCGCGGCGAGCCGTACGCGGGTCTCCACATCGATGCCCCATTGGGCATTGTTCTGCCGCACCTGGCCGGCGAGGTGGCTGACGAGATGTCCGCACCGGTCCGCATTTGACCGCCGCGCAACCGGGCGCCCGGCCGCGTGTTATCGCACTGAAACTTAAATAATTCAGAGGTCCCGTTGACGTGACGGGCTTCACTGGCGTTAACTGCCGAAACCGCTTCCGAAACCGGTTCCGAAATCCGGCCGCAATGAAGTGGTGACACGTCAGGAGGACCAGTGCCAATCACCATCGCCGATGTGGCGGCCCGGGCGAAGGTCAGCAAGACGACCGTGTCCCGGGTGCTCAACGGCAAGGGTGAGCTGGACGAATCGACCGCCGCGCGGGTCCGTGCGGTGATCGAGGAGCTGGGCTACGTGCCGAGTTCCCGGGCCGTCGGGCTGGCCCGCGGGCGCACCCGGGTGGTCGGCATGCTGGTGCCGTCGCTCACCTGGCCGTGGATCGGCGACGTCATCCAGGGCGCGGTCGACGTGCTCGAGACGGAGCGTTACGGCCTGCTGCTGTTCACCTGCAACCGCGGCGAGGAGTCGATGCGCCAGTTCGGGGCGCAGGTGTCGGCCAAGTCGTTCGACGGGCTGCTGGTCATCGAGCCCGAGGGCACCCTCGACTACATCGCCACGCTGCACCGCCGCGGCCTGCCGGTGGTGCTCATCGACGACCGCGACCAGACCTCGGGCGAGATCCCGAGCGTCGGCACCACCCAGCACGACGGCGCGGGCTCGGCCGCCCGGCACCTGCTCGAGATCGGGCGTACGAAGCCGCTCGTGATCTCCGGGCCGGAGCGCTTCGGCTGCACCCAGCAGCGCCACGCCGGCTTCGCCTCGGTCTTCGCCGAGGCCGGCCACCCCATCGCCGCCGACCGGCTGGCCCTGGGCGACTTCACGGTCGCCCTCGGCGCCGAGGCCGTGCAGGCCGCGATCAAGTCCGGAGTGGAGTTCGACTCCGTGTTCGCTCACAACGACCTCGCCGCCATCGGCGCGATGCAGGCGCTGCTCGACGCGGGCCGCCGCATCCCGCAGGACGTGGCGGTGGTCGGCTTCGACGACATACCGACCGCGGCGCACACCCAGCCGCCGCTGACGACCGTGCATCAACCCCTGCGCGAGATGGGTGAGGCCGCGGCTCGCACGCTGCTCGCCCACTTCGAGGGCACACCCCTGCCCAACCGTCCCACGATCATCCCCACCACCTTCACCACTCGACCCTCCACAGTGGCTTAAACAAGCAGAACACCCCGGGGCCGGCCAGAAATCAGGGCCGGCGCCGCGATAGCGCACGCCCTCTCACCCGATTGAAACCTGATTCCGTCACCCCGAGGAGATTTTCGCGATGCAGAGAAGGAAACTGTTCGCGGTCGCCGTGGCGAGCGTGCTCGCCACGGGCGGACTGGCCGCGTGCGGCGACTCGCCCAACGCCGACAACGCCAACAACGCGAACAAGTCGTCGGTCGACTTCCTCAAGATCGGCATGCCGAACGGCACGCAGACCGAGAACCACAACCCGTTCGCCGGCACGTCGTCGGCCAACGCCCTGGGTTACAAGTGGATGATCTACGAGCCGCTGACCCAGTGGAACCCGGTGCGGCCGGCCGAGCCCGCCATCCCGTGGCTGGCCAGCGCGGTCAAGTGGGCCGACGACTACAAGTCGGCCGAGGTCACCGTGCGTGACAACGCGACCTGGTCCGACGGCCAGAAGCTCACCGCGGAGGACGTGGCGTACACGTTCAACCTGCTGAAGAGCAACGAGGCGCTCAACCAGAACGCCATCCCGTTCGACCAGATCACGGTGGCCGGCAACGTCGTGAAGGTGACCTTCAAGACGCCGCAGTTCGTCAACCAGAACAAGATCATGGCGAGCACCCCGATCGTGCCCAAGCACATCTGGGAGAAGATCAGCGACCCCGCCACGGACGTCAACAAGACCCCGGTCGGCTCGGGTCCGTACACGCTGAAGTCCTTCACCCAGGCCGGCGTCACGCTGTCCGTGCGCACCGAGGGCTACTGGGGCACGGTGCCGCAGGTCAAGGAGCTGCGCTACGTCTCCTACGCCGACAACAACGCCCAGGGCACCGCGCTGGCCAACGGCGACGCCGAGTGGTCGTTCGTCTTCCTGCCGAACCCGAAGGCGACGTTCATCGACAAGGACCCGGAGCACCACAAGGTGTGGGCGCCCGGCGTCCTCGGCATCCACGGCCTCTACATCAACACCACGATCAAGCCGTTCGACGACGTGAAGCTGCGTCAGGCGATGAACATGGTGATCAACCGGACCGACATCTTCACCCAGGCCGAGGCCTCGTACTTCCACCCGGAGATCAAGAGCGTGACCGGCCTGCCGCCGGGCGCCGGTGACGCGTTCATCGCCCCGGAGTACAAGGGCAAGGAGTTCTCGAACGACGTGGCGGGCGCCAAGGCCCTGCTGCAGAGCGCCGGCTACAAGCTGAACGGCAAGGTGCTCAGCGACCCGTCCGGCAAGCCGGTCAAGATCAAGCTCAGCGACCCCGCGCCGTGGTCGGACTACCAGACCTCGCTCGAGATCATCAAGAGCAACTTCGCCGAGATCGGCATCGCGGCGACGGTCGAGAAGCCCAACCAGGACGTCTGGGACAAGAACGTGCAGACGGGCGCGTTCGAGGCCTCGATGCGGTGGACGAACGGCGGCGCCACGCCGTACGACATCTACCAGACCGTGATGGACGGCGACCTGCTCAAGCCGATCGGCACCGCCGCTCAGCAGGGCAACTTCGGGCGCTTCAAGAGCGCCGAGGCGACCGCCGCGCTGACCGCGTACAAGAACGCCACCAGCGACGAGGCCCGCACCACCGCGATGAACCAGATCCAGAAGGTCTTCGTGGAGCAGGCCCCGATGTTCCCGGTCGGCGCGGACAACGTCGGCGCTGCCTACAGCGACAAGAACTGGACCGGATGGCCGACGGACGCGGACCCGTACTCGGGCGCGCAGCCGACCCAGCCGTACGTGTCGCTGATCATCGGCAAGCTGAAGCCCGCCAACTCCTGATCGTGGACGCCGCTCCCGCCCGTGCCGCCGGGCGGGAGCGGTGCCCCGCCGTTGAGACGAAGGAATCCCGGCATGACTCAGGACGCGAAGGCGCCCTCCAACCGGCCCGGGCCCTCCGTGCCGTCCGGAGGACCAGGCATCGGTAATGGCACAGCCGAGGTGGTGCTCGAGGCGATCGGCCTGACCAAGCACTTTCCCGTACGCCGCGGGCTGCGCCAGCTGTTCTCGAAGGAACGGACGGCCGTGCACGCCGTCGACGACGTGCACATCACCCTGCGGCGCGGCCGGGTGGTCGCGCTGGTCGGCGAGTCCGGCTCGGGCAAGAGCACGGTGGCCCGTCTGCTCGCCCAGCTCTATCCGCGCACGGCCGGCGACATCCAGCTGCACGGCAAGACGATCACGGTCAAGGGCGGTAGCGCGTTCCGGGCTTACGCGGCCCGGGTCCAGATGATCTTCCAGGACCCGTTCGCCTCGCTGAACCCCGTGCACACCATCCGCTATCACCTCACCCGCGCGCTGAAGATCCACCACAACGCCGGGAAGACCGACGAGGATCTCGAGAACGCGCTGCGCGAGTTGCTCACCCGGGTCAGCCTCACCCCGCCCGAGCGCTACCTCGACAAGTTCCCGCACGAGCTCTCCGGCGGGCAGCGGCAGCGTGTCGCCATCGCCCGCGCGCTCGGCGCCGACCCCGAGGCGCTGCTGGCCGACGAGCCGGTGTCCATGTTGGACGTCTCGATCCGACTCGGCGTGCTGAACCTGTTGCGCGACCTCAAGGAACGGCTGAACCTGGCCATCCTCTACATCACCCACGACATCGCCTCGGCGCGCTACTTCGCCGACGACACCCTGGTGATGTACGCGGGCCGGATGGTCGAGGGCGGCGACAGCGAGACCGTCACCCAGACCCCCGCGCACCCCTACACCCGGCTGTTGATCGACTCGGCGCCCGACCCCGACCGGCTGGCCGCCGACGCCGACCCGCTGGAGGAGGACCGGGGCAACGGCGAGCCGCCGAGCCTGATCCGCCCGCCCTCGGGCTGCCGGTTCCATCCGCGCTGCCCGATGGCCATGCCGCGGTGCGAGACCGACCTGCCGATCCGCCTCGAGATCGGCGACAAGCCCGGCCACTGGGCTGCCTGCTGGCTCTACGACGAGGCCACCGTGGCCGCCCAGCAGCCGGGGGTGGCGGCGTGAGGTACTTCCTGCAGCGCATCGCGTTCTACCTGTTCACCTTGTGGGCCGCGATCACCCTGAACTTCTTCATCCCGCGGCTCGTGCCCGGCGATCCGGTGCAGTCGCTGATCGCCAAGTTCCGGGGCCAGCTCAGCACCGAGGCCATCAACTCGCTCTACGTCCTGTTCGGACTGGACGAGAACAAGGGCCTGTGGGCGCAGTACATCGACTACTGGAAGCAGCTGTTCCAGGGCGACCTGGGGCTGTCCTTCACCTTCTTCCCATCGCCGGTGTCGCAGATCATCGCCGATGCGCTGCCGTGGACCGTGCTGCTGGTCGGCATCACCACGGTGATCAGCTTCCTGATCGGCACCAGCCTGGGCGTGCTGGCCGGCTGGCGGCGCGGCTCGTGGACCGACGGCCTGCTGCCGGTCACCACGTTCTTCTCGTCGGTGCCCTATTTCTGGCTCGGCATCATCGCGATCTACCTGCTGACCGGCCCGGGCAGCTTCTTCCCGTCGTCCGGCGGCTTCGACTCGTCCCTCATTCCGGCCTGGGACCAGTACTTCATCCCGAGCGCCCTGCAGCACAGCCTGCTGCCCGCGCTGACCATTCTGATCTCGTCGGTCAGCGGCTGGATCCTCAGCATGCGCAACATGATGGTGACCGTCGCGTCCGAGGACTACATCACCGTCGCACACGCCAAGGGTCTCTCCGAGCGCCGGGTCGCGGTGAGCTACGCCGCCCGCAACGCGTTGCTGCCCAACATCTCCGGCTTCGCGCTGTCGCTCGGCTTCATCGTCGGCGGCACGCTGCTGGTCGAGATCGTGTTCTCGTACCCCGGGCTCGGGTTCATCCTGCTGCAGGCGCTCGGGGCCAAGGACTATCCGCTGATGCAGGGCATCTTCCTGGTCATCACGATCTCGGTGCTGGTGGCCAACCTGCTGGCCGACCTGGCGTACCTGCTCCTCGACCCGCGTACCCGCAAGGAGGGCTGAGCGATGACGATCCCCACCTCGAGCACCGCCCAGGTCATCCCCGGCAAGGGGGCGATGGCCGCGCCGGAGGGCGTCAAGCCGGGCAAGGCCAAGCGGCAGCGGTTCCTGTTCCTGAAGAACAAGAAGGCGGCCTTCGGCCTTCTCATCCTGGGCCTGTACGTCCTGTTCGCGATCATCGGGCCGTGGATCACGCCGTACGACCCGGACGCGCGCAGCAACGACCTGATCCAGCCGCCGTCGGCCGACCACTGGTTCGGCACCACCCACCTCGGTCAGGACGTGTTCAGCCAGGTGCTGGACGGCACCCGGCCCGTGGTGTTCGTCGGCATCCTGGCCGGCGCCATCGCGACCGTGCTGTCAGTGATCATCGGCATCACCGCCGGCTACCTCGGCGGCAAGACCGACGACACCCTGTCGGCGTTGTCCAACGTGTTCCTGGTGATCCCGGCCATCCCGCTGATGATCATTATCACCTCCATCCTGGACAGTGCCAGCAACCTGCTGATCGCCCTGATCATCGGCCTCACGTCGTGGTCGTGGAACGCCCGGGTGCTGCGCGCCCAGACGCTGTCGCTGCGCCGGCGCGACTACATCGAGGCGGCCCGGGCCACCGGCGAGAAGACCTGGCGCATCGTCGGTTTCGAGCTGCTGCCCAACCTCACCGCGGTGATCGCCTCCGGGTTCATCGGCACGGTCATCTTCGCGGTGCTGTCGCTGATCACCCTGGCCTTCATCGGCATCGTCTCGGCCGCCGGCTGGAACTGGGGCACGATCCTGTTCTGGGCGCAGGGCCAGCAGGCGCTCGCCCAGGGCGCGTGGTGGTGGTTCGTGCCGGCCGGTCTGGCCATCGCCTTCCTCGGCACGGCGCTCTCGCTGATCAACTTCGCGATCGACGAGTTCGTCAGCCCGCGGCTGCGCAGCGCCGGCAAGACCAAGCTCAAGACGGCCTCCGGCGGCACCGTACGGATGCGGATCGGGTTCACCCCCGTGCTGTCGAACTCGGCCGAGCCGCACACCCGGGCCCGGCCCATCCCCATCAACACGGACGGCGCGACGCCGGTGGCCCGAGAGGTGGCGAAGTAATGGAACCCGTCCTCGAGATTCGCAACCTCAACGTCGAGTACGGCCTCGGTGAGCGGGCCGTCCGCGCGGTCCGCGACGTCAACCTGACCCTGCACCGGGGCGAGGTGCTCGGCCTGGCCGGCGAGAGCGGCTCCGGCAAGTCGACCCTGGCCTACGGTCTGACCCGGCTGCTCGCCCCGCCGGGTGTGATCACCGGCGGCGAGGTGATCTATCACCCCGAGAAGGGCGACGCGTACGACGTTCTCGGCCTCTCGGACAAGGCGTTGCGCGCGTTCCGGTGGGCCGAGACGGCGATCGTGTTCCAGGGCGCGATGAACTCGCTCAACCCGGTGCACAAGATCTCGACTCAGCTGACCGACGTGCTCCGGGCGCACGAGCCCAGGATGAGCGAGCACAGCCGCAGCGCCCGGGCCCGCGAGATGCTCAAGCTCGTCGGCATCTCGCCCGACCGGATGGACGCGTACCCACATCAGCTCTCGGGCGGCATGCGCCAGCGCGTCATGATCGGCATGGCGCTCATCCTGCAGCCGCAGGTCGTGATCATGGACGAGCCGACCACCGCCCTCGACGTGGTGATGCAGCGGCAGATCCTGGGCCAGCTGATCGACCTGCGCGAGCGGCTCGGGTTCTCGGTCATCTTCATCACGCACGACCTGTCGCTGCTGGTCGAGTTCTCGAACCGGATCGCCATCATGTACGGCGGCCGGATCGTCGAACAGGCGCCGGCGGCCACGATCTACCGGGACGCTCTGCACCCGTACTCGAAGGGTCTGCTCGGCTCGTTCCCCGCCCTGCGCGGGCCGCGCCGCGAGCTGACCGGCATCCCGGGTTCACCCCCGGACCTGGCCGCAATGCCCAGCGGCTGCTCGTTCCACCCTCGCTGTCCCCAGGCGTTCGAGCCGTGCGCTCCGCACATCCCGGTGCTCGGCCGCCCCGACACCCCGGACGGAGCCGCACGTTCCGTCGCGTGCTGGCTGCATCCCACGGAGCAACCCGTCGGATGAAAACGGGGCCGGTCCGCTCTCCTTCGCGCGGACCGGCCCCCATCCAACCACCCCACCGCCGCCCTGAACCCGACTGAAGGCTGCGCCGCCTCACTGGAGTGTCATGAACCCCACCACCACCCGGATCCCCCTCGCCACCGGCCTGCCACCGAAGTTCGTCTGGGGCGTGGCGACGGCGTCGTACCAGATCGAGGGCGCGCACGACGAGGACGGCCGCACGCCGTCCATCTGGGACACCTTCTCGCGGGTGCCCGGCGCCGTCGTCGGCGCCGACAACGGCGATGTGGCCTGCGACCACTACCACCGGATGCCCCAGGACGTCGCGCTGATGAAGGGCCTCGGCGTCGACAGCTACCGGTTCTCGGTGGCCTGGCCGCGGGTGCAGCCCGGCGGCCGCGGCCCGGCCAACCCGGCCGGTCTCGGCTTCTACGAGCGGCTCGTGGACGAACTGCTCGAGAACGGGATCGCCCCCTGGGTCACGCTCTATCACTGGGACCTGCCGCAGGAGCTGGAGGATGCGGGCGGCTGGCCCCACCGCGACACCGCCTACCGGTTCGCCGACTACGCGATGCTGGTCTTCGACGCTCTCGGCGACCGGGTGGACACGTTCACGACGCTGAACGAGCCGTGGTGCTCGGCCTGGCTGGGTTACAACGTCGGCGTGCACGCGCCCGGTCGCAAGGACTTCGACGCCTCGCTCGCCGCCACCCACCACCTGTTGCTCGGCCACGGCCTGGCGACGCAGCGGATGCGGGCCGCCGAGACCCGTCGCCACAACTACGGCATCACGCTGAACATGGGCACGGCCGACCCGCACGGCGACACCGAGGCCGACCGTGACGCCGCCCGGCGGGCCGACGGCATGGGGCTGCGGCTCTATCTCGACCCGCTGCGTAAGGGCGCCTACCCGGCCGACATGGTCGAGGACCTGGCCGCCCGCGGCTCGGCGATGCCGGTCCAGGACGGCGACCTCGAGATCATCTCGACGCCGATCGACACCCTGGGCGTCAACTTCTACTTCGGACAGGACTTCGCCGGCACCGACGAGCAGGGCCGCACCCAGGACGCGAACGGCGAGCCGGTCGTGCGTTCCGTGCTTCCCGACACGGCCCGTACGGCGATGGGCTGGCCGATCACCCCGGAGCGCTTCACCCAGCTGCTGGTGCGCCTGCACCGTGACTACCCGGGCCTGCCCATGGTGATCACCGAGAACGGCGCCGCCTTCGACGACCAGCCGGACGCGACGGGCTACGTGGCCGACGACGACCGTACCGAATACCTCGCCTCGCACATCGCGGCCGTCGCGGCCGCCCGCGAGCAGGGCGCGGACGTGCGTGGCTACTTCGCGTGGTCGCTGCTCGACAACTTCGAGTGGGCCGAGGGCTACGCCAAGCGGTTCGGCATCGTGCACGTGAACTACGAGACGCAGGAGCGCACGCCCAAGCAGAGCGCCCTCTGGTTCCGCGACTCGATCGCCGCCCTGCGAGCCTGAACCCCTTCCGCGTCAGCGTCGCGCTCGTTCTCTTGTCGGGGTGCGGCGTTGGCGCGGCGGTTCGGCGTCGCGTTCGTTTCTTTGTTGGGGTGCGGCGCTGACGCGGTGGTTCGGCGTCGCGTTCGTTTCTTTGTTGGGGTGCGGCGTTGGCGCGGTGGTTCGGGGTCACGTTCCCCCGGGCGGCGTTGGCGCAGTGGTTCAGCGTCGCGTTCGTTCCCCCGGGCGGCGCTGGCGCGGGGTGAAGGCGAGCACCTGCTCGGCCTGGTCGGGCAGGGCGCCCTCGGCCAGCAGCTGCGCGATCGGCAGGGTCGCGGCGCCCATCGCCACCGCGTCGACGCCGAGCTCGCAGATGGTGATGGTGGTTTGCGCGTACGGCCGTCGCAGCGCGTGGCGAGCCGCGGCGGCCCGGATCTCGGGCAGGAACCGTGCGCCGAACACCGAACCCGTGACTCCGCCCAGCACGATCCGCTCCGGGCTGAACAGGTTGATCAGGTCGGCCAGCCCCGCGCCCAGATAGCCGGCGGTCTGCTCGAAGACCCGCGCGGCCGCCGCCGGCAGGTCGGCCGTCGCCAGCAGCCGCGGCAACAGTTCCTTCGAGTACGCCTCGCCGGTGGCGTCGGCCAGGCGCCGGGTGATCCGGTCCGACCCGATGTACGCCTCGAGGCAGCCCCGCGCCCCGCACCGGCACTCGTCGCCGTCGTACACCAGCGTGGTGTGCCCCCATTCGCCGGCGTTGCTGTTGGCCCCGCGGTAGTAGCTGCGCCCGTCCATCACCACGGCCGCGCCCACACCCAGACCGGTCATGACGACGACCACGTGCCGGGCCCCGCGCCCCGCGCCGAACCACATCTCGGCCTGCCCGTGCGTCTTCGCGCCGTTCTCGACGAAGATCGGCACCTCGGTGCCCGCCCGCAGCATGTCGCCCAGCGGGACGGCGTCCCAGCCCGTCGACTGCGAGTCGACCACGCCGTCCTGCCCGACCACGCCCGGCACCCCGACGCCGAAGCCGAGCACGTCGCGCGGCGCGACCCCGGCCTCGTCGAGCACCGTGCGCAGGCCGCTCAGCAGCCGGCCGGCGACCTGCTCGGGGCCGTCGTCGTGGGTGAGCGTGACCGCGGCCAGGCGGGTCATCTCGAGGTCGTACAGCTCGACCAGCACCCGGGTCTCGCCCACATCGGCGCCCACCACGTACCGGTAGCCGGGCCGCACCCGCAGCAGCACGCGCGGGCGCCCACCGTCCGAGCCGACCAGGCCGGCCTCCTCGACCAGTCCCTCCTCGATCATCTCGCCGACCAGGTTGCTGACGCTCGCCTGGCTCAGCGCCGTGCTCGCGGCCAGCTGCTGCCGGCTCTGCAGCCCGCCGTGGAAGAGGTCGGTGAGCAGGCTGGACCGGTTCGCCCGGCGCACATCACGCACCGTCGTACGCCTGGTCTCCAAACCCCGCACCCCCGCCGTTCGACCGCGTCCCGAACTGCCATCCAACCTCAGGCGAAACCAAAAACCTAAGCCGCTGACATCGGTGAACGAATATCGTGCCCGGATGACCGACTACCGTGACGTGAACCGTGCAGCCTGGGACGATCGCGCGGCGGCGCACGCGGCTTCGTCCGACTACAAAGTGCAGCGCTTCGCCGACCCCGGCCATCTGAGTGCCGTGGTCCGGTTCGATGTTCCGCTGCTGGGCGACATCTCCGGCTTGCGGGGCGTGCACCTGCAGTGCCACATCGGCACCGACACGGTGTCGCTGTCCCGCCTCGGCGCCACCATGACCGGCGTCGACTTCTCGCCGAAATCCCTCGACGAGGCTCGGCGCATCGCCGAGCTGGCCGGGCAGGATGTCCGCTTCGTCCAGTCCGATGTCTACGACGCGGTCGACGCGGTCGGTGACGGTTACGACCTCGTCTACACGGGGGTCGGCGCGCTGTGCTGGCTGCCCGACATCCGGAAGTGGGCGCAGACCGTGGCCGCGCTGCTGCGGCCGGGCGGCCGGCTGTTCATCCGCGAGGGGCATCCGGTGCTGTGGTCGCTCGACTACGACCGCACCGACGGTGTGCTCGCGCTGCAGGAGCCGTACTTCGAGACCGAGAAGCCGCAGGTCTACGAGGACGAGGGCAGCTATGCCGCCAAGGACACCGCCTTCACCCACAACACGACGCACGAGTGGAACCACGGCCTGGGCGAGACCGTCACCGCCGTACTGGACGCGGGCCTCACGCTGACCGGCCTGGTCGAACACAAGACCGTGCCGTGGGAGGCCCTGCCGGGTGGGCAGATGGCCGAGGTGCAGGACAACGAATGGCAGCTGATCGACCGGCCCGACCGGCTACCGCACACCTACACGCTGCAGGCGGTGAAGGCCTGAACGGGCAGAGCGGGCCGCGCCGAAGCTGTCTCGTTTAGAGGTTGAACGATTCTGGGTATCGGTGGGCATCCCCACGACACAGGAGGCCCCCAATGCGCGCAGGCTCGATCGGCGGGCTGCTTTTGATCATTTGGCTCGTGCTCGGTGGCGTCGCCGCCTACGAGCGCGGCTATTTTTCCGACACCAGCGACACCAGCTGTGCCGAGTTCAGCACGATCGCCGTCACGACGATCGCCGGCCCGCTCAACTGGATGGGCGTCAACCCGAAGGTCTCGTGCGACGTCGACGTACCGGAACCCAGTAAGTAGTCGACGTACCGGAACCCAGTAAGTAAGAGCAACCCCTCGAAAGGCGCCGCTTGCGGCGCCTTTCGCCTGTCCGGGGGATTTCTGGGGGAACGGCCGTAACTCGGAGGAGCGCTGCGCGTTTCGGGTCGAAACGGTAGGTTGGTCGGTGTGACGAACGTGGCGCGTGTGCTTCCCGGGGACTGGGACGGGCACCGCTTGCTGCGCTTCCTCACCGGCCTCGCCATGCTCGCGCTGGCCTTCGCCGCCCACCTCACACCCGCCCACCTCACACCCGCCCACCTCACACCCGCGGACCCCGCGCCGGCTTCGGCCGTAGTGGCCGTGCAGAGCGAGCCGGCCGTAGTCGCCGCGCAGACCGAGCCGACAGCGGTTTCGGCCGCCGCGCAGAGCCAGCCGGGAACGGCGTCGGCTGGTGCCGCCGCGCAGACCGAATCGTCGCCTGCCGAGGCGGCCGCAGGCGTCGAGTCGCTGAGCAGCCCGCGCGGGTTGTCGGCGCACTGGGTGATGCTGGTTGTGGCGGCGCCGATGGCTCCGGCGGTGGCGCTGCTGACCACGGTCGCGGCGATCGTCCTGATCTCCGGCCTTGCGGTGCGCACCTACGCCGTACGTGGTCCGCCTCTTCGCTGACCGCGAGAGCGCAGCATCGGCGGGGAAACCCGCCCGCGGCCGAAGGGCCGGTCTTCACAGCTTCAACAAAGGGGTAAGCCGCGTCCTGTGAGGTTGCGATGGAATCCGCTGTGCAGAGCTTCTTCGTCTCCCTTCCCTACGCTGCAGCGTTGTGGGTCGTCATCCTGCTCGCTGTCGGCCTGGCCGGGGCCCTGGTGTCCCTGCCGATCAAGGCGCCCGCACCGCCGCTCACCGGCCCCCAGGCCGACGCCCTCCGCTTCGCCGGCGAGGTCGCCGTCGCGGCGGAACGTGCCGCGGCCACCGCCACCCGCCTGCGCGCCGAATGGGCCGCCGCGCAGGAACAGGTGGACGCGGCCTGGCTGGCCTACGACGAGGCCGACCGGCTGGCCCGCGAGGGTGCACGGGCCGCCGCCTTCCCGCTGATGAGCCGACGCCGCAAACCGGGCGAGAACGCCGACCGTCAGCGCTGGCTGCACAGTGCGGCCACCGCCGCCTGCCGCCGCCGCGAGATCTCGATCGAGCAGCTCAACGACGTGCTCGCGCACCGGGGCTGGAACCCGCGGCTGCACCCGGTAGTGCAGCAGGGGCTGCTGCTGAACGCCGTCCGCGCGCACCGCCTGTCGCAGTACGAGAACGCCCAGAAGCAGGAGCAGGCGGCCTGGCACGAGTCCGAACTGGCCGCCGAGGCGCTGCGCAGCCTGCGCGCCGAGGCTGCGGCGGCGCTGGTCCGCGCCGGCGTCGCGGGGCGGATCGTCGCCGACGATCAATGGTTCGCCGACCAGTGGGCGACGACCGAGATGCCGGCCCTGACCAAAGCCGTCGCCTGAACGTCGTGTGTGGAGCGGCTACCGTTCGCCCGCGGTTGTCAGGTTGTCCGGGTACCGTAACCGGGCAGGATGACCGCCGAGTGAGGAAATCAGGGGGCCAGAGCGTGGCATCAACTCCGGCGGCCGGGCAGGCGCCCGTGGTTCGGATGCATCGGGCTGCGCGGGTGGAGGACGCCTTCCACGAGATCATCGAGCGCCGCCTGCGCAATCGGGGCTGGCGTCCGGTGATCACCGCGTACACGGGATACGGCGCGCCCGGCTGGGCGCGCGTGATGGGGCGGGTCGTGCTGACGCGGGGCACGCCCACGGCCAAGCGGCTGGAAAAGGTGCGCGGCTGGCGCAGCTTCACCAATTCGCCGGTCAACAACGCCGTCGTGAAGATCCAGATCGGCGACAGCATCACCGAGACCCGCACCGACCGCAGCGGCTACATCGACACCCGGGTCAAGGGTGACCTCGAGCCCGGCTGGGGCAGCGTGCGGCTGTTCACCGAGGGCGCGGCCCCGGCCGAGGCGCCGATCCGCGTGGTCGACCCGGAATGCCGCTTCGGCGTCATCTCCGACATCGACGACACGGTCATGGTCACCGCCCTGCCGCGTCCGCTGCTCGCAGCGTGGAACACGTTCGTCCTCGACGAGCACGCGCGCATGGCGGTGCCCGGCATGGCCGTGCTCTACGAGCGGCTGGTCGCGGCGAACGCCAGCGCTCCGGTCTTCTACCTGTCGACCGGCGCCTGGAACGTGGCCCCCACGCTGACCCGCTTCCTGTCACGCCATCTCTACCCGGCGGGCCCGCTGCTGCTCACCGATTGGGGTCCTACGCCCGACCGGTGGTTCCGCAGCGGTCAGGAACACAAGCGCTCGACGCTCCAGCGGCTCTCCCGTGAGTTCCCGAAGATCCGCTGGCTGCTGATCGGCGACGACGGGCAGCACGACCAGGAGATCTACTCCGAGTTCGCACACGCCCACCCGGACAACGTGGCCGCCGTCGCGATCCGGCAGCTGTCGCCCACCCAGTCGGTGCTGGCGGGCGCGATCCCCGGCCCGTCCGGCGACCCCGAGGCGGTCGGCTCCGGCGGCAAGACCTGGTTCTCGGCGCCCGACGGGGCCGGCTTGTGGTCGCTACTCCGCGATACTGATGTCGTCTGATTCGGCCGCCTCGGCGACCCGCTGGTGCAACCGGTCGCGGATCTCGTCGGGGGTGTACTGCCGGCGCTTGCGCTCGGCCCGGGCCACCACCGCCCCGGTCGCCGCGACGCCCGCCAGGCCGGCCAATCCCACTACTTTCCACCAACGCATTACCTGAGGATAGACACGTGGACGCCGCCTTAAGCCTCGATGAGGCCATCGATCTGACCCGGACGGGCGACATCTGGATCTTCCGCGGGCGCACGGGCGCCGATCGCGCGATCCAGACGCTGACCAACAGCCCGGTCAACCACGTCGGCATGTCGATCGTCGTCGAGGACATGCCGCCACTCATGTGGCACGCCGAGCTGGGCCGCTCCCTGCCCGACCTGTGGTCCGGGACGTTCCAGCGCGGCGTCCAGCTGCACGACCTGCGCGACGCGGTGACCGTCTGGGGCCTCCGCTACGGTCAGCGCGGCTGGCTGCGCCAGCTCGAGCCCGGCGTCGACCAGGCGATGGAGGACAGGGCCCTCAAGACCGTGGCCCGCCTCGACGGCACACCCTTCCCGTCCTCGGCCCAGCTCGCCTGGCGGTGGGTCCGCGGCCGGGTGCCGCAGATCCGGCCGCGGTGGCGGGTGCGCGGCGGCAAGGGCCCGGCCACCGACGCCGCGCTGGAGACCGCGTACTGCGCCGAGGTCGTCGCGGTGACCTATGAGGACATGGGTCTGCTGCCGCGTGGCCGGCAGCCCAACTGGTACGACCCGGGCCGCTTCTGGAGCGGCGACGACCTCGAACTCTGCGACGGATTCACCCTCTCGAACGAGATCGAGGTGGACATCCCGGCCGCGTAGGGGTTCCCGGGCCGTCGCGGCCGGGGTCACGGTGCTCACCGGCCGGGGTCACGGTGCTCACCGGCCGGGCCCGACCCCGACGAGGGCACCGAGGGCGGCTGCCACGTCGTCGCCTCGGGTGTGGTCGACCGGGTGGCGGCCGGAGTCGCCACCGGCCGGGCGATCATCGCCCGGCCGGTGGCCAGCGCTTCGCGCGGCACTGATCGGTCTGGACCTGTACGCGGGTCAGGCGCCCAGCTTCGCCCGATAGTGGTCGAGCAGGAAGGTGCCCTTGAACTGAGCGGTTTCCGTGGCGCCGAACAGGCCGAACTCGGGGGCGTAACCGGCGCCCCCGGCCGGGCCCAGCGTGAGAATCATCCCGTCCGGGAACGGCTCGTATGCGGTGAGCGGCCCGCCCCCGATCAGAGCCCGGATGTTGGCCGCTACCACCTCGGCCTGGGCGTCGGCGGCGCGGCCGGTCTTCAGCTCCGGGGTGCCGTTCAGGTCGCCGACCGCGAAGACCCGCTCGTGCCCGGTCACCCGCAGGTGCTCGGTGACCGCCAGCCGGCCGTCGGGCCGGCGGGCCGCGGCCAGTTCGGCGCCGAGGTAGGAGCTCGGCACCTCGCTGCCGTAGCAGGGGAACCACAGGTCGGCCGCGAGCACCTCGCCGTCGCCGGTCGTCACCGTGAACGGGCGCACCGTCCCGGCCGGGATGCCGGGCGGGGTGTCGAGCTTGGTGCCGAGAAGGACCCGTACGCCTAGCTCGTCCAACTGCCGGGCCAGCTCGGAGCGGAGCTCGACGGGGAACCGGCCACCGAGCAACTCGGGCGCCGGGTCGACGACGGTCACCGGCCGGCCCGGCCAGGCGGCCGCGATCTCCCCGGCGAACTCGAGGCCGATCGCCCCGGCCCCGAGCAGCAGCACGCTGGAGGCCCGATCGAGCGAGTCGTGCAGATCGAGGAGCCGCTGAGCCGCCGCGTTGCGGTCGGCGCCCTCGGTGCGGCTCGGGAACGGGCCGGTCGAGCCGGTGGCGAGCACGACGTAGTCGGCGTCCAGCCGCGGGCCGGAAGCCAGCTCGACCGATTCGAGCCCTACCCGCACGGCGGTGTCGCGCATCACTCGGCCGCGGGTCAGCAGGCCGTCGTACGGAATGAAGATCTTCTCGATCCAGGCCGGGTCGGCCACCGCCCGCAGCTGGGCGACGTGGTGCACGAACGCTTCCCTCGGCTCCACCAGCGTCACATCGGCGATGTCATCCAGGGCGCGAGCGACCACGACGCCGCCGTAGCCGCCGCCCACCACCACTACTTTTGTCGTCATGTCCCGACCCTGCGGCGGCCGGCGGCTCGCAGGGAGACCGCGCTCAGGGTGGTAGCGGCGGGGACACCTTGGCCGTCCGGAACGTCGTTACAGTCGATCCGTGGGCGACAACGAGCTGGGCACGTTCCTGCGGATGCGCCGGGGCGAGGTGACGCCGGCCGAGGTCGGGCTGCCGCCCGGCACCCGGCGGCGCACCCCGGGCCTGCGCCGCGCCGAGGTGGCCATGCTGGCCGGGGTCAGCGTGGAATACCTGATCCGCCTCGAGCAGGGCCGCGATCGGCACCCGTCGGCGCAGGTGCTGGCCGCCCTGGCCGGCCCGCTGCGGCTCACCGCGGCCGAGCGCGCCCACCTGTACCGGCTCACCAAGAATTCCGGCGCGAGCTGCGTGGGCCTCGCCCAGGAACCGGTGCGAACCGTGCGCCCGGGGCTTCAGGCGGTGCTCGACAACCTGGAGCCGGCCGCCGCGATGGTGGTCAACCAGGTCGGTGACGTGCTGGCCTGGACGACCGGCTTCCGCCGCCTGGCCGGGCCGATCGGGTTGCTCGACGGCGAGGCGCCGAACCTCAACCGGTACGTCTTCGCCGACCCGCGCTCCCGTGCGGCCTACCCGGACTGGGCCCATGTGGCCGATCAACAGGTCGCGGCCCTCAAGGACGGTCCGCCCCGGCCCGATTTCGCCGGCGAGCTGACCGCCCTGGCCGGGACGGAGTTCACGGAGCGGGCCGAGCGGGTGCCCGGCCTGCCCCGGGCCCACGGCGTGCTGCGTCTGGAACATCCCGAGGCCGGATCGTTGCGGATGACCTACGAGATCCTGGCGGTGCCCGGCGACACCGGGCTGCGACTGGTGATCCAGCTGCCGGCCGACGAGGCCACCGCCGGGGCGCTCCGGGCGATCGCGCCGCTGCGGCTGGTCGCCTCCGGGCCGGGCGGGTAACCACTGCGAAGGGCGCTGCCGGTCAACGGCAGCGCCCTTGTCAGCTCAGAAGCGTGTCACCGGCCCGAACGGCTGCCGCCCACGCGGGTGCCCGACGAGAAGGCGGCGGCGCCGCCGCTGCGGGACTGCGTCGTGTGCACCGGCGTCGAGCCCGTACGCGCCTGGCCGGAGCGTGCCTGGCCCGTGCGCGCCTGCCCCGTGCGTGCCTGGCCCGAGCGGGGCTGGTTCGACCGGGGCTGGCCCGATCCGCCGCGACGGCGTCCGCCGCCGGCGTTCTGCTCCGGCACGGCCGTCTCGGCCGGCCGGGCCGGACCACGGCCGCGGCCTGTCCTGCGGGCGGCTCCGGTACGCGGCGTGCCGGCGGCGGTGGCCACCGGGGCGGGCGCGGCCGTCGGCGCGACGAACGTGCGCTCGCCCGGGGCCAGCTCGGCCAGCAGCGGGTCGCCGGGGCGGGTGCGGCTGGTCTTGGGCCGGACGCCGGCCTTGCGGGTGAGGTCGCGCACCTCGGACTGCTGGTCGTCGGTCATCAGCGTGATCACCGTGCCCGCCGCGCCGGCCCGGGCCGTACGGCCGGAGCGGTGCAGGTAGGCCTTGTGCTCGACCGGCGGGTCGGCGTGGATGACCAGGGCGACGTCGTCGACGTGGATGCCGCGGGCCGCGATGTCGGTCGCCACCAGGGTGCCGGCGGTGCCCTCGGAGAACGCCGCCATGTTGCGGTTGCGGGCGTTCTGGGCGAGGTTGCCGTGCAGCTCGACCGCGGGCACACCGGCCTGGACCAGCTGCCGGGTCAGCACCTTGGCCCGGCGCTTGGTGCGGGTGAAGACGACCGAGCGGCCCGGGGCCGACAGCAGGTCGACCAGCACCGGGAAGCGGTCGTCGCCGCGGACGTGCAGCACGTGGTGCGACATCTCGATCGGGGCCTCGGTGGCCGAGTCGACCGAGTGCGTGACCGGCTTGTGCAGGAACCGCTTGACCAGCACGTCGACGCCGTTGTCGAGGGTCGCCGAGAACAGCATGCGCTGACCCTCGCGCGGGGTCTGGTCCATCAGCCGGCGGACGACCGGCAGGAAGCCGAGGTCGGCCATGTGGTCGGCCTCGTCGAGCACGGTGATCTCGATGGCGTCGAGCGAGGCGTGCCCGTTGCGCAGGTGGTCGTCGAGCCGGCCGGGGCAGGCGACGAGCACGTCGACGCCGGCCTTGAGGCCCTTGATCTGCGGGTTGGCGCCGACACCGCCGAAGACGGTGAGGGTGCGCAGGCCGAGCTTGGCCGCCAGGGGCGCCAGCGTGGCGTCGATCTGGGTGGCCAGCTCGCGGGTCGGCGCCAGGATCAGCGCGCGCGGGCGGCCCGGGCGGCGTGGCGACTTCGAAGCGGCCAGGCGGGCCAGGACGGGCAGCGCGAACGCGTACGTCTTGCCGGAGCCGGTGCGGCCCCGGCCGAGCACGTCCCGGCCGGCCAGCGAGTCGGGCAGCGTGGCGGCCTGGATGGGGAACGGGGTGGTGATGCCGAGTTCGGCGAGGGCCGTGGACAGCACGGCGGGCACGCCGAAATCGGTGAAGGTGGTCATGTAGCGGGAACTCCCAAAGTATCGAAAGGGTCGTCCTGCCCGGCGCAGACTTTGTTCTCAGTCGCGGCGCGTGGTGGTCGATCCGAAGGACCGTCTTAGGCCGGTCCGGCAGGCGGCCCGAGGCAAGACTGGGCGGGCCGCGTGATCAAGCATACCTGGTCTTGGTCAGCGTCGATGCCGGGCGGCAAAGCAACCGTTCTGCACCCCCACGAGACCCATTTCGCACTTTATCGGGATCACCTTTCTCCTCAGTGCCGGAAACCCCCTCCGGCAGGTACGCGAGGAGACCCCCATGAGCGCTGCCGACCGCCGGCGAGAGGACGTCGTCCAGGCACACATGCCGCTCGTCGGACATCTGGTCCGCGAGATGCTGACGCGGGTCCCGGCCCACGTCAACCGGGACGACCTGCTCTCCGCCGGGTACGCCGCACTGGTCCACGCCGCCCGCGGCTACGACGACGCGCGGGGCGTGCCGTTCGCCCGGTTCGCCGCTGCCCGGGTGCGCGGCGCGCTGCTCGACGAGCTGCGCGGCCTCGACTGGGCCAGCCGCTCGGTGCGCCAGCGGGCCCGCCGCACCGACACCGCCCGGCAGGAGCTGACCGCCGAGCTGGGCCGCATGCCCACGGTCCGCGAGGTGGCCGACCGGCTCGGCTGCTCCGTCGAGGACATCGAGCACGCCGACGACGATGTCCAGCGGGCCGTGGTGTTCAGCCTGCAGGGCTTCGCGACGGTCGGCGCCGACGACATGGTGACCGAGCCCAGCGCCGGCCCGGAGGAGCTGCTGATCCGGCGTGAGCGGGTCGGTTACCTGCGGGACGCGATCGACGCGCTGCCCGAGCGGCTGCGCGCGGTGGTGCAGGGCTACTTCTTCGAGGAGCGGCCGATGGCCCTCATCGCCGAGGAGCTCGGGGTCACCGAGTCGCGTGTGTCACAGTTGCGCGCCGAGGCGCTGACGCTGCTCCGCGACGGGCTCAACACGCACCTCGACCCCGCGCTGGCCGCGCAGAACCGGGTCAAGGAGGGCTGTGTGGCCCGCCGCCGCGCCGCCTACTACGACCTGATCGGCAACCGGGGGACGCTGTCGTCCCGGCTCGCCCGGACCGGCCCGGACGGCCTCACCGTCGCCGCCTGAGTTTCACCACGAATTGAGGGTGCCCGTCGCGGTTCGCGGCGGGCACCCACGTGTTTCCGGGGGATTAACTGGTTTCCGGGGGACTACTGGTTGGCGCAGGTGCCGGCCTTCTTCTGGGCCGCGATCGCCTTGGCCGCGCCCTGCTTGTAGAGGGCCAGGCCCTCCTTGGCGGGCTCCAGCTTCCAGGCGTCGCCCTCGTAGACCATCGTGTACGACTGCGCCGCCACCAGCTGCTTGGCGATGACCACGGCCCGGTCGGCGCCCTCCATGCGGGCGCTGGTGAGCTGGATCGCCAGGCCCTTACGGGAGCAGGCCTGGTTGAGCTTGACGTAGTCGTCCTTGGTGATCGCGGCCTTGCCCGCGGCCGTGTACATGTCCCAAGCGCCGGCGAAGTCGCCTCCGGCGAAGCGGTCGAAGACGGTCTGCGCGGCCGACTTGGCGGCTTCGATGTTCTTGGGCTGGGGGCCGCCCGCGGCCGCCTGGGCCGCGTTGCCGGCCGGCGCCTCGTCGTCGCCGGTGCACGCCGAGGAGAAGGCAAGGGTGACGACGGCGATGAGGGACAGAGCGGCAAGGCGACGGATCGGGTGGTTGTCGGTCATGACCGGGTTAATGGGGATCGGCGGTCGTGCGTAACGGCTCGCCGGGAAACCTGACCGATAGGCGACAGTTCTCCGGCGAGCCGTAACCTGTGTCTCCGGCTTTTGTCAGGAACGGCCCCGGGATTGCCGCCGCGGCGGCCGGCGCCGGCGTCCTCCACTGCCACGAACAAACTCCGCGGGTGGGGATACGGGGATCGATGCGCTAATCTAAGCGTTTCCCGAGCACAAAAAAGACGCTCATAAAGAGCGTCAGGGCCCGAATTTTAACACAAAGGGGAGTGGCTTTGTCAAGCTCCGCCGCGGTGACGCGAGATGACGACCTCCGTGCCGAACAGGCGTACCTCACCACCCTCTACAAGCGGCTCGACAGCCTGCGTACGCAGGCCGACGACCGTCTCCGGGCGATTCTGCTCGAGGCCGGCGGCACCCCGCAGGGCCGTGCGCAACGTGAGGCAACTCGCAGTCATTACGCCGAACAACTGGCGCAGATGAATGCGGTCGAAAACGGTCTCTGTTTCGGGCGACTCGATTTCGCCGCCGATCAGCCGCGCTACATCGGACGCCTCGGACTGTCGGCCGAGGAACACGATCGTGATCCGCTTCTCGTCGACTGGCGGGCCCCGGCCGCGCGGGCGTTCTATCTGGCCACCGCGGTGTCGCCCGACGGCGTGACCCGGCGGCGCCACCTGCGCACCAAGGGCCGGGTGCTGACCGCCATCGACGACGAGGTGCTCGACATCGAGTCCGGCGCCGCCGGCCGCGAGGACGTGACCGGCGAGGCGGCCCTGCTGTCGGCGCTGACCGCGAACCGCACGGGCCGGATGCGCGACATCGTCGAGACCATCCAGGCCGAGCAGGACGAGGTGATCAGGGCCGGACTCAACGGCGTCATGGTCGTGCAGGGCGGCCCCGGCACCGGCAAGACAGCGGTCGCCCTGCACCGGGCGGCCTACCTGCTCTATACGTACCGTGGGCAGTTGACCAAGCAGGGTGTGCTGATCCTCGGGCCCAACCCGACGTTCCTGCGGTACATCTCACAGGTGCTGCCGTCGCTGGCCGAGACCGGGGTGCTGCTCGCGACGCTCGGCGACATGTTCCCCGGCGTACGGGCCCGAGCCGTCGAACCGGCCGCGACCGCCGCCCTCAAGGGCCGCACCGTGATGCTCGACGTGCTGGCCCGCGCGGTCGCCGACTGGCAGACCGTGCCCGCCGATTTTGTCGAGGTCGACCACGACGGCTACCCGCTGCGCATCGAGCGGGCCGTGCTCGAGGACGCGCGGGCCGCCGCCCGCAGGCCCGGCCGCCCGCACAACGTGGCCCGGTCGATCTTCGTCACCGAGGCCATCCACGCGCTCTCCCTGCAGATCGCCGAGCGGATCGGGGCCGACCCGCTGGGTGGCGAGAACCTGCTGTCCGAGGCCGACCTGGCCGAGACCCGGCGCGAGCTGCGCGAGGACATCGACGTCCAGCAGGTGCTGTTCGACTTCTGGCCGGTGCTGACGCCGCGCCGGGTGCTGCGCGAACTGCTCAGCGACCCCGACCGGCTCGAGTCGGCCGGCAGCGAGCTCACTGCCGACGAGCGGGCCCTGCTGCTGCGCGGGCCCGACGCCCGCTGGACGCCGGCCGACGTGCCGCTGCTCGACGAGCTGGCCGAACTGCTGGGCGTCGACGACACACTCAAGGCCCGCCAGGTGGCGCAGGAGCGGCGCGAGGCCATCGAGTACGCCGAGGGTGTGCTCGAGATCGTCGAGGGCTCGCGCTCGCTCGACTTCGAGGACCAGGAGGAGGAGATCCTCTCGGCCACCGACGTCGTGGACGCGAGCGCGTTCGTCGAGCGGCACGAGGTGCTCGACACCCGCACCGCCGCCGAGCGGGCGGCCGCCGACCGTACGTGGGTCTTCGGGCATGTGATCGTCGACGAGGCCCAGGAGCTCTCGCCGATGGCGTGGCGCCTGCTCATGCGGCGCTGCCCGAGCCGGTCGATGACGGTGGTGGGCGATGTCGCCCAGACCTCCGAGCTGGCCGGCACCACCACGTGGGAACAGGTCTTCGAGCCGTTCGTGGCCCAGCGCTGGAACCTGGTCGAGCTGACCGTCAACTACCGCACCCCGGCCGAGGTGATGGCGGTGGCGGCCGACGTGCTGGCGGCCGTCGACCCGGCGCTGGAACCACCCCGCTCGGTCCGCACGGCCGGCGTCGACCCGTGGGCCCTGCGGGTGCCGGCCGTCGCGTTGCCGTCCGAGGTGATCGCGGCCGTACGCCTCGAGGCCGCCGAAGCCGGCGACGGGCGCGTCGCCGTGATCGTCCCCGAGGCCCGCGAGGCCGAGCTCGGCCGCGCGCTGGTCGAGGCCGTCCCCGGTGCGGCCGTGGGGGAGCAGCCCGACCTGCTCAACCAGGTCGTCCTGCTGACCGTGCGGCAGGCCAAGGGCCTCGAGTTCGACGCCGTGATCGTGGTCGAGCCCGACGAGATCATCGCCGAGAGCCCGCGCGGCCTGTCCGACCTCTACGTCGCGGTCACCCGGGCCACCCGCCGGCTCGGCGTGCTGCACACGGCCGAGCTGCCCAAGGTGCTCAGCGCGCTCGCATGAAAAAGGGGGCTCGGCGAAAGCCGAGCCCCCCTGCGGTCAGTTACGCGGCCGCGACCGGCATGCCCCGGCTGAACGAGGTGTGGCCGTGCGCGTTGGTCATCGCGAGCCGGCTGTGCACCGACGTGCTCTCGGCGATGCTGTTGTAGTAGCTGGCGCGACGACGCGCGACGACGCTCTCCGGGTTGTCCGGCACCGGCGCCAGCTCGGGGTTCAGGTGGGTGTTGAGGCCGTCCTTGAGCAGCGACAGCGCCTCGGCGCGCAGCTGCGACACCCGCGACTCGGTGACACCGAGGTCGGCCGCGATGTCGGCCATCGGGCGCTCGTGCAGGAAGTACTCGGTGATGACGACCTGCAACCGCTCGGGCAGCGAGCTGATCGCGTGGTGCAGGTAGCCGATCTGCTCACGGCGCAACAGCATGTCCTCCGGGCCCGGGGTCTTCTCGGTCACCAGGTCGTCGGCGCTGCTGGTCGTGAAGCCCTGCAGCGACAGCACGGTCGCGCGCTGCACGTCGGTGTCGGTCTGCTTGAGGTCGGTGGTCGTGGTGCCGAGGGCCTGGGCCAGCTCGTCGGCGGAGGGCGTGCGGCCCAGCGTGGTCGTCAGCGCCTGACGGGTGGAGTCGGTGGCGCGGGCCTTGGTGCGCACCGAGCGGGTCGCCCAGTCGAGGGCGCGCAGCTCGTCCAGGATGGCGCCGCGGATGCGGGTGCTGGCGAAGCGGTGGAACGGGATGCCGCGCTGCGGGTCCCAGCTGCGGGCCGCGGTGACCAGCGCGTGCAGGCCGGCGCTGGTCAGGTCGTCGCGGTGGATGTGGTTCGGGATGCGGCTGAGCATGTCACGCACCAGGTGGCCGACGAGCGGCATGTGGGTGCGGATGATCTCTTCCTGCTCGGCGGCGGACAGCACCGTCGTGGCGGCGGTGTCGGCAGCGATGTCGGCAACGGTCGTCGCGGTGCTGGTCATGTGATTTCCCCCTGTGGTCGGCGGCCCGTGTGACGGGCTGTCCGGCGTACACAAGGAGGTTCGGAAGGCGACGGGTCCCGGTGAAGTCGCATTGGGGTGCGCCAAGGTTGTTATGACATGGCGTCGCTGTGACATGGCGTCGCTTCGCTCCGCGGCGGTCGCCCCTTTGGGGCTGATGAGGAAGCAGGCGATTTTCCGCCGTCGCAAACCCCTCGACTTTCGCACTTTCGGGGGTCTGCGGGCCGCGGTAAGGCAGACGGTCACGGTGTGTGCGTCGTGAAGGAGTGA
>NZ_JAMQOL010000064.1:0-760 GCF_023717965.1 Paractinoplanes hotanensis | reverse complement strand
CGCGGCCGGCACCAAACGGTCCTAAACCCCGCCCGATAAAGATCCAACCAACGTGTTATTTCTCGGCGAGCCCTTAGCCGCATCGACAACCTCGGCCGGCCGCGAGGAAACGACAACCTGCCCGGCCGACCGCCAGGGAACAACGACCTGCCCACCACACCGCGAGGAAACAGCAGCCGACTCGGCCGACCGCGGCGCAGGGGCAGGGGCAGGGGCAGGGGCAGGGGCAGGGGCAGGGGCAGGGGCAGGGGCAGGAGGAGCAGCAGCAGCAGCAGCAGGAGTCGGAGTCGGAGTCGGAGTCGGAGTCGGAGTCGGAGTCGGAGTCGGAGTGCGCTTCGCCGGAGTGTTGGCGGGGCTCGGCTCGGGCTCGGCGCTGATCTCGGACGCGACGGCAGCGCGGCGCAGACGACTCAGTTTGGCGGCGTGCCGTTGCTGCAGACCCCAGGCGCGGTGCTTCTCATGCTCGCGGCGGAATTCGTCGCCTGCGGGAGAATAGTTTCGACGCTTGGTCCGGTCACGCATCTTCGCCAGCTCTGCCGTGCTGAAGAACTGTAGCTGCCGCATACTTATATTGTCCCACACCAGAAGCGAAATGCTCACTGAGAAGACAATAGATCATGCCAAATTGAAGTGACCTACAGGAACCGCAAGGTCGTCTTTTACCTACCCCTAGCATTGCAATATCGGCCAGTAAAGAAACCCGCCGGCCGACGCAACCTGCCGCCGCTGCAAGCCACCACACCACCATCACTGCCCCGCC
>NZ_JAMQOL010000063.1:0-100780 GCF_023717965.1 Paractinoplanes hotanensis | reverse complement strand
ACTGCCACTGCCACTGCCACTGCCACTGCCACTGCCACTGCCACTGCCACTGCCACTGCCACTGCCACTGCCACTGCCACTGCTGACCGCTGCCGCATGCTACGGCTTCCTGCTACTGCTGCGGGCTGCTGGCGCACCTGCATTCGCGCAATAAGGCACCAATCGGCAATGGTGTTTCCCAATCATCCGCCGAGCGAGGCTCTCAGAAGCATCGGAAGCGGCGCAGACTCGCTATTTCCGCACCCAATCTCAAAGCCTGCCCAACCGCAAGTCCTTCCACAACAGCAATTCAAGCGATTGTTTCTCGGCCGACACAAAAGCCGCAAATGCGCCCACCCACTGCCGCAAATGGCTGCACCCACCCCAACCACGACACACCGCGCCTGGCAACCGACCCCAGCCACCCACTCAGCGTTTACTGGCCGCACCCACTAAAACCACGGCGCACAGCAACACCCGAACCCCGATGCCGCGAAGACCGCAACTAAGCGATCCCCAACCCCTTAGCCCGAGGCACCGAAGCAGAAGCAGCCACAACCGGCGTGGCATCAGCAGTAGGCAGCGAAACAGTCACCTCCAGCCCACCCCCCTCCTGAGCCACAGCCGACACAGTCCCCCCATGCGCGTCACAAACCGCCCGCACAATAGAAAGCCCCAACCCAGACCCCCGAGACCCCGTACGCTCCCACCCCCCACGACGGAACGGCTCGAACAACCCAGGCACATCCCCCGGCTCCACCTCATAGCCGGTGTTACCCACCACCAGCCGGGCCTGCCCGTTGACCGTTGAGGTGCGCAACCACAACCGCCCCAGCAGGTGGTTGTAGCGGATGGCGTTCTCAATCAGGTTCCCCGCCAGCCGGTCCAGCAACGACGGATCCCCCACGACCGGCGCCGCCTGCAGGTCGGTGGTCACCTCGAGCTTCAACCGCTCGGCTTCGGCCTGCACGGCTGACAGGGCCGTAGTCGCGCTCATCGACAGGTCGGCCGGCACCTTGCGCACCAGCCGGCGCCCCGACTGGGCCTCCGAGCGGGCCAGCACCAGCAGCGCGTCCACCAGGCCGTTGGCTCGTTCCGACGCGTTGCGGACCACCTTGGCCATCCGGCGGTATTCGGCCACGTCGGCCTCGTCGTCGCTGAGCGTCACGTCGATCTCGGTGCGCATCACGGCCAGTGGCGTGCGCAGCTCGTGGGAGGCGTTGGCCACGAAGCGCTTCTGGGATTCGAACGCGCCGGCCAGCCGGTCGAGCATGGCGTCGAACGTACGGGCCAGTTCGGCCACCTCGTCGTCGGCACCGGAGTATTTGATGCGCTGGTCGAGCGTCTCCTCGCCCAGCCTGCGCGCGGTCTGGGTGACCGTGTGCAGCGGCCGCAGCGCCCGGCCGGCGACCGCGTAGGCCCCGGCGATGCCGATGATCCCGATCGCCACCAAGGCGACCAGTCCCTTGACCAGCATCTCGCGCGACGCCTGCTCGACCAGCCTTTCCTGCCAGCCCTGGGCGTCGACCACGGCGCCGTTGGTGAGCGTGACCGTCGAGCCGGCCCGCAGGTCGACGCCGGGGTGCATCACGTCGCCGACCAGCAGCCAGGCCAGGACGACCAGGATCGCGCCCGCGCCGACCAGCAGGATGCCGTTGAGCAGGGTGAGCCGGAGCTTCAGGGTGGGCCGCAGGGTGAAGCCCGGGCTTCGTTTGGCGCGGGCGGGGTAGACCGTCATGAGAGGACGACCGGTTCGGGCACCCGGTAGCCCGCGCCGACGACGGTCTCGATCAGCGGCGGATCGCCCACCTTCTTGCGGAGCGTCATCACGGTCACCCGTACGGTCGTGGTGAAGGGGTCGGTGTTGGCGTCCCACACCCGTTCCAGCAGCTCTTCGCTCGACACCACGCCGCCCCGCGCCTTGAGCAGCTCTTCGAGCACGCCGAACTCCTTGTTGGTGAGCTCGATCGGGGTGCCGCCGCGGGTCACCACCCGGCGGGTCTGGTCGAGCACCAGGTTGCCCACGGTGAGCACGGGCGGGGCGGCCGGGGTGGCGCGCCGGCCCAGCGCCTGCACCCGGGCCACCAGCTCTTCGAACGCGAACGGCTTGGCCAGGTAGTCGTCGGCGCCGAGCTGCAGTCCCTCGACCCGGTCGGCGACCGTGCCGCTGGCGGTCAGCATGAGCACCCGGGTGAGCGCGCCCGACTCGACCAGGGCCGCGCAGATCTCGTCGCCGTGCATGCCGGGCAGGTCGCGGTCGAGCACTACCACGTCGTACCGGGTCACGTAGGCCATCTCGTGTCCCTGCAGCCCGTCGTACGCGACGTCGACCGCCATCCCCTTGCGGCGCAGCCCGCGCGCGATCGCGTCACAGAGGTTCCGCTCGTCCTCGACCACCAGCACCCGCACCGCAGTTCCTCCGTCAAGCTCGCCGGTCACAGCCTCGCCGACGTGAACCGGTCACAGCCTCGCCGACCCGAGGTGAACCGGACGTGAAGAGGCCGCATGTGAAGGCTACCGAAGCCTCCACAGGGCGACGTTCGCGTTGACCAGGCGGCAGATGAGCAGACCGGAGGCTGCCTGGCAGCTGTTGGACACGTCGTCGGCCGTGCCGAGCAGGCGGACCGAGAGCGTGGCCGGGTCGAGGATCGCGTAGTGCAGCAGGTACGAGCCGCGCACGTCGAGCTTCCCGTAGAACCGCCCGTCCCCGGTGCCGGCGAGGTACTCCCAGCGGCCGAAGTTGCCCCGGACCTGGCCGGTCGCCGGGTCGAGCACCCACAGGCCGGGCTCGTCCGGTCCCCGCTCGGCCCGGGTGGCCAGCAGATAGTCGCCGACCCCGTCCGCGTACGCATATTGGGAGGACCGCCACAACTCGAGCCCCGTCGCCGGGTCGATCGCCGTCATCCCCCGCTGATGCTGGAAGGTGCAGATCAAGCGGCCGCAGCCGGCCTGCATCCAGCTCGTCGACAGATCGGCCCGGGTGTGCCAGAGCGGCGTCAGTCCGGGCAGCCGGTACGCCCCGAAGCCGGCCGCTCCCTCGTCGGCCATGACCAGGTCGTCGACCGGCCAGACCAGCCCGTTGGCCCGTCCGGGGCGCGGCGGCAGCGTCCGGGTGGCGATCAGCGCGCCGGTGTGCGGGTCGCGGCTCTCCAACCGGCCGGAATCGCTCAGCAGCACCAGCCAGCTCGGGAAGTTCCCCTCCCAGCCGGTCTCGGCGATGTAGCCGTCCGCCGGACGGGACAGTTTCCAGCGGGTGGCGCCGGTCCGCAGATCGACCCCGAGCACAGAGTCGTCGGTGCCGAGCAGCACCAGATTGTCGGGCGCGGAGACGGCGATCAGCCGGGCCGTCCGCCGCCACCGGACGTGGTCCGTGCCCTCGGTGACCGCCACCGCGGCCCAGATGCCGCTCGCGTCGACCTGGTACGAGACGACCATCGTGCCGCCCACGAGCAGCACCTGGTTGATGCCGCCCGAGACGGTGACCGTGGTGCTGCTGAGCAGCCGCGCCGCGGGCAGGGTGAAGTTCCGGACGACGCGCCGGCTCACCTGCGACACGAGCGTCGCCGAGCCGCCGACCAGCAGCATCCGGTCGCCGCTGAGGAACGTCGTGTCGCCGAGCCGGGCCGGCACGATCGTCGGCGACAGCCGGAACGGCACCGGCGCACCCGCCGTGACCAGGGCCAGCAGGGCGATGGACAGCAACGCCAGCAGGGCCCGGCGCGGAACCAGCCGGTCGGCCTGGGCGGCGTCGGGCGGTGCCTCGCGGGGCACCTCGCCGAGTTCGATGACTCCGTTCGCCACGGCGCACCCCCGCCCATTGTGGCGCTGGGCGGGTCAGGCCCGGTAGGCCCAGATTCGCAGACCGCCATCCGTGCGGCACACCACGTGCTGCTCGTCGGAGGCGCAGTCGCTGACCGGGCCGCCGGTCTCGCCGAGCGGCTGGATCACGTCGCTGCGCGGGAGCACCACGCCGAAGGTGCTCGCGCCGGCGTCGAGGCCGCGCCGCAACACCATGGGCCGGCCGGGCCGGCCGAGCACCTCGTTCTGCCAGCCGGCCAGGTCGACCCGGGTGGCGCCGGTGGCCGGGTCGGCGAGCCGCACCGGCAGCCCCGACTCGCTGTTCCACTCGATCACGTAGCCGTCCTGCTTGCTCAGGTCGACGTCGTCGGGAGCCCGCCAGAGCGCGTCCCCCGTGCGGGGGTCGAGCACGTCGAGCTTCCGCCGCTCGCCCGCGCAGAACAGGCCGCTGCAGCTGGCCGGGTCGACCATGGTTGCGGGCACGGGTCGCGACCAGCGCCGCTCGACGGTGTCGGCCGAGTAGGCGACCTCCTCGGTGACGATGCCGTCCCGGCCGTACGCGACCGCCATGAGCCCGTCGACCAGGGCGCCGCCGGACGGCCCGGCCCCGTTGACCGGCGGCAGCGGCGCGGCCCGCACGACGGCGCCGGTCGTGCCGTCGATGCGCTGGAGCCGGTCGGACGAGAGCATCAGCAGCGCCGGCTCGTCGCCCGGTGCGACCGTCACGCTCACCGCCCCGCGGGCGCTCACGGTCCAGATCGTCCGGCCGGTGCCGAGGTCGACGCCGCGCACGTCGGTGCGCAGCGGGGGCTCGGTGTGCGGTACGCCGGTGGCCGAGAAGAACAGCTGGCCCGGCTCGCCGGACGCCTGGTCGTAGACCGTGCCCGGACGGAACTCGTGCTGCTGCACCACGCCGACCCGGCCACCCGGCAGCGGCGTGATCGTCGCCGGTGACGTCCACCGCGTCCGGCCGCTGCCCGCGTCGACGACGGACGTGACGTTCCGGTAGGAGAAAAGCACCACGTCGCCCGCCTGCTGGGCCTCGAGCCCGCCCCAGCCCATGTCGTCGGGGTCGGCGAGGGTCACCCGCAGTTGGTTGCGCCACAGCTCCCGTGGGGGCTCGGCGATGCTCCAGGCGGTGGTCACCCGCTCGGAGCCGTGCACCGCGACGGTGTAGACCCGGCCGCCGGTGAGCTGGAACGGCGTCTCGGGGCCGCCGGGCGCGGGCACAGCGCCGAGGTAACGCCAGAGCACGGGATACACCGGAGCCGCCCCGCCGATGGCGAGCACGAGCACGGCCACGAGCACCAGGCCGGGGACGCGGTAACGGTGCGCGGGCGGCGGCGCGGTGAGCGTCGGGTCGGGCTGGGCGGTCAGGTCCAGCTCGATCACCGCCAACGCCTACCCCTTCCGGTCGTACGCCCAGACGACGAGCTGGCCGTACATCGAGCGGCACACCAGCCGCCCGGGTGCGGCCTGGCAGTCACCCGTGCCGGCCGGCAGCGGCCCCAGCAGCCGTGGCTGCGTCTCGCCCGGCTGGGCGACGGCGACCATGGTACGGCCTCCGACCTCTTCCGAACGGGTGACCAGCAGGTGGTCCTCGTGCTGAACACCACTGGAACCGGCCGCACCGTAGATCGGGCGCCAGCCGGTGAGGTCGACCTCGAGCTGCCCGGTGTCCGGATCGATCAGGCCGAGCGGCTGGGTGTTCTCGGCCGACCCGTAGGCGACGAACTGGTTGCCGAACTGCTGGACGCCCCGCCACTGCGGGTTGGTCCAGCGCACGTCTCCCGTCGCCGGGTCGATCGCGCGCATCCCGTCCGGCCCGGTGAGGCAGGCCAGCACCCCGCACGCCTCGATCTCGTAGTAGCCGTCGGCCGGTTGCGACCACAGGTTGCGCAGGGTCACCCCGTCGTACGCCGAGAACTCCATGTTCGGCCGGCCGGGGTGCCGCAGCAGGATCGTCCCGTCGACCACCACCGGGTTGCTCGGGTCGTAGTCGGCCGGCGGCACCGCGGCGGTGGCCAGCCGCTCGCCGCTGACCAGGTCGTGCACGGCCATCGTGCGGTCGTCGTGCACCAGCAGCATGCGGGTGCCGGAGTCGCCCGGGCCGGGCAGCCCGATCAGCACGGCGCTGGACGGCACGTCGACGGTCCAGCGGGTGCTCCCGGTCAGCGGGTCGATCGCCTCGACCGGCCCCTGCACCCGCCGGGCGGCCCCGCCCATGCTGCGGGTGGGCGAGGCGGCGAGCAGGGTCGGCGAACCGGCCAGGGTGACCACGGTTCCCGACCGGCTCCACCGCTCGCTGCCGTCGGCGAGCGAGATCGCGGTGGTGCCGGGGTCGCGCGAGCCGATGGTCCACGGCCGCATCAGGATCAGCCCGGAGCCGAGCCGCAGCCGGAAGGCGGGGGCGGTCTGTCCGGCCTCCCACTGCGTCCCGCCGTCGCTCAGGTTGTAGGCGCTGAGCATGCCGAAGGTCTGGGCCAGCAGGCGGCCGTCGTCGGTCAGCGCGTACGCGTCGGCCGGCCCGACCTGCAGGCTGAACACCTCGGTGAGCGGCGCCTTGGCGGGCGCCGTCGAGGCGCCCGCGGTGAACAGCACGAGCGCGGCCAGGACGGCGGCCGGGAACCAGATCGGGAACACCGAGCGTTGCGGCGAATCGTACGAATCGGGTTCTCCGCGTTCCAGACCCAGATCGATGATCACCGTGTTGCTCTGCACCGTCATGTTCCAAAGGTAACGAGCAGATAACGGTGATGCCCCACGCTGGTCCGGTTCGCGGGGCTATCACCGAATTATCGGAGCCGGGAAATCATGCTTTACGCTGAAGCTCCGGCTGGTCGGCCAGCTTCGACACCCACTCGGTGACGTCGCGGGAGATGTCCTGCGCGGTGAGGCCGAGTTCGGCCAGGAGCTCGCCCCGGGTGCCGTGCGGGTGCCACCCGGCGGGCACGCCGAAGTCGCGCAGCGGCACCTCGACGCCCGCGTCGCGCAGGGCGCCGGCCACCGCATCGCCCACACCGCCGGCCCGCACGCCGTCCTCCAGCGTGACGACCAGACGGTGCTGGGCGGCCAGGCCGGTCAGCTCGATCGGCACCGGGCGGACCCAGCGCGGGTCGACCACGGTGACCCCGAAGCCCTGCCCAGCCAGGCGGTCGGCCACCTCGAGGCCCAGCCCGGCGAACGAGCCGACCGCGACCAGAAGCACGTCCTTGGTCTCGTCTTCGCGCAGCACGTCGACCTGGCCGACGCGGTGCACCGCGGGCAGAGCGGCCGGTACGGCGCCGGTCGGGAAGCGGACAATCGTCGGGCCGTCCTCGACGGCGACCGCCTCGCGCAGTTCCTCGCGCAGCGTGGCCTCGTCGCGAGGCGCCGCGATGCGCAGGCCGGGCACGACGCCGAACACGCTCATGTCCCAGATGCCGTAGTGGCTGGGGCCGTCGGGGCCGGTGATGCCGGCCCGGTCGAGCACGAAGGTGACCGGCAGCTCGTGCATCGCCACGTCGAGCAGCACCTGGTCGAAGGCCCGGTTGAGGAACGTGGCGTAGACCGCGACCACCGGGTGCAGGCCGCCCATGGCCAGGCCGGCCGCGCTGGTCACCGCGTGCTGCTCGGCGATGCCGACGTCGTACGCCCGTCCGGGGTACTTCTTGGCCAGCGCGGCGATGCCGGTCGGCTCGGCCATGGCGGCGGTGATGCCCACCACGTCGGGCCGCTCGTCGGCGATCTTGACCAGCTCGTCGGCGAAGACGTTGGTCCACTTCAGCTTGGCCGAGGCGAGCAGCTTGCCGGTCTCGGCGTCGAAGCTGCCCGGGCTGTGCAGGCAGTCGGCCTCGTCCTGCTCGGCGGGCCGGTAGCCGTAGCCCTTGCGGGTGACCGAGTGCACGATGACCGGCGCGTCGAAGCCTTTGGCCCGGCGCAGCGCCGATTCCATGGCCTGCTGGTCGTGGCCGTCGACCGGGCCGATGTACTTGATGCCGAGGTCCTCGAACATGGGCTGCGGGCTGACCGCGTCCTTGATGCCGCGCTTGACCGCGTGCAGCACCTCGTAGACCGGCTTGCCCACGACCGGGGTCGAGCCCAGCGCGTCCTTCACCAGGTCGAGAACCTTCTCGTAGCCCGGGTTCAGGCGCAGCGTGGAGAGGTGGTCGGCCAGGCCGCCGATCGTCGGCGCGTACGAGCGGCCGTTGTCGTTGACGACGATGACCAGGCGGTTCTTGGCCGCGGCGATGTTGTTGAGCGCCTCCCAGCACATGCCGCCGGTGAGCGCGCCGTCGCCGACCACGGCCACGACGTGCCTGTCCTCGCCGCGCAGGGCGAACGCCTTGGACATGCCGTCGGCGTAGGACAGGGCGGTCGAGGCGTGCGAGTTCTCGATGAAGTCGTGCTCGCTCTCGGCCCGGCTCGGGTAGCCGGTCAGGCCGCCGCGCTGGCGCAGCAGGTCGAAGCCGCCCTGCCGGCCGGTGACGATCTTGTGGACGTACGCCTGGTGACCGGTGTCGAAGAGCACGCGGTCGCGCGGCGAGTCGAAGACCCGGTGAATGGCCAGGGTGGTCTCGACCACGCCGAGGTTGGGGCCGAGGTGGCCGCCGGTGCGGGACACCTTGGCCACCAGGAAATCGCGAATCTCCGCCGCCAGGAGGGTCAGCTGCTCGGGGGTGAGGCGCTTGAGGTCACCCGGAGAGGTGATGCTGGCCAGGATGCCGTCAGAGGCGGAGACGTCGCTCATGGGGTCGAAGTCTATCGGCGTGGGGCGACAACGCATCCCGTCCGAAGGGCCGTCCCCAGCTCCTACACACAACCGACACATGGACGCGACCTGCGATCTTGCGGTGATCTACCGCACAGTAACAACCCGGTATCAAAGACTGGGGCGGCGTCGGGCAGACTTGGGGCACGCGACTGGCGGCACCGGGGATGGATCGACCATCGGGGAGCCTGTCACGGGGAGTCGACCGCCTGGGCCCCCGTGCGACAAGGGGGTCGCATGTCCGCACGCCTACTTCCCGGCGCTCCGGTCGCCGAGGCGGTCCTGGCCGATGTCTCCGAGCGCGCTGCCAAGCTGAAGGCCCAGGGCGTCACGCCCAGCCTGGCCACCGTGCTCGTGGGCGACGACGACGCCAGCGCCGGCTACATCCGCATCAAGCAGCGGCAGGCAGCCGAGCTGGGCTTCGAGTCCCCGCACCGGCACCTCTCCGGCGACACCACCCAGCAGCAGTTGCTCGACGTGATCGCCGAGCTGAACGCCGATCCGGGTGTGCACGGGGTGCTGATCCAATACCCGATCCCGGCCCACCTCGACTACGACGCGGCGCTGCAGACCCTCGACCCCGACAAGGACGTCGACGGCATGCACCCGCTCAACATGGGACGCCTGGCCGTCGGCCTGCCCGGTCCGCTGCCCTGCACCCCGGCCGGCATCGAGGCGCTGCTGGCCCACTACGAGATCCCGGTCGCCGGCCACGAGGTCGTCATCCTCGGCCGGGGCGCCACGCTGGGCCGGCCGCTGGCCATGCTGCTCGCCCAGAAGCGCCCGACAGCCAACGCCGCCGTCACCGTGGTGCACACCGGCGTGCCGGACTGGGCCCGCTACGCCAAGCGGGCCGAGATCCTCATCGCTGCCGCGGGAGTGCCCGGCATCATCCAGCCCGAGCACGTCCGCCCGGGCGCGACGGTGATCGGCGCCGGCGTCCGCTACGAGGGCAAGCGCCTGCTGCCCGATGTGGCCGAGGAGTGCGCCGAGGTCGCCGGAGCCATCACCCCGCGCGTGGGCGGGGTGGGCCCGACGACGGTGGCGATGCTGTTCCGCAACGCGATCACCGCCGCCGAGCGCGCGGTCGCTACAGCAGCGTGACCTTCCCGGTGTCCGGGTCATAGCGCGCGTCGGCCACGCCCAGGTGGCCGGCCTGCGCCTTCTCGCGCGCGATCTGGCAGAGGCGCTCAGCGCTCGAGCAGCGCGACGCACTCCACATGCTGGGTCATCGGGAAGAGGTCGAAGGCCCGCAACGCGGTCAGGCGCCAGCCCAGCTCCTGGAACGTGTTGATGTCGCGCGCCAGCGAGGCCGGGTCGCAGGCCACGTAGGCCACCGCGCGGGGCGCTGCCGCCACGACCGCGCGCACGACCTTGGCCCCGGCGCCGGCCCGGGGCGGGTCGAGCACGACGAGGTCGACCGGGCCGGTCACCCGGCGACGCAGCAGCGCGGAGTCGACCCGCGCCTGCACCACCTCGGCGTGCGGCAGGTCGGCCAGATTCGTCCGGGCCGAGGCCACGCCGGCCGAGGAGGACTCGACCACCGTCGTACGGCCGTGGGTGTGCCCGGCGACAGCCGCCGCGAACAGCCCGGCCCCACCGTAGAGGTCCCACATGCTCTCGCCCCCGGCCGGCCGCAGCATCTCGACCACCGCCGCCACCAGCGTCTCGGCCGCCGCCGGATGCACCTGCCAGAAGCCCTCCGGCGGCACCCGCCAGGCGCGCCCGACGGCCCGTTCGGTCACCTCGGCCGGGCCCTCGACGAGCTGCCGCCCGCCGCCGCCCAGCGTCGTGCCCTCAGCCGGGTCGTCCGGCGGCAGCAGGCCCCCGGCGCCGGTCGGGCGGGCGAGCACGGTCACGTCGCCACCGGTGGTCGCCACCGCCTCCAGCGCGTCCGCCTCGGGCCATTCCCGCCGCAGCAGGTCGAGCTTCTGGATCGCGGGATGCGCGATGCGGCAGCGGTCGATGGCCACCACCTCGTGCGAGCGATGCTTGAGCAGCCCGGCCCGGCCGGCCGCGTCGACCGCGTAGCGCACGCGGCTGCGCCAGCCCAGCAGCCCGCCCGGCAGCTCCTCGACGTGCACCTCCCGGCGCAGTTTGGCCAGCCGCCGCAGTTGCTCCTCGACGACGGACGCCTTCCACCGCCGCTGCGCCTCGCCCGAGGCATGTTGCAGGTCGCAGCCGCCACAGGCGCCCGGGCGGGCGTACGGGCAGGGCGGCTCGACCCGATCGGCCGAGGCCTCGTGGATCTCGACCGCGTCGGCCCGCAGGAAGCCCTTGTGCAGCTCGGTGATCTCGGCGGTGACCCGCTCGCCGGGCAGCGCGTGCCGCACGAACACCACCTGGCCGTGCTCGCCGCCCACCCGCGCGACGCAATGCCCGCCGTGGGCGGGAGCGCCGACGGTGAGCTCGACGCGTTCACCCTCTTCCAGTGAATTCACGAGCGCGACTCCGTCTCCTGGTCGGCCGGGGGCTCGGCGGCCCGCACGCGGGGCCCGCGGGCCGGCACCCGGGTCAGGCTCTGGTCGAAACGGTCGAGGTCCCTGTCCTGGCTGGAGCGCAGCTGCCAGGGCACGCTGGTGACCATCACGCCCGGCTCGAACAGCAACCGGGCCTTGATGCGCAGGGCGCTCTGGTTGTGCAGCAGGTTCTCCCACCAGCGGCCGACCACGTATTCCGGCACGAAGACCGTGACCACGTCGCGGGGGGAGCCGCGGCGCACGCCCTTGACGAAGTCGATGATCGGGCCGGTGATCTCCCGGTACGGCGAGTCGACCACGGCGAGCGCCACCGGGATCTGGCGGCGCTCCCACTCCTCCTGGATCGTCCGGGTGTCCTTGTCGTCCACGTTCACGGTGACCGCGGTGAGCGTGTCGGGCCGGGTCGCCTGCGCGTACGCCACCGCACGCAGGGTGGGCATGTGCACCTTGCTGACCAGCACGACCGCGTGGTTGCGGGAGGGCAGCACGGGCCGCTCCTCGGTCGGTTCCAGCTCGCGCGCCACCCTCGTGTAGTGCTTGCGGATGGCCACCATGAGCCCGTAGATGGCCACCATGGCGGCGATCGCGATCCACGCCCCGAGCAGGAACTTCGTGACCAGCACGATGATCAGCACGGTGCCGGTGAGGCCCATGCCGAACGTGTTGATGGCCCGCGACCGCACCATCCGGCGCCGCTTCTCCGGGTCGCGCTGGGTGCGCAGCAACCGGTTCCAGTGCCGGATCATGCCGCCCTGCGACAGCGTGAACGACACGAAGACGCCCACGATGTAGAGCTGGATCAGCCGGGTCGTCTCGGCCTGGAACGCCACCACCAGGATCATCGCCGCGATGGCCAGGAAGATGATGCCGTTGCTGAAGGCCAGCCGGTCGCCGCGGGTGTGCAGCTGGCGGGGCAGGTAGCGGTCCTGGGCGAGGATCGAGCCGAGCACCGGGAAGCCGTTGAAGGCGGTGTTGGCGGCCAGGAAGAGGATCAGGGCGGTGACCGCGCCGACCACGTAGAGCAGGACCGACCCCGACCCGAAGATCGTCTCGCCGAGCTGGGCGGTGACCGGATGCTGCACGTAGTTCGCCGGGCCGGACACGATCTGCAGGGTCGGATCCTCGACGTACTGCAGGTGGGTGGCCCGCGCCAGCAGCACGATGCCGAACAGCATGACGATCGAGAGGCCGCCCAGCAGCATCAGCGTGGTCGCGGCGTTCCGGCTCTTGGGCGGCTTGAACGCGGGCACGCCGTTCGAGATCGCCTCGACGCCGGTGAGCGCCGCACAGCCGGACGAGAACGTGCGGAGCAGTAGATAGGCGAAACCGAAGCTGGTGAGGTGGTCCTCCTCGGCCGCGATGACCAGGCCCGCGCTGGGCGCCCGGAGGTCGTCGCCGAGCACGTAGATCCGGAACAGACCGGTGAGGATCATGCCGAGGATCACGACGATGAAGGCGTACGTCGGCACCGCGAACGCCGTCCCCGACTCGCGCAGCCCCCGCAGGTTGAGCGCGGTGAGCAGGGTGATCGCGCCGACCGCGAAGGCCACCTTGTGCTCGGCGACGAACGGCACGACCGAGCCCAGGTTGGTCACGCCGGCTGTGGTCGACACGGCCACGGTCAGGATGTAGTCGACCAGCAACGCGCTACCCACACCAAGCCCGGCCCGCGGGCCCAGGTTGACCGTGGCGACCTCGTAGTCGCCGCCGCCCGAGGGATAGGCATGAACGTTCTGGCGGTAGCTGGCGACCACGGTGACCATCACGACCGCGACGGCCAGGGTGATCCAGGGTGAGATGTAGAAGGCCCCGGCCCCGGCGATCGACAGCGTCAGCAGGATCTCGTCGGGCGCGTAGGCCACGCTCGAGAGGGCGTCGCTGGCGAAGACGGGCAGGGCGATGCGCTTGGGCAGCAAAGTGTGCTGCAGCCGGTCGGAACGGAACGGCCGGCCGAGCAGCAGCCGCTTCGCGAGGGAGGTCGGACTGGCCACGAGTGCAAAGCGTACGGCCGCACCTCGAGCCCTGTACCCCGCCCCGGCCACCGGCTCTGGCGGGCGCATGGCAATCTCTCACCCAGGAGCACGATCCGGGGAGGGCACGACACGTGCACGTGGTGATCATGGGGTGCGGGCGGCTCGGTTCGACGCTCGCTCACAACCTCGAGGAACGGGGCCATTCGGTCGCCGTCATCGACCAGAATCCGGACGCCTTCCGCCGTCTGGGCTCCCACTTCGGCGGCGCCACGGTGACCGGGGTCGGCTTCGACCGCGACGTGCTACGGGCGGCCGGCGTCGAGCGGGCCGACGCGTTCGCGGCCGTCTCCAGCGGCGACAACTCCAACATCATCTCCGCTCGGCTGGCCCGCGAGACGTTCGGCGTCTCCCGGGTCGTGGCCCGCATCTACGACCAGAAACGGGCCCAGGTGTACGAGCGCCTGGGCATCCCCACCGTGGCCACGATCCGCTGGGCGGCCGACCGGATGGTGCGCCACCTGGTCCCCGAGGGCATGGTCGAGGTGTTCCGCGACCCAACCAGCGTGGTCTCGATCGTCGAGGCGCCGCTGCACCGCGACTGGGTCGGCCGCACGCTCAAGTCGCTCGAGGAGCTCTCCGGCGCGCGGGTGGCCTATCTGATGCGGTTCGGCATGGGCACCCTGGGCACCCCGTCCACCGTGCTGCAGGACGGCGACCAGGTGTTCATGCTGGTCACCGACGAGACGGTGGGCGCCGTGCTCGACGTCGCCTCCGGCGCGACCAGGGAGGGGCTGTGACCATGCGGATCGCCATCGCCGGAGCCGGCAACGTCGGCCGCTCGATCGCGCAGGAGCTGATCGGCAACGGCCATCAGGTCATGCTCATCGAGCGGCAGCCCCGCCAGCTGCGGCCCGAGCGGGTGCCCGAGGCCGACTGGGTGCTGGCCGACGCGTGCGAGCTGAGCAGCCTCGAGGAGGCCGACGTGGCCGGTTGCGACGTCGTGGTGGCGGCCACCGGCGACGACAAGGCCAACCTCGTCGTCTCGCTGCTGGCCAAGACCGAGTTCGCCGTGCCGCGCGTGGTGGCCCGGGTCAACCGGGCCGAGAACGAGTGGCTGTTCACCGAGCAGTGGGGCGTCGACGTCTCGGTCAGCAAGCCGCGCCTGATGGCCGCCCTGGTCGAGGAGGCGGTCACCGTCGGCGACCTCGTCCGCCTGATGACCTTCCGCCAGGGCGAGGCCAACCTGGTCGAGATCACCCTGCCCCGGAACGCGCCGTACGAGGGTCAGCCCGTCCGCGACGTGCCGCTCCCCCGCGACTCGGCGCTGGTGGCGATCCTGCGCGGCAAGCGGGTCATGGTGCCCACGGCCGACGACACGCTCGAGGCCGGGGACGAGCTGATCTTCGTCTGCACGGCCGAGGTGGAGGACCAGATCCGCGCCGTCGTGCTCGGCAGCGAGGGTCGCGAACTCGGTTAGGCGGTGGTCTCAGCTGCCTTCTGCTCGCTGGTCACGCGGTGGATGGCCCACGCGGTGAAGGCGAACGTGGCGGCGTAGATCGGCCAGCTGATCAGGATGCGCACGATGCCGAGCGCGTTCGCCTCGCCCATCTGCCACAGCACGAACTGGATGCCCGCGCGCAGGCTGAGCGAGACCACCCAGACCAGGGTGAGCCACTGGAACGTCTTGAACAGGCGGGCGTTGCCGAACCAGTCCTGCTGGCCCTTGTTGGCCATGATGCCCCAGACGTAGCCGATGATCGGCTTGCGGACCATCACGCTGATCAGCAGCGCCGCCGCCTGCGCGAACGTGAGCAGGATGCCGGGGAGGTAGAAGTCCTCGGCGTTGCCCGTGCGCCAAGCCAGGAAGGCGCCGATCGCGATGCCGAAGAGACCGTTCACCGCATGGCGTACGGGCTGCTTGCGGGCCAGCCGGAAGGCGCCGATGGCCAGCGCCGTGAAGACCGCGCCGCCGATCGCCCAGTAGAGCGCCGTACGCTTCTCGAGCCCGACCACGGTGTCGCCGAGGATCACGTTGAGCATCACGAAGGTGAGCACCGGAAGGCTCGACTCGATCAGCCCGCGGACCCCGCCGAGCTGCTCCGAGATCTGCTCCGACATCGAGGGGAAGGGCTCCTCCCCGTCGTCCTTCTTCGCGGGCTCCGGCACCGGATGAAGGTCGAGATCCTCGACGACCTCCTCGGCGAGCCGTTCCTCCACGGTTTCGTGCGCGGCGTGACGCGGCTCGCTGCCGGGTGTCACCGGGGCGCCTCCAGCTCGTAGTACGGGTTGTAGATGACCTTACGGTCGTCCCTGATCGCGATGCGGCCGCGCGCGGTGAGCTGTCGGCCGGGCTCGATGCCGGCGATCGACCGGCGGCCCAGGAAGATCAGGGTCACGACGTCGCTGCCGTCCCAGAGGTCGGCCTCGAGCGTCGGGAGGTTGGTACGGGGGGTGTATGCCACCGTACGCAACCGCCCGTTCACCGAGACGACCTGACCGCGGGAGCACTGGCCGGCCGGCATCGCGCCGCACTTGGCCACCTCGCGCTGAAGATCCCGCGCGTCGAGCTCGGAATCGGTGGCGGTCAACCGGTCGAAGAACCGGCGCAGGCCGGTGCGCTCGTCGGTGGTCATGACCTCTCCTCGCCCCACACGGGATGAACGGCACGGACCAACGCCGTGCCGCCCTTACAAGGTACGCCCTGGGTGACCACTGTCACGAGCCGCTAGGCGGGCCGGCTGCCGTTCGTTGCCGGGCCCTGCTCCTGCTCAGCCTGTTCCTGCTGGGCCTGCTCGGTCATCTCCTTGGGCAGCTGCAGCGGCAGCGCCTCGCGCACCGGGCGGGCCTCGTTGTCGCGGACGACCACCAGACCGGCTAGAACCTCGCCCAGCCGGCCCTCACGGGACGGATCGGCCGCGGCCGCGCCCTGGTAGAGCGCGCGGACCATCCAGCGCGGCCCGTCGACGCCCACGAAGCGCACGTCGGCCGGTCCCTCCGGGGTGTTCACCCGGGCGGCCAGCTCGACGCCGTACGGCCCGTCGATCTCGCGGGGCGCCACACCGTCGGAGGTCATCGCCCCGGCGATCTCGGCCCGCACCTCGTTCCAGATGCCTTCGGAGCGCGGCGCCGCGAAGACCCCGAGCTGGAGCGCGCTCTCGCCGTCGACCAGCACGATCTGCTCGACCGCACCGTCCGGGTTGGCCTGCACCCGCACCTCGACGCCGTCGACGGCCGGGATCTGCAGGCTGCCCAGGTCGAGCCGCTGCACGTCGTCGGGGGCGTAGCTCGCGTCCCACGGGCCGTGGTCGGGCGGTGGGGGCTCGTCGCCCGCGGCCAGGCTCTGCTTGAGCGCCTCGGAGGGCGCCGCGTCGGTCGCACGTACGTGCTTGGGGCCGCCGCGCTTACGGGAGAACATCTCTACTGACCTTCCATCTCATGCCTGTCGGGTGGGCAACGCACTGTGCCCGCCCGTCGACCCGTGGCCACCGGCGCCGCGGGAGGTGTCGTCGAGCTCCTCGACCACGTGGAACGACGCCCGCTCGACCCGCTGGACGACCAACTGGGCGATGCGGTCGCCGCGGGAGATCTTGACCGTGCCGGCCGGGTCGTGGTTCACCAGGATCACCAGAATCTCGCCGCGGTAACCGGCGTCGACCGTACCCGGCGCGTTGAGCACCGTGACGCCCAGGCGGGCGGCCAGACCGGAGCGGGGATGCACCAGGCCGACATACCCCTGCGGGATAGCGACCGCGATGCCCGTCCGCACCTTGGCACGCTGCCCGGGCGCCAGTTCGACATCCTCGGCGGCAACCAGGTCGGCCCCGGCGTCGCCCGGGTGCGCGTACGCCGGCAGCGGCAGGTCCTTCTCGAGGAGGCGGATCGGGATCACTACATCGGTCAAGGCACAGATTCCTCACTGGTGCGGCGGCGGGCGGCACTCACCCTGCCATCCTGCCGTGCCCCGTCGCGGAGGCGCGCCGTACCCTTCCAGGGTGACACCGGAGTCCTCCACGCGCACCACCGCGGCCCCCGTTTACGCCGAGCGGCTGCACCTGACCTGGTGGATCTGGCCGGTCATGCTGCTGGTCGTGGCGATCCTCGCGGTCGAGGTGCTGCTCGGCTTCCCCGACATGCCCGCCTGGGCGCCCTTCGCCGTCCTGGTGCCGCTGGCCGTGGCCGGCATGATCTGGACCAGTCGCATCCGGGTCGCCGTGACCGACGACGAGTTCCAGGTCGACGACGCCCGGCTGCCGCTCGAGTTCGTTCAGGACGTGGTGGCGCTCGACGCCGAGGGCAAGCGCGAGGCGCTGGGCGTGGGCGCCCACCCGCTCGCGTTCGTGGTGCAGCGCCCGTGGATCGGCCCGGCCGTCCAGGTGCTGCTCAACGACCCCGGCGACCCCACGCCGTACTGGATCGTCAGCACCCGCCACCCGGTCGAGCTGGCCACGGCGCTGCTCAGCCGTCGATGACCTTCCGACGGCTCTTCCGCAGGTCTTTCATGATGTGTTCGCCCAGGTTCCGGGTGGCCCGCCGGTTCAGATAGCCGGCCACCGCCGCACCCGTCAGCAACGGGCCCAGGGTGGTCAGGTTGCGGCCGAACCGCTTCAGCAGGGTGCTCTGCAGCTCCTTGCGCGCGGCCGTGCCGAGCACCGATGCCACCCCCACGCCGGGCACCAGCGGATTGACCCCGCGCTGCTGCGACCAGGCCTGGATGAGCGCGCCGGCCCGCTGGCCGAGCCCGCCCCGGATCGGCTGGCCGTAGATCTCGTGCAGCTCGCCGACGAGCTTGAGCTCGATCGCCACCACGGCGACTGTCTCGGCCGCGAGCAGCACCGGTGCGGTGAGCAGGGTCGGCGGCGCGACCCATTCGACCGCGGCGACGCCGCCCCCGGCCGCACCGACGCCGGCCGTCGAACGGGCCGCGTTGCGGATCAGGCGGTCGGCCAGATCGTCGTCGCCCAGGCCGGGGAAGTGGCGTCGCAGTGTCTCGACGTCGCGGACGGGCACATGCGGTGCGACGTCGGCGACGACGTCCCCCATCCAGCGCATCGCCGCCGTGGGCTTGAACAACTGACCGAGCCCCCGCCGGCGGATGTCCCCCACGAGCCGGCCGAGGAGTTGCCGCCGACCGGCCGGTTCCAGGTCGTCGGCGGTGAGAGCGGCGACGGTCGCCCCGAGCTCGGCGTCGACCGCGGCCAGCTCCTGGTTCTTGGCAGTCGTCTGCTCCAGGGCCCGCGAATCGCTCGTCTCGGCGGTGTGGTCGGTTCCGCTCATCGTTGTCCTCCCGTCGTCGGTCCCGGGGCTCATGCCTCCATGGTGATGCCCCGTGTCGACCCCGGGTCAAACCCGGCGACGGCCTGACGCCCGACCGCGAACCGCGGCCGGGTTGTGGTGCACTGCGCGAGTGGCCTGGTCAGGCGCACTCGCGGCAGATCAGCTCCCCGTTCCGCTCCGCGGCCAGCTGGCTGCGGTGATGAACGAGGAAGCAGCGAGCACAGCGGAACTCGTCGGTCTGCATCGGCAGCACCTTGACGGTGAGCTCTTCGTCGGCCAGGTCAGCGCCGGGAAGCTCGAAGCTCTCCGCCACCTCGACCTCGTCGACATCCACTGAACCCGACTGCGAGTCGGCGCGGCGGGCCTTGAGCTCCTCGAGGCTGTCCTCGCCGAGGTCGACCTCATCGCGACGCGGAGCGTCGTAGTCGGTGGCCATCGGTCTTCACTCTCCTGTATCGATGTGTCACTTGGCGTTAGTAACGCCAGCGACGTTGTTTCGGTTCCCGGTTCCGCCGGACGATTTCCGACACTGCTTCCGACACTGCCCCTGACACGCCGAACACCCCCGGTGAGCGGGGAACACTACCGCTGTCGCGGCAGTGATGTACGCGCACGGGCGGCCCATTGTTCCCGATGTGACCGAGGCGACATCAAAGTAGGGGTAGCAGCCTCTGGATCATCGTCGGCGCGCCGGAAGTATTCCCTGTTTCCGCGTGCCTGGCGCACAGACGCTAACCTCTCGACAGGTCCCACCCCTTCCCCGGGCGGGCCTCAGACCCCCAGCTGCACCTTCCAAGAATCACTGGAGCCAACCCCATGAGCTTTGCGCGCGTACGAGCGCTCGTCGTCGTCGGCGTGCTTGCCGTGGCCGCGGTGGTGTTCGTCATCGTCGCGCTGGTCCGGGACACCCAGGGCGGCCCGGCCGCCGGTGAGGGCTGTCCGGCCGGAGCGCCCCTCGCCGATGTGACCCTGCCCGATGATCCCGCCGAGGTCACCGTCAAGGTGCTGAACGGCACGGATAACCCCGGGCTGGCCGACAGCGTCACGAACGAGTTCAAGAACAGGCGCTTCACCACCCAGAAGCCGGCTGAGAGCAAGTCCAAGCTCAAGGGCGTCGCCGAGATCCGCTACGGGCCGGACACGGTCGGCAAGGCGCAGCTGCTGCGGGCGTACTTCCTGGCCCAGTCGAAGATGACCTACAGCGCCAAGCGCAAGGGCGGGGTCATCGAGATCGTGATCGGCAACCAGTATCGCCAGCTCGCCACCACCACCGAGGTCAACCAGTCGCTGGTCGAGGTCGGCGAGCCCACGCTGCCGCCCGGCGCCTGCGTCAAGCCCGCCGACAAGGACTCCTAGGGTCTGTTTCGTAATTGGGGTGGGAGCGAGGCGCGGTCCAGATTTCGTCTGGTGGTGGCCCGTGGAAGCCCGGCTCCCGGTGTTGGAACCGGGTTTTCGCGGGACGCCGCCAGGCGGGATCTGGACCGCGCCGCAGCCCCGCCTCAACCACGAAACAGACCCTAGGCGCCGCCGGCCGCGTCCAGGGCGGCCAGGGCGTCGTGCAGGGGACCGTGAACGGCCGGCGGGGCGGCTACGAGCATGTCGATGCCGGGGGCGACCCCGCCGAGGCCGGAGACCACGATCCCGGCCTCGGTGGCAACCAGACCGCCGGCGGCCCAGTCCCACGGGTTGAGGCCCTTCTCGTAGTACGCGTCGAGCGTGCCCTCGGCTACCGCGCACAGGTCGAGCGCCGCCGAGCCGAAACGCCGGATGTCGCGCACCTGGGTGATCAGGCCGGCCAGCACCCGGCCCTGATGCTCGCGCCGCCTCGCGTCGTACCCGAAACCGGTGCCGACCAGAGTCTGGCTCAGACTGCCGGGGGCCGAGCCGTGCAGCCGCTTCCCGCCCCGCCAGGCGCCCCCGCCGAGGGTGGCCGTCCACTCGTCGTCGTTGGCCGCGTTGACCACCACGCCGGCCACCACCACGCCGTCGAGCTCGGCGGCCAGGGAGACCGCATACTGCGGCAGCCCGTACAGGTAGTTGACCGTGCCGTCGATCGGGTCGAGGATCCAGCGCACGGCGCTCGTGGCGCTCGTCGCCGAGGTCCCGTACTCCTCACCCAGCACGTCGTCATCGGGCCGGGCCGCTCGCAAGGCCTCGATCACCTGGCGTTCAACCGCCTTGTCGGCCGCCGTCACCACGTCGGTGGCGGTGCTCTTGGTCTGGACATCGCCGATCGCCTCGGCCCGCATCCGCCGCGCGGTCGCCGCGGCCTCGCGGGCCACCCGGACCGCGAGCCCTAGCAAAGCGCCGGGTGTCGATGGGGTCGAAGCCGCCGAAAACTCACTCACGTGTACGCCCTTTCCGCCGTTAGCATTCTCTCGCCGGCCCTCATCACCGAGGTCGGCGGCCCCCGCGGCGTGCTGCGGCGGGAGGATCTCGCCCGACGGCGCTACAATTCACCCCTGCCCACCGCTTCGCGGACACCACAGCACCGATCGTCCGCGTCCCGGGGGTCCCCACACCAACACCGGCCAGCCTCCCCGCCGTGCGCTGCGCTGGGCTCAATGGCCGTGCAAATCCTCGCCTCCGGAAGGTCTTTCGTGACAGAAGCCCACCAGAACGGTGCCGACGTTCGTTCTCTCACCGAGGCCCTGATCGCCCATGCACAGGGTGCGGGCGGGCAGCTCACGTCGGCCGAGGTCGCGCACACGCTCGAGTCCGCCGAGGTGAATCCGGCTCAGGCCAAGAAGATCCTGCGCGGGCTCGTCGACGCCGGTGTCACCGTAGTCGTCGACGGCTCGGTGAGCACCCGCCGCAAGGTCGCGGCCGCCCGCGCCGCCACCCCGGCCTCCAAGGCCACCACCGCCAAGGCCGCCCCCGCCCGCAAGGCGACGCCGGCGCCGAAGCAGGCGGCCGCCGCGGTCGAGGCCGGCGAGGCAACGCCCGCCACCGCGGCCAAGAAGGCTCCCGCGAAGAAGGCCGCCGCCAAGGCCGTCCCCGCCAAGAAGGCGGCCGGCCCGGCCAAGGCCGGCAAGCCCGGCGAGGAAGGCGCGCCGGCCGAGGGCGAGATCGACCCCGAGGAACTCGCCGCCGAGATCGAGGACGTCGTCGTCGAGGAGCCGGCCGCCATGGTCGCCGCGGCCGCGACCGACGCCGCCAGCTCTGCCACCGACGGCGACTTCGAGTGGGACGACGAGGAGTCCGAGGCGCTCAAGCAGGCGCGTCGCGACGCCGAGCTCACGGCCTCGGCCGACTCGGTCCGCGCCTACCTCAAGCAGATCGGCAAGGTCCCGCTGCTCAACGCCGAGCAGGAGGTCGAACTGGCCAAGCGGATCGAGGCCGGCCTCTACGCCGCCGAGCGTCTGCGCGCCTGCGACGAGGGCGAAGAGAAGCTCGAGCGCAACATGGAGCGCGACCTGCGCTGGATCGGCCGGGACGGCGAGCGGGCCAAGAACCATCTGCTCGAGGCCAACCTGCGTCTGGTCGTGTCGCTCGCGAAGCGCTACACGGGCCGCGGCATGGCGTTCCTCGACCTGATCCAAGAGGGCAACCTGGGCCTCATCCGCGCGGTCGAGAAATTCGACTACACCAAGGGCTACAAGTTCTCCACGTACGCCACCTGGTGGATCCGCCAGGCCATCACCCGCGCCATGGCCGACCAGGCCCGCACCATCCGCATCCCGGTGCACATGGTGGAGGTCATCAACAAGCTCGGCCGCATACAGCGTGAGTTGCTCCAGGACCTAGGGCGCGAGCCCACTCCTGAGGAGCTGGCCAAGGAAATGGACATCACCCCCGAGAAGGTGCTGGAGATCCAGCAGTACGCCCGGGAACCGATCTCGCTCGACCAGACGATCGGCGACGAGGGCGACAGCCAGCTCGGCGACTTCATCGAGGACTCCGAGGCGGTCGTCGCGGTCGACGCGGTGTCCTTCTCGTTGCTGCAGGACCAGCTGCAGCAGGTGTTGCAGACCCTGTCCGAGCGCGAGGCGGGCGTGGTGCGGCTGCGGTTCGGCCTCACCGACGGCCAACCGCGCACGCTGGACGAAATCGGTCAGGTGTACGGGGTGACCCGCGAGCGCATCCGGCAGATCGAGTCCAAGACGATGTCGAAATTGCGACACCCGTCCCGCTCCCAAGTCCTGCGTGACTACCTGGACTAGGGCATTAGGTCAACAATCAGTGTCCGAATGGTCACCACCCGTACATCATCGGGTGGTGATCAGACCGTTGTGCAGAAGTGATCGTTGACGTGGCACCCTTGGATCACGGCACACTTAGAGCCCAGCACGTGTGACCTCGGTCCCCCCGGGGCACAGTGGGAAGGCCGCAACGGTGCAGGGTGTTGCACGATGGTGAGCAGTAGCCGAGGAACGTGTTCATCGGTTCGAACAGAGGAGGAAGGCGATGACCCCGACTCTCACGCCGCCGGCGGGAAGTGTGGCCGGCACCGCAGCCGATGAACGGTGCGACCGCTGCAATGCAGCCGGAAAGCTCCGTTTGACCCTGGCTGGTGGCAGTGAGCTGGTGTTCTGCGGACACCACGCCAACCGGTACGCCGAGGACCTGGTGAAGATCGCAGTCCAGTTCACCGCAGACCCGGAATTCACCTGGCGTGGCGCCGACATGATGTCCAGCTCCAACTGAATATCCCCCGTTCCCCCGACCAAAGCTTGAAAGGGGCGCCCACGGTGTGGGGCGCCCCTTTTCTATGCCCTCGCAAAGTCCGTGCCCTCGCAAAGTCCGTGCCCCCGCAAGCCCGTGCCGCCGCAAGCCCGTGCCGCCGCAAGCCCGTGGCCTCGCAAGCTTCCGAACGCCTATACCTTCCGGCGTGCCCCCACAGTTGGCTCTGAAAGCCTGCACCCGCTCTTGGCGCCCGCCCCCACTCCGGCGCAGCGCTTCGCGCGGCACTCGCCCACGCCCGCTCCCAAACGCCCACACGTGCTCTTGCGGCGCCTACACCGCCCGCCCTGCGCCCTGAGCGCCCACACCCACCCATGAGCGCCCACGCCCACTCCCGAGGTGCCCGAGCCCGCTCCTGAGCGCTCAGACGCGCTCCTGAGCGGCCGCCTGCAGTGCCGGGGCGGGCGGGCGGCCTACTGGTCGCCGGCCGGCTCGGCGTCCCACAGGTCTTCGACGCTGGCGTTGAGCGCCTTGGCCACCTTCAGAGCCAGGTAGACCGAGGGCGCGTAGTCCCCCGTCTCCATCGCGATGATGGTCTGACGGCTCACCTGGACGGCCGCCGAGAGCCCCTGCTGGGTCAGGCCGGCTTCTTTGCGCGCGGCCCGGATGCGTACACCGGCCGTGCCGCCCGCCTCGGGAGCGCGCACCGGCCCGGCTGGAGGGGCCATCAGTCTTCGTCCGCGGCGACAGCTTCGAGTTGACGCCGGCGCCGACCTTGGACGACCTGAACCACCAACCCGGCCACGCCGCCGACGACGCCGCCGACGGCCGCGCCCCGCCACGTGGCGCCCTCAGGGTCGTAGGCGTAGAGCGCGCCGACCAGGAACACCGCGTACGGGATGCCGCCCACGATGCCCCAGAAGACACGCTTGGCAGTCCAGGACCGGGGCAGGGTGTCGACGCGGCGCCGGCGCACGTACAGCGTGCAGACCCACATCGGGACGAGCATGGCGGTGAGCACGATGGCCAGCGGGATCACCGAGGGGCGGCCCAGCACCCAGACCAGGATCGCCCCGGCCCACGGAACAGCGATCCACTGCATCGAGGCGGCGGCGGCTATGCCCTCGTACCACCGGAAGCGCTCGCGCTCGTCGCCGTACCAATCGCCGTCAAGATCGAGATTCCACCGCACAATCCGATCGAGAATTGTCGTCGTCATGCATCCAGGATGGCGTCAAGTCCTCTTGACGTCAAGGGGACTTGACGTCAAGACTGCTTGACATGCCGGCGTCACAGCGTCTGGATCGTCGCGATCCGTTCCTCGAGCTGCTCGATCGTCGCCTGCGCGCTGGGCGGCCCGCCGCAGAGCCGGCGCAGCTCGGCGTGAATCTTGCCGTGCGGCAGGTTCGTGCGGTGGTGGTGCGCGGCGACCAACGTGTTCAGCTGCCGCCTGAGGCTGTTGCGGCGCTCCCCCGCGGTCATCGGCGGCGGGGCCTCCCGTTGGGCCGGAGCGGCCGGCTCAGCCGCCTTCTGCCGCTTCTTCGCGGCCAGCTGGTCCGCCTGCCGCTTGTCCAGCAGCACCGAGACCTGGTCGGCGGTGAGCAGGCCGGGCAGCCCGAGGTATTCCTCCTCCTCGGGCGTTCCCGTCAGCGCCCCCATGCCGAAGGACGTGCCGTCATAGATGACCTGGTCGAGTTCCGCGGTCGCCGAGAGCGCCTCGAACTGCTTCTCGAGCTCGCCCTCCGCGTTCTCCTCCCGCTGCGCCCGCCCGAGCAGGTCGTCGTCCAAGCCGTCCTTCTGCTTGGGCAGGCCCAGCACGTGATCGCGCTGCGCCTCCATCTCGCTGGCCAGCCCGAGCAGGTGCGGCACGCTGGGCAGGAAGACGGTCGCCGTCTCACCCGGGCGCCGGGCCCGCACGAAGCGGCCGATCGCCTGCGCGAAATACAGCGGCGTCGAGGCGCTGGTGGCATAGACACCGACGGCCAGCCGGGGGATGTCGACGCCCTCCGAGACCATCCGCACGGCGACCAGCCAGCGGTCCTGCGAGGTGGCGAAGGTCGCGATCCGCTTCGAGGCGCCCTCGTCGTCCGAGAGCACCACCGTCGCCGGCTGCCCCGAGATCTCCCCGATGAGCTTGGCGTAGGCGCGGGCGGTCTGCTGGTCGCTGGCGATGATCAGCCCGCCGGCGTCGACGATGCCGTGCTCCCGCAGCTTGGTCAGCCGGCCGTCGGCGGCCCGCAACACCTGCGGCATCCAGTCGCCGCGGTGGTCGAGGGCCGTACGCCAGGCCTGGGCGACCAGGTCCTTGGTCATCGGCTCGCCGAGCCGGGCGGCCAGTTCGTCACCCGCGTTGGTACGCCAGCGCGTCTCGCCGGAATAGGCCATGAAGAGCACCGGCCGCACGACCCCGTCGCGCAGCGCGTCCGAATAGCCGTAGACCGAGTCGGCCCGCGAGCGCTGCAGCCCGTCCTCGCCCCGCTCGTAGCTGACGAAAGGGATCGGGTTCTCGTCCGAGCGGAAGGGCGTCCCGGTGAGCATGAGGCGGCGTTCGGCGGGTTCGAAGGCGGCCTTGACGCCGTCACCCCAGCTCCGCGAGTCGCCGGCATGGTGGATCTCGTCGAGGATCACCAGCGTCGGACGGGTCATCGTGCGCCGCCGGTGCACCGCCGGCGCCATGCCGACCTGGGCATAGGTGAGCACCGCGCCGTGGAAGTCGCGCGACGAGTGGATGTCGGAGTTGCGGAAGGCGTGGTCGAGCTGGATGCCGACCCGGGCCGCGGCCGACGCCCACTGCACCTTGAGGTGCTCGGTGGGGCAGACCACAGTGACCGCCTCGACGGTGCCGTCGGCCAGCAGCTCGGCGGCGATCCGGAGCGCGAAGGTGGTCTTACCGGCGCCGGGGGTCGCCACCGCCATGTAGTCGTCGCTGCGGCGGCGCAGGTAGCCCACGAGGGCCTTGCGCTGCCAGTCGCGAAGCGGGGGGAAGGTCTCCAGATCCGGCAGTGGCGGGCTCAAGCTGCGACGATCCTTTCCCCTCAACAAAACACCCCCGGCAAGGGACCGGAGGCGGCATTCAGCATAGCCGCGGCGGCGGCCCGGCGCGGGCTACGGCGCAGCCACCGGCGCCGACCATCGGCGGTACAGGGCCACCAGGCGCACCCCCGTGATGAGCAGCGCCGATGCGGTCATCGTGAGCGGGTCGACGACCCCCGCCCCGCGCAGGATCGTGACAAGAATCGCGCCGCCGAGAGCGGCAACGGCATAGATGTCACGCTGCAGAACCGCCGGGATCTCACCGGTCAGCAGGTCGCGTGCCAGCCCGCCGCCGATCGCCGTGAGCATGCCGATCAGGCACGCGCCGACCGCGGGCACCCCGGCGTCCAACGCCTTGAGGGTGCCCGTGACCGTGAAGAGGCCGAGCCCGGCCGCGTCGAGCAGCAGCACCGCGCGGCGCCACCGGCTCAGCTGAGGGTGCAGCCAGAAGACGGCGAGCGAGGCGACGACCGCCGTGACCGCGTAGCGCCAGTCGCCGAAGGCCAACGGCGGCACAGCATCGATCACCAGGTCGCGCACGATGCCGCCGCCGAGCGCCGCGACGAAACCGACGAAGGCGATCCCGAACAGGTCGAGCCGCTTCGCGATTCCGGCCGAGGCGCCCGAGGCGGCGAAGACCGCCACTCCGACCAGGTCGGCGACGAGGAGCCCGTCCCCCGCGTTCACCGGGCCCCTCGGGAGGAACGACCGGTCAGTGCTGCATCGATTCGTAGATCTCCTTGCACTGCGGGCACACCGGGGAACCCGGCTTCGGCGACTTGGTCACCGGAAACTTCTCGCCGCACAGCGCGATGACGTACGTGCCCATGACCGCGCTTTCGGCGATCTTCTCTTTGCGCACGTAGTGGAACATCTCTGGCCCGGTGTCGGCGTCTTTGGTTTCCGGACGCTCCAGAATCTCCGTGCTCACGACATCTGCCCTTCAGGTCACGTGGTCAGGATCGTCGAGCCACCGGTCCCCCCGGCCCACGGCAGCTGACGAAAGCTCCAACCCGCAAGTGTGGCACCTCGGACCGGGCCGGTCCAACGACCAGGTCGCCGGTCTTTGTCCAGGTGAGGATCGGGCACCGTACGGTAGCTCTCGTGACTGACTTCGCGATTCGATACGGCGAGCACGTGACCCGCGCCCGCCGGGAGGGCCGGCCGGTGGTCGCCCTCGAAAGCACCATCATCTCGCACGGCCTGCCGCACCCGGACAACCTGCGGGTGGCGCGCGAGATCGAGCAGACCGTCCGCGACCAGGGCGCCGTACCCGCCACGATCGGCATGATCGGCGGCGAGTTGCTCGTCGGCCTCGACGACGCCCAGATCGAGCACCTGGCCCTCGCCGAGGGCGTGGCGAAGCTCTCGGTCCGCGACCTCGCCGTGGCCGCCGCCCGGCAGGTCGACGGCGCCACCACGGTCGCCGCCACCAGCGCGGTCGCGGCCGCCGCGGGCATCGGCGTGTTCGCCACCGGCGGCCTGGGCGGAGTGCACCGCGAGGCAAACGTCACCTTCGACGAGTCGGCCGACCTCACCACGCTGGCGCACACGCCCATCGTGGTGGTCTGCGCCGGTGTGAAGTCGATCCTGGACGTGGGGGCCACGCTCGAGCGGCTCGAGACGCTCGGCGTGTCCGTGGCCGGCTACGGCACCAAGCGCTTCCCCGGCTTCTTCATCACCGACGGCGGCTTCGACGTCGACTGGCAGCTCGACTCCCCCGAGCAGGTCGCCGACGTGATCCGCGCCCGGTCGGATCACAACGTGGGGGCCGGCGCGCTGATCCTGGCCAACCCGCTTCCCACCGACGAGCAGCTCGACCCGGAACTGCACGACCGCACGCTGTCCGAGGGCCTCTCGCTGCTCGCACGGGGTGGCATCACCGGCAAGGCGGTGACCCCGTTCCTGCTGAGCCACTTCCACGAGAGCACCGAGGGCAAGAGCCTCGAGGTCAACGTCCGCATCATCCTGCGCAACGCGGCCCTCGCCGCGCAGATCGCGGTGGCCACCGCCACCGAGGCGACCGCGCCGCTGGGCTTCACCGTCCCGGCGTGACGATCATCGTCGTCGGCGATCTCGTCACCGACGTGCTGGTGGCCCACGGCGGGCCCATCGAGCTCGGCTCGGACACCGCCGCCGCCATCACGGTGGGCGGCGGTGGTCAGGCCGCGAACACGGCGGCCTGGCTGGCGCACACCAGCCGGCCGGTCACGCTGATCGCCGCGGTCGGCGACGACGCGGCCGGCCGCGAGCGGGTGGCCGAGCTGACCGCGGCCGGGGTGAGGTGCGCCGTGCGCGCCCACTCCGACGCGGTCACCGGCAGCGTCGTCGTGCTGGCCGGCCCCGAGGAACGCACGATGATCACCGACCGCGGTGCGGCCCTGCTGCTCGACCCGGCCGACGTCCGGGCCGAGCTCGAGGCCACCGACGCGACACACCTGCATCTGTCGGGCTATCCCCTGCTGCACGACGGGTCGCGGCCGGCCGGGCTCGAAGCACTGGCGGCCGCCGCCGAGCGGGGCCTGACGACCAGCGTCGACGCAGCCTCGGCGGCTCCGCTGCGCTCGGTGGGCGCGCAGGCCTTCCTGACCTGGGTCGCCGACTGCGACCTGCTGCTGTGCAACGCCGACGAGGCCGACGTGCTCGCCGGTCCCGCCCCCGCCGCCGAGCAGGCTCGGCGGTTGACCAGCCACGTTCGCAATGTGGTGGTCAAGCAGGGCGCCGCCGGCGCGACGTGGGCCTCCTCGGGCGGCACCGTGGTCACGGTGACGCCGTCCCGCGTCCCGATGAAAGATCCGACCGGCGCCGGTGACGCCTTCGCCGCGGGTCTGCTGGCCGCATGGTGCTCGGGCCAGGAACCGAAGGCCGCGCTGAAAGCCGGGGCCGCGCTCGGCGCCGAGGCAGTGGCCTCGATCGGCGCCCGACCCCGTCGCTGACAAGTTCGCCGGTCGCAGTCGCTGGAATCCGGCGTTGCCCCGGTCTCGAGCGCGCGGCCAACGCTTCTCGGGGGTCGGCCGGGATCCAGCGGTGCACCGGCTCGAGGGCGCGGCTAACGCTTCTCGCTGGGTCGGCCGGGATCCAGTGCGGGTCTCGAAGGCGCGGCTACCGCTTGTCGCGGGGGTCGGCCGGGATCCAGTGTTCGCCGGTTTCGGTGGGTTCGAGGTCGATGGTCAGGTATTCCGTCGACTCGGGCGAGTGCTGCGGCAGGGTGACCTGCGGCTTCGGCTCGCGGGCGAGCGCGTCGGCGGCGCGTTCGGCCTTGCTCTTGGGCGGGCGGTCGTTGGCGATCAGCACGGCCGCCCAAGGGAGGAAGACCATGCCGGCGGCGCAGAGGGTCAGCCACAACGGGAGCCATGGCGGGCGGACACTGATCAGCACCGCGCCCACAATCAGGCAGGCGGCACGAATGCTCATCATCGACACGTAGCGGATCTGCCGGCTGCGGAACTGAGCGTCCTGACTACGAGCGGCGTCCGTGATGAGAACCGCTCGGTCCGGCTGCTTCTTCACGATGGGGTCTCCGATCGACAGCCCATCCTTGCACCGTTCGTGCCGGTGCGCCCACTGCCTGCCGGTCGCAGGCCAAGAACAACTCGATGGCGTACGCACGACCGCAGGCCACACGGGCGTTCAGGCGCAACCGGCTCAGGCCTTGGCGGCGGCCTTCATCTCTTTCTTGTAGGCGCGAACCTTGCCCAGCGACTGCTCGTCGACGATGTCCGCCACCGACTTGTACGAACCCAGATCGCCGTAGCCCCCGGCCGCCTCCCGCCACCCGGCCGGCTGCACGTCGTACTGCTTCCCGAGCAGCGCCACAAAGATCTGCGACTTCTGTTTGCCGAACCCCGGCAACGAGACGACCCGCTTGAGTAACTCGGCCCCGTCATCGACGCCGTCCCAGAGATTGGCGGCATTGCCGTCGTAGCGGTCGACCAGCGCCCGGCAGACCTCTTGCACCCGCGCCGCCATCGCCTTGGGGAACCGGTGCAACGCGGGCGGCTTGGCGAAGATCTCGATCAGAGCGTCGGGGTCGAACTCCGCCAACTCGACCGCGGTCGGCGCGTGCCCGAGCCGCTGCGCCAGCACGAACGGTGAGCTGAACGCCTTCTCCAGCGGAATCTGCTGATCGAGCACCATGCCTAACGTCAGAGCCAGCGGATCCCTCTGGAGAAGGTCGTTCGCCTCAGGCGTGATCGGCAGCGAGATTGTCATACCTACATCTTCGCAGGTGAGGACCGCTCGCCGGCACGGCCTACAAGGAGCGGCGCGACCGAAGATGTACATCTTCTTGTACCATTGGCCTATGACACGTCAGGAAGTGCTCGGCGTCGCCGAGGCGCGCAAGCAGTTGCCCGACCTGCTCGCCGGGTTCAGCCGCGGATCGGCAGACTCGGTGTTTCTCGGTGCCCATCGGAAAGCGGTCGGCGTGCTGGTGCCAGTCCGGGTGTACGACGAGCTGCGTGGAGAACGCGAGCGGGCCGTAGACGACGCAGTCGGCTCACTGCGCGCCGAAGGGTTGGAGCCCTCGTCGGTAGCCACCGAATTGACCGACCTTTTCGCGCATGGTCGCATCACAGCCGGGCAGATGGAAGCGATGCTGCTGGCGTACCACCGCGCTGCATGACTGGCGAGGACCCCTACGTCGACACCAAGGGCGTTCTCCTCAACAAGCTCGACATCACCTCCAGTAGCGCTCTCAGCCAGGCCGAGACTGACTTGAGCCTCGCCGCGATGCTGCGCCTGTCGGTCCACCCGTTGCCCGGCAGCTACGACCTCGGTCATCTGCAAAGCTTCCACAGGCAGATCTTCGGCGCCGTCTATCCATGGGCCGGGGAGCTGAGAACAGTAGACATCGCCCGCACCGGGCAAGACGTGTTCTGCCGATGCGCGTTCATCGAGTCGTACTCGGCCGGAGTCTTCGCGGACCTCGCCGCCGAGGGACGGCTCATGGGGTTGCGGCGCAACGCCTTCGTTGCGCGGCTGGCGCACTACTACGGTGAGATCAACGCCATCCACCCGTTCCGCGAGGGCAACGGCAGGACGCAACGAGCCTTCCTCGGTCAGCTCGGCCGGGACGCCGGCTGGCGCATCGCCTGGAGCGCGATGGACGGTCATCAGAATGACACCGCTTCAGCCGCCGCACTACAGGGTGACACCACGCTTCTGGCCACCATGTTCGAGAGCCTCGTCCGGCCGATCTAGCCGTTCGCACCTCGCATGACACTCGCTGATTCTCTGTCGTCAGAGCATCTGCTGGTCGAGCACCATGCCGATCAGCAGCGCCAGCGGATCGGTGGACAGCAACTCGTTGGCCTCGGCGTCGATCGGCAGCGAAAGCGTCATGACGCTCATCTTCGCAGGTCTCCCGGCCTTGCCGCCGCTGTCCCCACGGTCATCGGAGGCCGCCCTCGTAGGCGGCGATGACCAGGTGGGAGCGGTCGCGGCCATCGAACTTGGCCAGTAGGCGGTTGATGTGGGTCTTGACCGTCGACATGCTGACGCCCAGATCGGCGGCTATCTGGTCGTTCGAGAGGCCACGCGCCACCAGGACCAGCACCTCGCGTTCGCGGCCGGTGATGTGGGGCAGCGGCGTCACCTGGCGCTCGGGGAGCTCGACGTAGGCGTCGATCAGCCGGCCCTGGGCCGTCGGCGCCAGCAGCCGCCCGCCCGCCGCCACGTGCTTGATCCCCGCGATCAACTCCTCGGGCAGCGCTTCCTTCATGAGGAAGCCCTGCGCACCGGCCCGAAGCGCCCCGAGAACGTACTCCCGCAGGTCGAACGTGGTCAGCACGAGCACCCGTGTCTCGACCGCCGGAAGCCCCCGGCAGATCTCGCGGGTGGCCTCGATGCCGTCCATGTCGGGCATCCGGATATCCATCAGCACGACGTCGGGGCGTTCCCGGCGGACGACCTCGACCGCCTCCCGCCCGGTGCCGGCTTCCCCGACGCACGCGAGCCCGGGCGTGTGGTCGATCAACAGTCGGAAGCTGCCCCGCACCAGCATCTGGTCGTCGGCGACGACCACTCGGATGTCGGTCATGCCGCGTACCGCATGGTCGTCGCCACTACCCACCCGCCGTCCGGCCGCGGGCCGGCGTTCAGCTCGCCACCGAACTGGGCTGCGCGTTCCCGCATGCCGGCCAGACCATGACCGGCCGCGGATCGGGAGGCCGCGCTCTCGCCCTCGCCGTGTCGGGAACCGTCATCAGTCACACGCACACCGACATGGCCGTCACCGGCCACGATTTCGACCTGGCAGCGTGTCGCCCCGGAATGGCGGACCACATTGGTCAGGGCCTCTTGCACCACGCGATAGACCGACAACGCGACATCGTCGGGTAGATCCGCTGAGCGTGCTGTCTCGGCCCGGGAGTCGAAGTCGACCGTCAGCCCGGTGGATCGGGCTGCCTCGACCAGGTCGTCGAGGTCGGCCAGCCTGGGCATCGGCTTCATGGCCGCCTCGGCCCGGACGACCCCCAGCGCCCGCCGGATCTCACCCAGCGTCTCGCGACTGGTGGCGGCGATGACCCGCAGTGCCTCGCGCATCTCGTGCGGATGCTCGTCGCCCACGTGGTCGGCGATCGTCGCCTTGACCGCGATCATGCTCATGCTGTGGGCGACGATGTCGTGCAGCTCGCGGGCGATGCGCAGCCTCTCCTGCTCGACCGCCAGCACGGTGGCCTGCTCGGCCCGGGCAGCTGCGTGGGCTCGACGCTCCCGGACCACGCGCCCGGTCGCCCAGCAGGCGGCGGCCACCCAGGTGATCAGGGCTGTGCCCATCACGTCGCGCGAGGTCGCACCGAACACCGCCGCCACGACCACCGCGGCCGCCAGAACGACGGGCACCGAGTGCCGGCGTCGCACCTGGAGGCCGACCGAGTAGAGGACGAGGCCCAGCGCGACGACCGGCGCCGGGCCGGCGTAGAAGGGAACAGCGCCGGAGCCGACGGCGAGCGCGACGAGACCGAGGACCGCGGCTGCCGCGGCGACCGGCCACAGGCGACGGACCGCGACCGGCAGGCCGACGGCCAGACCGACGAGGAAGGACGCCCAGCCCGGCTCGGACCAGCCGGCCTGGGGGCCGATCGGCGTCTCGGTCGCCGCGTACCAGCAGACCAGCACGGTTGCGGCGGCCAGCAGACCGTCGATGGCGATCAGCTGGCCACGGCTGAGCCTCCGGAGGAGGAGCGAGGGCGTAGCGGCAGTCACGAGGGCGACGTTAGCGAGGCCGGATGATCCGTGGCGTCAACCCAGGGTTCGATTTTCTGCCTCCCCGCCTCGGAACCCAGGTTTGACGACATCCGGCCCGTCCCTCGCGAAGCTCGACGCCATGACGACACCGATGGTTTCGATGCGAGATCTCCGGATGGAATACGGCGCCGGTCCGAGCCGGGTGACCGCGCTCGACGGGCTCTCGATCGATCTCGCGGCGGGCAGCTTCACCGCTGTGATGGGCCCGTCCGGCTCGGGCAAGTCCACCTTGCTCCACTGTGCCGCCGGCCTCGACCGTCCGACCTCCGGCCAGGTGACGGTCGACGGTGTCCGCCTGGCCGAGCTCGACGAGACCGGTCTGACTCTGCTGCGCCGCCGCCGGATCGGCTTCGTCTTCCAGTCCTTCAACCTGATCTCGTCGCTGAGCGCGGCGCAAAATGTCGCCCTGCCGCTGCGGCTGTCCGGCCGGCGCGTCACGCCCTGCGCGGTGACCGCCGCGCTCGAGTCGGTGGGTCTGGCCGATCGGGCCAGGCATCGTCCGGTCGAGCTCTCCGGCGGTCAGCAGCAGCGCGTGGCCATCGCCCGCGCGATGATCACCCGGCCCGCCGTGATCTTCGCCGACGAGCCGACCGGCGCGCTCGACAACCAGACCTCCCGCCACGTCCTCGAGCTGCTGCGCTCCCTGGCCACCGAGCAGGGCCAGACCATCGTCATGGTGACCCACGATCCGGTCGCCGCGGCGGGCGCCGACTCGGTGCTGCTGCTGACCGACGGGCGTCTCGCCGACCGCCTCGACGGCGCCCCGGCCGAGGTCATCGCGACCCAGATGACCCGGGCCGAGGCGTCATGCTGACGCGTGACCGACTCGGCTCCCTCATCGCGGTTCTCGTCGGCGCGGCCGTGGTCACCCTGACTCTCACGCTGCTGGCCTCGGCCCGTCCGCAGCGCCCCGACCGGTTCGCCGCGGTGACGGTCGCCGTGCACAGCCCCGGGGTGACCACACCGGCCGATCCCTTCCCCGAGTCCCGCCCGTGGCCGAGCGACGAGGCGGTGCAGCTGTCAGCCCGGCTCACGGCCGTGCCCGGCGTGGAGGCGGCAGTCGCCGACCGCCCGTTCTACGTGCAGCCGGTGGTGGCCGGGCGCCCGGTGGCCGAGATCCGGCAGGGCTACGGCTGGGCCGGCGCAGCAATGGCGTCCGATCACCTCGTCGCCGGACAACCGCCGACTGGCGCGCGCGAAGTGGTGCTGGGCGCCAGCCTGGGCATCCCGGTGGGCGGCACGGTGACCGTCCTGACCGCCACCGGCCCCGCTGCCTGGAAGGTCACGGGCCTGATCGACGCCGCGCGGCTCTATGTCGCCGACACCGAGGCGGCGCGCCTCGCGCCCGGCGTGCGCATCATCGGGTTGACCGGCGATCCCGACCCTGACGACGTACGGGCCGCGGCCCCGGGCGCCACCGTGCTGCACGGCGACGGGCTGAGCCGGTTGGAGCCGCGGTCCGACGCGCGCAACCGGTGGATCGGGCTCCAGGTGCTCACTGCCATGGTCGCCCTCTCGGTGTTCTCGTCGATCTTCGTTATCGCCTCCACACTCGCGCTCTCGGTCAACCAGCGGCGGCGCGAGATCGGCCTGCTGCGGGCGGTCGGCGCCACGCCCCGTCAGGTCTGGTTCGCCGTGCTGCGAGAGGCCGCGACGATCGGGCTCTGGGGCGGTGCCGGCGGCGCCGCCTTGGGCCTGCTGTGCGCCCCGTTGGTCGGGGGCGTGCTTGTCGATGCGGGGTTTCAACCCGAGTCCTTCCGGGTGAGCGTCCACGTCTGGCCGATCCTGGCCGGTGTCGTCCTCGGGCCGTTCGTCGCCGTGGCCGGTGGGCTGCTGGCGGCTCGCCGGGCCGCACGGGTGCGCCCGCTGGAGGCGTTGCGCCGGGCCGAGGTCGAGACCCGGCCGATGACCCGCGGCCGATGGCTCGTCGGGCTGGTGTTCGCCGCCGGCGGTGTCGCCGCCGGCGCGGCCACGGTGGTCACCGACGACCTGTCCGCGTTGGGCACCTACGCGCTGCTGGGGGCCATGGCTCTGATCGTCTCCGCGACCGTGCTCGCGCCGGCCGTGGTGCCAATGGTGGTGCGGCTGATCCTGCGACCGGCGGGCGGGGCGCTGGGCACGGTGATCCGTGAGAGCGCCCTGGCCGGGTCCCGGCGGACGGCCTCCACGGCAGCGCCGGTGCTGCTCACGGTGGCCTTCTCGGTGTTCATCGCGGGCAACGTCCAGACGGCCGAGAAGGCCTACGCCGACCGCCGGGCCGAGGCCACGGGCACGCAGAAGGTCGTCGTTCCGGACGGCACGCCCGGCCTCAGCGATGCCGCCGCGCCCACCGGCGAACTGGTCACCAGCGTCTACATAGGCGAGACGGTGACGACGGCCGCCGGGTCGCCGTCCGCGCCGGGCGACGGCCGCGTGGTCCTCGCCGAGTCCCGTGCCCGCGAGTTCGGCGTCGCCCAGGGAGGCACGATCATCGCGACGTTCGCCGACGGCGCCCGGGTCGCGCTGCGGGTGTCGGCCATCCAACCGGACCGTCCAGGGTCAGCCGGGATGCTGTTGTCCCGGCGGGCGGTGCGCAGCCACGACCCGTCCGCGCTGGTGCCGGCGATGCCTCTCGACGGCGGTGCTCCACCGAAATCTTCCCCCGGCGGCGGCGAGGTGACAGCTCCACCCGGCGGCGGCCTGGCGACGGCTCCCCCAGGCGGCAGTCGGGCGATGGTGCCCTCGGGCGAGGGCGTTTCGGCGGCGGCTGCTCTCGGCGGGCGGGTGGTCGATGTCGCGACATACGCGCGGGAGGCCGACGCCGAGGAGGACCGGCAGGTCTGGATCTTCACGCTGTTGCTGATCGGCATCTCGGTGGGGTACGGCGCGCTCGCTGTCGCGAACACGCTGGCCATGGCGACGGCGCGACGGGCGAACGACTACCGGCTGCTGCGGCTGGCCGGCGCTACCCGGCGGCAGGTCCTGCTGGCCGTCGCCGGCGAGTCGGCGCTCGCCGTCGTGGTCGGCTCGTTCCTGGGAATCGCGGCCGCAGTCCTCGCTCTCCGCGGGGCGACGGCGGGCCTCCGGGCGCAGACCGGCACATCGGTCGCGCTCACGGTGCCGTGGCCGGTGCTGGTGGCCGCGGTGGGCACATGCTTCGTCCTCGCCGTGATTGCTGCCACGCTTCCGGCCCGGGCTTGTCTGACCGCTGCCAACCCGCTCCGGGAGCGAGCATGATGACCGTCGGGGGACCTCGCATCGGCTGCGCGCCGGGGCGGGCTCCGGGCGCCCTCGCCGGTCCGAACACCTGGCGGCAGGCACCCCGACACCCAGGGGTGATCGTGGCCACGCCGCGCACCACCTCGCGGTTTACCGGCGGGCCCTCGGGGCACCTCCAGCCGATCTGCCGAAAGGAAAACGAGATGAGCGACTCGCAGGAAGACATCGAGCGGGAGATCTTGGGCGGCGACTACGGCCCGGGCGCTCTCGACGAGCCCAGCACCTACCGGCCCGAGAAGGGCGACGACGACCCGGGGCTGTCCAGCACGCTGGCGGCGGGCACCGACACCGATCAGCTCCAGGACGGCGGACCGCACCCCGAGCACGGCGTCATGACCACGACCGGCGGCACCGCGGGACCGAACAGCTTCCGCACGCGCCCGCGCTCCGGTCCCGGCGTCGCCAACACGACGACCGGCGACGCGACCACCGGCGCGATGGAGACGCCGGTCGACGGCTACACGAGCGACGCCAGCAGCAACGCCGTCGACTGACCACGATCCACCCACGGCCGTCCCACCAGCGCTTACGAAGAGCGTCGGCGGACGCCGGCCGTTGGGCGCCGTGGCTTTCCCGGTGAGGAAGGGGCGGTCGAGCGCTGTGGCGTCTTCGGCGGCGGATCGCGCGGACGGCGACGGTGCAGTGCCGGACCGACGTGGCCGGTCGAGCGCTGTGGCATATTCGGCGGCTGGCGGAAGCGGTCGGGTGCTGTGGCGTCTTCGGCTGGCGGGGCGGGTGCGTCCTGTGGTGTTGCGGCGGCGGTCTGCGGGCCGCCGCCGAGGGGCGCTGTGGGCTACCGTCACCGGCGTGGGCAGAGATGCGCTGGGTGAGCCGTTCGCCTCGGGGCGGGAAGCGGATGTCTACGCGCTCGATGCGGGGACGGTGCTGCGGCGGTACCGGGGCGGTGGGGACGCTTCGCGGGAGGCCGCGGTGATGGCGTACGCCGCGAGCCTCGGTTATCCGGTGCCGCGCGTTTTTCGGGCCGACGGCCCTGACCTGGAGATGGAGCGGCTGGTCGGGCCGACCATGGCCGCCGCGTATCTGGACGGGAAACTGGCGCCGGACGCGGCGGCGGCGATCATGGCGGATCTGTTGCGCCGGCTCCACGCGTTGCCGGGGCGGGGTGGGGTGGGGTCGGTCGTGCACCTCGACCTGCACCCGGACAACATCCTGCTGACCGACCGCGGGCCGATGGTGATCGACTGGTGCAACGCGGGCGACGGAGATCCCGACTTCGACACCGCGCTGACCGCGTTGATCCTGGCTCAGGTCGCGATCGGGTCGATCGGCCACGAGATCGGCGCCGACGCCGGGGCCATGCTCGACCGGCTGATGCAACTGGTGCCCGGCGACCCGATCGCCCAGCTGGACGAGGTCGTCGCCTACCGGGCCGGGCAGTCGACCATGTCTGCCGACGAGGTGGCCGCCCTTCCGATCGCCGCCGCCCGGGTGCGGCGCGCGGGAAGCGATGCCGCCGACAGCTGAATAAGCTTTCGCGTGCTGGGCGTAGGTCTCGTGGATCGCCTGCGCCAGCGGGTGCAGCGTGCGTGAGCCGGCCGGCGTCAGCGCGGCGAGACTGGGAGTGGGACAGATGCGGGCGTTGGTACAGACCGTCAGCCGGGCCGCCGTCACTGTGGATGACGAAGTCGTCGGCAAGATCGAGGACGGGCTGCTCGTGCTGGTCGGCGTGACCCACGACGACACTCCGGCCAAAGCCGCTGAACTGGCTCGTAAGACCTACGAACTGCGCATTCTGGACGATGAGGCCTCCGCAGCCGACCTCGGTGCGCCACTGCTGGTGGTCAGCCAGTTCACGCTCTATGGGGACGCCCGCAAGGGACGGCGCCCCACCTGGAACGCGGCTGCGCCCGCCGAGGTAGCCGAGCCGCTCGTCACCGCGTACGTCGAAAGCTTGCGCGCCCGGGGAGCGACCGTAGAGACCGGCCGCTTCCGGGCGCACATGCTCGTCGAAAGCGTGAATGTCGGACCGCGGACGATCCTGATCGAGCTCTAGAAGAACAGGCCGCGTCGCTGGGCCGACTGACGCAGCCAGTTGTCGAGCTGACCGGCCCAGTCGGTCTGGTCGACGGTCGCGTAGTCGATGTCGAAGCGGCCGAACGCGTCGCGACCCTCGGTGAATACTCCGCCCCGCTTGTCGATCTCGAGCACCACCTGCAACTTGTGCGGCGTCGGGATGAACGTCAGCTCGAGCTGGTTGATGCCGCTCGCGTAGGCCGACGGCGGGTAGAACTCGATCTCCTGGTAGAACGGCAGGTGCTGCTCGACCCCGTAGACCCGGCCACGCTCGACGTCGGCCCGGCTGAAGCGGAAGCCCAGCCGCAGCAGCGCGTCGAGGATGCGTTCCTGGGCCGGCAGCGGGTGCACCGCCACCGCGTCCAGGTCGGATTTGTCGACCGCGCGGGCGATCTCGAGCTCCGTGGTCAGGCCCATGGTCATGCCGTGCAGGTGCTGCCCGTACACCTCGGTGATCGGTGTCTCCCAGGGCACGTCGAACCGGAACGGGACGTCGTACTTCGCGCCCGGGTCGAGCCGGAAGGAGCCGGTCAGCCGCTGCCGGTGGAATTCCTGATCGGTGTTGTACTCGCTGTCGCCGCTCTCGACCTCGACGCGGGTGATCAGCCCGACCGCCAGATATTCGACGTCGACGGCGTGGTCGCCGCCGAGCACGTGGACCTGGCCCTCAAGGAAACCGCCCGGCCGGCAATTGGGGTTGGCCAGCACAGTTTCGACCGACGGCCCGCCGACGCCGAAGGCTTGCAACATCTTTTTGAAGACCACTGAACCATCTCCTCCACGAGGGCGTTTGGGGAACATTATCGGCGCGCAACACGCGGCGAGTACCGGCGAACCGGTTACTTGTCGGCTTGGCGACGTCAGGGTTCTCCCTGATTCATGCCACCTGGACGCTTGCCTCACCTCGGTTTAACGCGCCCCAGGCCAAGCTATCGATCACACCGGCACGAAGCGGCTGGGAATGCACGAGACGGTTATCAGCGGGGAGGGGACTGAAAGGTGGTCCTGCAGATGAAGGCGTCGGAGTCCAAGACGGCGGTTGCCGTCGACAACAGCAGCATGACCGACGGTGTCGAGCTCCTGACCGACCTGGACGCCACGGACGAGCGCGGCGTCTCCGCCGATCTGGTTCGTGCGTACCTCAACGGCATCGGACGCACCCGGTTGCTCACCGCGGTCGAAGAGGTCGAGCTCTCCAAGCGGATCGAAGCCGGCCTGTACGCGGAGGAGAAGTTCGCCGAGGCCGCCGCAGACCTGGCACCCCTCCTGCAGATCATCGCCGCGGAGGGCAAAGCGGCGAAGAATCACCTGCTCGAGGCCAACCTGCGACTCGTCGTGAGCATCGCCAAGCGTTACACCGGGCGGGGCATGGCGTTCCTCGACCTGATCCAAGAGGGCAACCTGGGCCTCATCCGCGCGGTCGAGAAATTCGACTACACCAAGGGCTACAAGTTCTCCACGTACGCCACCTGGTGGATCCGCCAGGCCATCACCCGCGCCATGGCCGACCAGGCCCGCACCATCCGCATCCCGGTGCACATGGTCGAGCAGGTCAACCGGATGGTGCGCAGCCGCCGCGACCTGGCCGCGTCGCTCGGCCGCGAGCCCAGCATCGCCGAGATCGCCGAGGCCATGGCGGTGCCCGAGTTCCAGGTCATCGAGCTGATCTCGTACGACCGCGAGCCGGTCAGCCTCGACCAGGCCGTCGGCGAGGACGGCGAGAGCGCGCTCGGCGACTTCGTGGCCGCGGTCGACCCGAGTCAGCCCGGCGCGACAGTCGGCTCCGGCGAACTGCGCAGCGAGGTCGAGATCGTCCTGGCCACGCTGAGCGAGCGCGAGTCGGCGGTGATCCGCCTGCGGTTCGGCCTCGACGACGGCCGTCAGCGCACCCTCGACGAGGTGGGACGCGAGTTCGGCCTGAGCCGCGAGCGCATCCGCCAGATCGAGAAGGTCACCATGCTCAAGCTCCGCGACCCGGAGCGCTCCTCCCGGCTCGAGGCGTACGCGGGCTGATCTTCTTGTGACATCACCGCCCGGCGAGCTTCGGCTCGACCGGGCGGTTTTTGCGTGCTCAGGGGGTGCGGAGGCGGCGGGGGCCGGTGTCGGGACGGCGGGCGGGGTCGCCGATCTCGGTGGCGGCGTGCAGCACCGAGATGCCGTCGGGGCGGGCCAGCACCGGGTTGAGGGAGAGTTTGCGCAGGCGGGGATGGTCGTCGGCGAGGCGGCCCACGCGGAGCAGCAGGTCGGTCAGTGCCTCACGGTCGACGGGGACGGAACCGCGGTAGCCGTGCAACAGCGGGGCCGCGCGCGGCTCGACGACCAGGGCCTCGGCCGCGCGGTCGGTCAATGGCGCGGCCCGCCAGGCCAGGTCACCCAGCAGTTCGCTGGCTACTCCCCCGAGCCCGAACCCGACGATCGGGCCGAAGGCGGGATCTTCCATGACCTCGACGCGGCACGCCACACCGGCCGCAACCATGGTCTGGACCAGCACGTCGGGACCGAACGCGGTGGCCAGTTCGGCGTAGGCGGCGCGCACGTCGTCCTCGTCGGCCAGGGCCAGGCGGACCGCGCCCAGGTCGATGCGATGACGCAGGGCACCGCCGGCGGCCTTGAGAGCCACCGGGTAGCCGAGCGCCCCGGCGGCCGCGATGGCCTCATCGGCGGTGGTCGCCAGCGTGGACGGGACCACGTTGATGCCGTACGCGGCCAGCAGCTCACTGGGTGGGCCGTCCACCTGAGCGGCGACCGGATCGACGCCCTCGAGCAGCGGGATCACGCCGGGTGGGCGGCGTAGCCAGTCGGCGTACGTGGCGACCCGGCCCAGGGCACGCACAGCCTCCTCGACCGACGGATAAGCGGGGACGCGCGGCGTGAGGCTGCCCAGCAGGAAGGTCGACACGGTCGGCTTCTCGCCGGCGAGGGCCACGCTGGCCAGGGCGGCGGCGAAGTCGGCATCCTCGTCGGCGAGCTGGCCGGGCAGCGGAGGCGCGAACACCACGACGAGGGCGTCGGCCCGCTCGTCGACGGCCGCGTCGGCCAGCGCGTCGGCGAAGTCGTGCGCGCCGGCCTGCGGGCTGATGTCGCGCGGATAACCGGCGGCGACGGTCAGGCCGTTGGCCCGGCAGGCGGCCACCGCCAACTCCGACAGTGCGGACGAGTTGCCGACCACGGCGACGCGGCGACCGGCAGGTAGCGGCTGGTGGGCCAGCAGCAGACCGACGTCGAAAAGCTCTTGGACGGTGTCGACGCGGATCACGCCGGAGCGGGCGAACAGGGCGGTCACCGCATTGACGTCCGGACCGGGCAGATCGCCGGCGAGACCGGGCGGGCGGGTGGCCGAGGCGACCGCGACGACCGGTTTGACCCGGCTCATGCGGCGGGCCAGGCGGGCGAACTTGCGCGGGTTGCCGAACGTCTCGAGGTAGAGCAGCACCGCGTCCGTGCCGGGGTCGTCGCGCCAGTATTGCAGTAGGTCGTTGCCGGAGACGTCGGCCCGGTTGCCGGCCGACACGAAGCTGGACAGGCCCAGCCCCCGGCGTTCGGCCTCGGCCAGCAGCGCGACCCCGAGGGCGCCGCTCTGGCTGAAGAAGCCGACCCGCCCGGCGACGGGCAGGCGTGGCGCCAGGGTGGCGTTCAGCCGTACGCCGGTGTCGGTGTTGGCCACCCCCATGCTGTTCGGCCCCACCACGCGCAACCCGGCAGCATGCGCGCCCTCGATCAGCGCGCGTTGCGCGACGCCGCCCTCGGGGCCGGCCTCGGCGAACCCGGCCGAGACCACCACCAGACCACCCGCGCCGCTGGCTGCGGCGTCGGCCAGCGCGGCCGCGACACCCTCGGGCGGGACGGCGACGAGCGCGAGGTCGATCGTGACGCCGGCCTCGGTGGCCGAGCGGTAGGCGCGCAGCCCGGCCACCCGGTCGGCACTGCGGTGGACGGGCACGATCGGGCCGGTGAAGCCGCCGTCGCGCAGGTGGCCGAGCATGGCCGCGCCGATGCCCTGACCGCTCGCGCTGGCGCCGTAGACCGCGACCGCGCGCGGGGACAGCAGCCGGGCGATCGAGCGGGCCTCGGTGATGTGCTCGCGCGATTCCTGCACCTCGCGCGACTTCTCGGTGGGCGCGATCGGGAAGCCCAGGTGGACCACGCCGTCGGCGTACTTGCGCTGAACCTGATAGCCGAAGTCGCTGAAGACGCGGAGCATGCCGCCGTTCTCGGGCAGGACCTCGGCGACGAAACGGGTGATGCCGTTGGCGCGGGCGGCCTCGGCCAGGTGTTCGAGCAGGACCGAGCCGATGCCGCGGCCCTGGTGGGCGTCCTCGACGACGAAGGCGACCTCGGCGTCGGGCGAATCGGGGCCGAGGCGCTCGTAGCGGCCGACCGCCATGATGCGCGGGCCGCTGACGATGACGAAGGCCTCGCGGTCGTGGTGGTCGACGTTGACGAAGCGTTCGAGGTCGCGCTCCGGAATGCGCGGATAGGGGGAGAAATAGCGCAGGTAGCGGGTGCGGTCACTCATCCGGGAGTGGAACTGCACGATCGCTTCGGCGTCGGAGGGCTGGATCTGTCGCAGGTGGACGGCACTGCCGTCGGAGAGCAGGACGTCCGCGCTGATGTCCATGTCTCCTCCTCTCGCCGCTGGCGCTCGTCGTGGTTTCGTCGGCCCGCGGGCCGGTCAGTCGCGGGGGTCGTGGGGATCGAGCCCGTGCAGCGGGAAGACCTCCACGCGGCTGGCCAGGATGGCCCGGTCGACCGCGTCGGGGGTGGTGCCCGGCTGCCACCGCTCGACCGGAGGTGGCGTGCCGTCGGTCATCGTCTCGGGCACCGTGACGCCGGGGCACCGCTCGGCGGCGAACTTGCGCCAGGCCTGCGGCGTGGGCGTACGCGGGTCGAGCGGATCGCCCGTGGCCGTGGCGAGCAGATGGGTCCAGGCCCTGGGCACCACCTCGACCAGCGCGTAGCCCCCGCCGCCGGTGGCCACCCAGCGGCCGTCGCAGAGCTCGTCGGCCAGGTCGCGCATCGCCAGGTGGGCCGCGCGCTGGCCGTCGACGGAGAGCCGCAGGTCGGCAAGGGGGTCGAGCAGGTGGGAGTCGGCGCCGCACTGGCTGAAGATGATCTCGGGGGCGAACGCGCGCAGGACCGAGGGCACGATCGCGTGGAAGGCCCGGAGCCAGCCTCCGTCGCCCGTGCCGGGGGGCAGCGGGACGTTGACCGCCAGGCCCTCGGCGCCCGGCCCGCCCGTCTCGTCGGCGAAGCCGGTGCCCGGGAAGAGGGTGAGCGGGGTCTCGTGCAGGCTGATCGTCAGCACGCGGGGATCGTTGTAGAAGGCGGCCTGCACGCCGTCGCCGTGGTGGACGTCGACGTCCACATAGGCCACGCGCTGGGCGCCCCGGTCGAGCAGGCGCGCGACGGCGACCGCCGGATCGTTGTAGACGCAGAAACCCGCCGCGCGGGCCGCCATCGCGTGATGCAGGCCACCGGCGATGTTGACCGCGCGGGTCGTCGTACCTGACCAGACGGCCTCGGCCGCCGCGATGCTCGCGCCGCAGATGCGGGCGGAAGCCTCGTGCATGCCGTCGAAGACGGGGTTGTCGGCGGTGTTGAGGCCCCAGCCGCGGAAGAACGGGTCGACCGGGGCGTGCCGGACCGCGTCGAGGTAGTCAGGACGGTGGATGCGTGTGAGATCGGCCTCGGTCGCCGGCTCGGGCGTGACCATGCGCACGCCCGGGCGATCGAGGACGCCCAATTCCCGGGCCAGAGCCATGGTGAGCTCGACGCGCACGGGATTGAGCGGGTGTTCGCCCATGTCGTAGTCGAGCAGGGCCCTGTCCCACACCACCGTGGTCGTCCGATCAACCATGACGGTCATGCTGCCACGCTTTCCGCGTGTGACCGGCAGATGGACGGTCAGGTAGGCTTCTTGCACCTGCTCGGGGCGTCTGTCAACCCCCGGCAACGAGGTATTATCGCTGCTGGGAGGGCCGCATTGTGAATGTTTCTGTCGTCAGCTCCGCGCTGGCGGTCCACCGAGACCGCTTGGAGGTCGGGGCATGAAGGCGTCGGTGCACAACCACGACCTGATCGACACCACCGAGATGTATCTGCGCACCATCCTCGAGCTCGAGGAAGAGGGTGTGCCACCGCTGCGGGCGCGTATCGCCGAGCGGCTGCACCAGAGCGGTCCCACAGTGAGCCAGACGGTCGCGCGGATGGAACGTGACGGCCTGCTGACGGTCGAGAACGATCGTCATCTCGTCCTCACCGACGAGGGCCGTTCGACCGCGGTCTCCGTCATGCGTAAGCACCGGCTGGCCGAGCTGCTGCTGGTCAACGTCATCGGCATGCCCTACGAGGAGGCCCACGAGGAGGCCTGCCGTTGGGAGCACGTGATGAGCGACTCGGTCGAGAAGAAGGTCTACGAGCTGCTCAACAAGCCGACCCGCTCGCCGTACGGAAATCCGATCCCCGGTCTCGAGGCGCTCGGCGTCCCGGACGACGAGGAACCGCTCGACAGCGCGGCGCAGGTCAGCGTCGGTGAGCGCAACCTCGCGTTCCCGGGTCTGACCGGCAGCGTCGTGGTCCAGCGCATCTGCGAGAGCGTGCAGACCAACGCCGACGTGCTGCGTCAGCTGCACGCGGCGGGCATCGACCCGGGCACGACGGTGACGGTGGCCCAGGAACGCGACGGTGTCACCATCGACCGCTCCGGCGACAAGATCCGGTTGCCGCGCGAGGTGGCATCGCGGGTGTTCGTCGCGGCGCACTGAGTTCCGCCGCTGAGAAGGGCGTCAGCCGTCGGTCGTGTCCATCGCCTTGGCGAGCGCGATGAGCTTCGGGTTCATCGCGGACACGGCGGCGGCCGGCGCCTTTTTGTCGAAGGTGAAGCGCAGCGTCTGCAGTTGCTTCGCCTCGCTGAGCCAGCCGATCTCGATGGTCGGGCCGTGTCCCGCGGCGGGCGGGGTGTAGAGGCGGTACGCGGCCTTGCCGACGCCCTTGAGTTTGGTGGCCTTCGACGGCTTCAGGTCGGCCAGGAACTGCGCGGGGCTCGCCTGCGTGCTCTCCACGACCGAGAGCATCAGGTCGGGGTAGTCGCCGGCCGTGGTCTGCACGACGCAGGTGGACGTGTCGTCGATCTGGTCGGACGCGGCCACGTCGAACGCCACGCCGACCTTCTGCTTGATGAACGCGTAGTCCCACAGGATGCAGGCGCCGCCGGCCGACGCGGCCGGAGCCTGCTCGACCGTGACGGGCTTCGGGGCGGAGGCCTGTTCCTCGCCCCGCTTCTCGCAACCGGTCAGCGCGAGCAGCAGAACGACGCCGACCACAGCGACGGAACGCACTATTGACCCTCCCGAGAGATCCGGGACACACCGTACTGGTCCGGGCAAGGCTCACGAAAGCCCGCGGGCGAAACGATTGATGTACGCACAGTGATCCCCGCAACTGGACACTCAGCGTCAACGGCCGACAGGATGGCGACATGATTAATGACCGGCTGATCGATGCGGGCGACGTGCCGCTGGCGGTGCGCGACTTCGGGGGCGACCAGCCGCCGCTGCTCCTGCTGCACGGGGCCGGGGGCAACCTCGCGACGATGACCACGCTGGCCCGGGCGCTGCGGCCGAACCACCGGGTGATCACGGTCGACCTGCGCGGGCACGGGCGCTCGGGCGAGGGCGCCTGGACGTGGGACTCGGCGCTGGGCGATCTGGCCGCGGTGTGCGTACAGATGGAGATCGAACGACCGGCCGTGGTGGGGCATTCGCTCGGCGGCATGCTCGCGGCGCTGTGGGGCCACCGGCATCCGGAGGCCCCGGGCGTGGTCAGCCTGGACGGCAACCCGCCGCCGACGTCGGTCGACCAGTTGCCCGGCCTCGATCCCGCGAAGGCGTCGGCCGAACTCGAGCGACTGCACGCGACCTTCAACCAGATCGAGGCCCAGGCGGGCCGGGTGATCGAGGCCGATCGACTGGCCGACCTGGTCGAGAGCCAGCAGGCCGCGGCGCGCGACATGGGCGCCAACGAGAAGGTCTGGATCGAGGGCTTCCGGCGCAACCTGGCCCACGAGAACGGCGAGACGTCGCTGCGCCCGTCGGCCGCGGTGACCAGCCAATTGCGTACGCTGATGAACGAACTCGACCTCGGGCCGGTCTACGCGGGCACGTCGTGCCCCGAGTTGGTCGTCCTCCCCACGCGCAACCTGCCCCAGCAGGAGCCGTTCGCCGAGCTGTACGAGGCCCACCGCCGCTTCCTGCTCGAGCAGGTGCGGGCCGCGGGTCATCCGCGCTACCTGCAGCTGGCCGACGCGTCGCACGCCATGGTGGTCGAGCAGCCGGCCGTGCTGGCCGGCCTGATCACCGACTTCCTGCGTTCGGCGTAGCCGCCAGATAGGCCGGCAGGCGGGTCAGGCAGCTCTCCCATCCGGCGCGGTACATCGCGGCCGTGTCGTCGTCGACCTCGTCGTGGACGATCCGCAGGCCGGTGCCGTCGCCGGACGGGGTGAGCTCGATGGTGACCCGGCTGTCACGGTCGTCACCGGCCCAGCGCCACGACTGCACCAGGCGGCGCGGCGGGTCGAGCTCGCGGTATTCCCCCGCGAAGCCCATGTCGCCGGCCTCGATGCCGAAGCGGCCGCCGACCACCGGCTCGGAGAACGCGCGGGGCTGCATCGCGGCCGGCCAGTACCAGACGGTAAGCGCGGCGGCGTCGGTCAGCGCGAACCAGACCTGATCGGGCGGGGCGTCCACTCGCGACTCGATCACCGCTGAGCTGTCGTAAGCCATCGCCCGAGGCTGTCACTCCTTCGTCGCTCGTGCCACCCCGTCCGGCTCGACCGGCAGCGGCCGGGTGGCCCCCGAGGCTGTCACTCCTTCGTCGCTCGTGCCACCCCGTCCGGCTCGACCGGCAGCGGCCGGGTGGCCCCGGAGGCGATCAGGCCGATGGCCAGGGCGCCGAAGACGCAGAGCATGGCCCGCAGGACGCCCAGATGTTCGGCCAGCAGCCCGATCAGGGGCGGGCCGGCGAGAAACGCGCCGTAGCCGATGGACCCGGCCACCGAGACCCGGATCGCCGCCCGGGCCGGGTCGTCGGCCGCGGAGCTCATGCCGATGGGGAAGCCGAGCGACGCGCCCGCTCCCCACAGCAGGGCGCCGGCGATGGCGACCGGCACGCCGACCTCGGTCACGACCAGCAGCAGGCCCAGCACGGCCGAGCCCGCGGTGACCCGCAGGGTGAAGACCCGGCCCCAGCGTTCGATGGCGTAACCGCCGAAGAGGCGACCCAGCGTCATGGCGGTGACGAACACGCCGAAGGCGATCGCACCGACGGTGTCGCCGGCGCCGTAGCCGTCGACCAGGCCGATGGCCAGCCAGTCGTTGGCGGTGCCCTCGGTGAAGCCGAACCCGAGCATGACCAGGCCGATCAGCACGGTGCGGGGTTCACGCCAGGCGCGGCGGACACTCATCGCGGGCTTCTGGCCGGCCGGCAGCGGATGGTACGGCAGGAAGTGGCGCACGGTCGGAGCGGTGACGGCCGCCGCGAGCGCCGCCGTGATGTAGAGCTGCGCCCAGATGGGGAGCCCGGCCGCGGCAGCCACGGCGCTGAACGCGGCGCCGACAACCGTGCCCAGGCTGAAGCCGGCATGGAAGCGCGGCATGATCGTCCGGCCCAGGCGGCGCTCGACGTCGGCCCCCTCGACGTTCATGGCGACGTCCCAGGTGCTGTTCCCCATGCCGACCAGCACCAGGCCGACGCCCGCGAGCGGGACCGAGCCGAGGAGCGTGCCGGTGGCGAGGCCGGTCAGGCCGACGACCATCGACGTGCTGCCGAGGAGGACGGCGCGGGCCGGGCCGACCCGCTGCACGAGCGGGCCGGCCAGCGGGATGGCAGCGATTGCGGCGGCCGAGAGGCAGAGCAGCAGCAGACCGAAACCGGCGGCTGACAGTTCCAGACCGTCGCGGACCGCGGGCGCCCGGGCGAGCCAGCCGGCGTACGCCAGACCGTTGGTGGCGAACGTGAAGCCGACGGCGATTCGCGCTCGGTCGAGGCGTGGACGATCGAGTTCAGTCGCGGTCACGACCTCAACTTACACGTTAAACCTGGACCTCCAGGAGCTGCTCGAAGGTGCTCCGGCACGGCAGGTGGGTCAGCAGATGACGGACGTTGCGGTCGGCGTAGCGGACCTCCCCGGGGGTGGCGGCCTCGAGAGCCAGATCCAGCTGACCGGCGACGTAGTTCTGCAACGCTGTCGCCGCGCCGTGGAACGACGCGAGGGTCAGCGCGCCCGGCTCGGCGCCGTAACCGGCCAGCAGGGCCCGGGCGCCGGCGACGTTGACGCCGCCGTCCGGGTCCACCGTCCACCTCGTCAGGGTGGCGGCCAGCTCCCACTCCGGCGGCAGACCGGCCGCGTGCTCCCAGCCCGTGATCACGAGACGACCGGCGGACCCCACGCGTACGTTGCCCGGGTTGAAGTTGTTGTGGCAGAGAACCGGAGTTTTCGTAGCCGTCCCGCCGCCCAGCGACCCCAACCCCACCAGGGTGGGGACGGCGGCGGTGAGGAGCGGCGCCCACGGAGCCGCCTTGGCATGCGCACGGTCGGCCAGTTCGGGCCAGCTCGCCCCGGTCAGGCGCCCGGCGTTCCAGGGGCAAATGCCCGGCGCCGGGAAGGCCAGGCCGTGCAGGATCGCCAGCAGCCGGCCCACCTCGTGGGTGATCGTGCCACTGACGGGAGCGGCCAGTGGCGGACCCGAACGCGGCGACTCGTAGACACGCCACCGGTTGCCGAGGATCAGCTCCGAGGCCGCGCCGTCGACACTGCGGATGGGAGCCGGCAGCAGCACGCCGGCGCGGGCCGCCTGCTCCTGGAAGCGGGTGTTCTGCTCGCCGTCGGTCGGCGGATAGACGTCGTCGACCGTACGCGGGGCGAACCGGCCGCGGTCCGTCTCGAGCAGCCAGCGCCGGCCCGACTCGTCGGGACGGGCGAAGGACCGCATCTCGCCGCGCACCGATCCCAGGGCGAACCAGTCAGCGATCTGCTGGGCCAACCCGGCCGGGGCGACCTCGGCTCGGCTGTGGTGGTCGACCTCGGCCTTCAGATCGGCCCACGTACGGAATCCGTACTGCCCGGCCAGGGCGGCCTGGGCGTCGGCCAGGCTCGTGCCGGGGTCCGAGTCGCGCAGGCCGGCCAGCAGATCCTTGGCCTGGCGGCGCAGGTGGTCGAGGTTGGCGTTGTCGGGCAGGGTCTTCATGGTTCCTCGCTCAGCGCCCGGACTCGCACAGGCACAGTGCCACCTTGGCGGGGATGGCTTCAAGCCTTCCGGCGAGTCTCGGCGCGTACCCGACACGCGCCACTCAGATTAGCCCATCCGGCCCGGCGATGCGGAGTGTGATCGGTCGACTACCAAGTTCGTGCCGCGAGCCGGCCGCATCGATGCTCCGCGTTCCCTGCCGCCCATAGGTTCTGGGCAGCAGGCAACTATCCGAAAGGGACACGACAGTGCGAGCACCGAGAGTCATCGTCAGAACCGTTCTCGCCGCCGCCGTGGCGGGAGCCGGAGCAGTAGCGGCCGGCGCGTCACCCGCCCAGGCCGGCTGGAACAACGGCCTGTTCACCGGGACGGTCCGGAACGACCGGGGCGCGGTCGTGGCCGGCGCCACGATCAGCGTCTGGCCCACCGTGAACGAGGACAGCAACCCCGTCGCCGTCACCACGACCAACGCCGCCGGCAAGTGGCGGGTCGCCGACCTCGACGCCGGCCGGTACAGGGTCGAGATCGGACTGGCCGGCTGGTCCGAGTACGCACCCGGCCGCGAGCGCAGCCACCAGAACGCCCGGATCTATCCGGTGACGGCCCACCGCCTCACCGTCGTCAACAGCGTCGTCGAGCGGGCGGGCTCGTTCTCCGGCCGGCTGACCACGCCGACGGGTGGCCCCGCGGCCGGCGTGCCGGTCACCGTCGACGACTACAACACGGCCCGCCCGTTCCAGACCACGACGGCCCCCGACGGCACGTACTCGCTGCCGGTGCCGCCCCGCGGCGACTACGTCGTCAGCTACCGCGACGGCAACTTCCAGCAGTACGCCGTGGGCACCACCGACGAGCAGCAGGCCCGCCACTACACGGTCGCGTCGGGCCAGAAGGTAAGGGTCGACGACCAGTTCCTGGAAACCGCGTCCCTCACCGGTCGCCTCGTCGACGCCGCGGGGGCGCCGGTCGGGGCGGCCACGGTCCGGTTCATCTACACCGAGACCGCGTTCGAGCTCCAGACCACCACGGACGCGGACGGCCGCTATAACTTCCAGAAGCTGAACCCCGGCCCGGTCAAGGTCTCGTTCCGCACGGCTGACGGCCTGCGCCAGTACGCGTACCAGGCCGCCTCCTACGACGAGGCCACCGAGTTCACCCTCACCCTGGGCACGGTGACCACCGTCAACGACACCCTGCTCCCCTGAATGGAAAGGGCGGCCCGGCATACGCCGGGCCGCCCTTTTCGTGCTGCCCGGCCTCAGCTGCAGCCGGAGGTGCTGCCGCAGCCCTCGCAGACGTAGCAACTGCCGGCCCGGCGCATCTTGGTGCCGCAGGTGAAGCAGAGCGGCGCGTCGGCCGAGTGGCCCGTCACGATCTCGAGCAGTTCGGTGGAGGAGCCGGCGACCGGGGAGGGGGCTGCCTTGTCCCCCGCGTCGAGTGTCGGGGGCTTGGCCTCGACGGGGGCGGAAGCTGCGCCCACGGGGGCGGAGACCGGGGCGGACGCGGCCATGCCGGCCAGGTCGACTGCGGCGGCGGCGTCGGCGGCGGCTTCGGCCTGGACCTGGGCGGCCCGTTCCTTGGCCGTGAAGATGCCGAGGTCGGCCCGGGTGTCGTACGGCAGGAAGTCGAGCGCCAGGCGACGGAAGATGTAGTCCATCACGGAGGACGCCATGCGCACGTCGGGGTCGTCGGTCATGCCGGCCGGCTCGAAGCGCATGTTGGTGAACTTGCTGACGTACGTCTCGAGCGGGACGCCGTACTGCAGCCCTATCGAGATGGCGACGGAGAAGGCGTCCATCACCCCGGCCAGCGTCGAGCCCTGCTTCGACATCTTGAGGAAGACCTCGCCGAGGCCGTCGTCGGGGTAGTTCGACGCGGTGAGGTAGCCCTCGGCGCCGCCGACCGAGAAGGACACCGTCTCGGACGTGCGCTTCTTGGGCAGGCGCTTGCGGACCGGGCGGTACTCGATGACCTTCTCGACGACCTTCTCGACCTCGGTCGACGCGGCCGGGGTGACCTCGGTCGTGGTCTTCTTGGTACCGGCGGCCGACAGCGGCTGACCGACCTTGCAGTTGTCGCGGTAGATCGCGAGCGCCTTCAGGCCGAGCTTCCAGCCCTGGTAGTGGATGTTCTCGATCTCTTCGACGGTCGCCGTCTCGGGCATGTTGACCGTCTTCGAGATGGCGCCCGAGATGAACGGCTGCACCGCGGCCATCATGCGCACGTGGCCCATCGGCGCGATCGCGCGTTCGCCCATGGCGCAGTCGAAGACCGCGTAGTGCTCGGGCTTGAGGCCCGGGGCGTCGACGACGTTGCCGTTCTCGGAGATGTGCTCGATGATCGCCTCGACCTGCTCCTCGGGGTAGCCGAGGCTGCGCAGGGCGCGCGGAACCGTCTGGTTGACGATCTGCATCGAGCCGCCGCCGACGAGCTTCTTGAACTTGACCAGGGCCAGGTCGGGCTCGATGCCGGTGGTGTCGCAGTCCATCATCAGGCCGATGGTGCCGGTCGGGGCGAGCACCGACGCCTGGGCGTTGCGCCAGCCGTTCTTCTCCCCGATCTTGAGGCCCTCCTGCCACTGCTTGGTCGCCTCGCGGACGAGGTCGGTGGCGACCGAGCCGGCCGGGCGGATGTCGTCGTTGGCGGCGGCGTGCTTGCGCATGACGCGCTTGTGCGCGTCGGCGTTGCGGGCGTAGCCCTCGTACGGGCCGACGACCCCGGCGATCTCGGCCGAGCGGCGGTAGGCCGTGCCGGTCATCAGGGACGTGATGGCGGCGGCGACGTTCCGGCCGGCCTCCGAGTCGTACGGCAGGCCCGAGGCCATCAGCAGCGCGCCGATGTTGGCGTAGCCGATGCCGAGCTGACGGTAGGCCCGCGTGGTGACGCCGATCTTCTCGGTCGGGAAGTCGGCGAACGCGATCGAGATCTCCATCGCGGTGATGATGAACTCGACGCTCTTGACGAACTTCTCCACCTCGAAGCCGCCGTCGGCCTTGAGGAACTTCATGAGGTTGAGCGACGCCAGGTTGCAGGACGAGTCGTCCAGCGACATGTACTCCGAGCACGGGTTGGACGCGGTGATGCGGCCGGTCTCGGGGTTGGTGTGCCAGTCGTTGATGGTGTCGTCGTACTGCATGCCTGGGTCGGCACACTCCCAGGCGGCCTGGGCGATGTCGCGGAACAGCTTCTTGGCGTCGATGGTCTCGATGACCTCGCCGTCCTGCCGGCTGCGCAGGCCGAACTCGGCGCCCGCCTCGTACGCCTTCATGAACTCGTCGCTGACGCGGACCGAGTTGTTGGCGTTCTGGTACTGCACGCTGACGATGTCGGCGCCGCCGAGGTCCATGTCGAAGCCGGCGTCACGCAGGGCGCGGATCTTGTCTTCCTCACGCGCCTTGGTCTGCACGAACTCTTCGATGTCGGGGTGGTCGACGTCGAGGATGACCATCTTGGCCGCCCGCCGGGTGGCGCCACCGGACTTGATGGTGCCGGCGCTCGCGTCGGCGCCGCGCATGAAGCTCACCGGTCCGCTGGCGGTCCCCCCGGACGACAGCAGTTCCTTGGACGAGCGGATGCGCGACAGGTTGACGCCGGAGCCGGAGCCACCCTTGAAGATCAGCCCCTCCTCCTTGTACCAGTCGAGGATGGAGTCCATCGAGTCGTCGACCGAGAGGATGAAGCACGCGCTGACCTGCTGCGGCGACTTGGTGCCGACGTTGAACCAGACCGGCGAGTTGAAGCTGAACACCTGGTGCAGCAGCATCCAGGTCAGCTCGTGGTCGAACAGCTCGGCGTCGGCCTTGGTGGCGAAGTAGCCGTGCTTCTCGCCCGCCGCGCGGTAGGTCGAGACGACCCGGTCGATCAGCTGCTTGAGCGACCACTCACGGTCGGGCGTGCCGACCGCTCCGCGGAAGTACTTGGTGGTGACGATGTTCGCCGCGTTGATGCTCCACGCGGTGGGGAACTCGACACCCTTCTGCTCGAAGTTGATCGAACCGTCCCGCCAGTTCGTCATGACGACGTCGCGGCGCTCCCACTCGACCTCGTCGTACGGGTGGACCCCCTCGGTCGTCCAGACCCGCTCGACCCGCAGCCCCCCGCCGGCCGCGCTGTTGCCGTTCGTACGGCTGCGCTGCCGACCTGCTGTGATGCCGTCCCCGGCCATACTGCTCCCCCTCGTTGACACTGCTTCTACCACTCGTCTTTGCTTCGTGGTCCGCTTCGGCTTCGTCATCCGCCGATTTTCGGTGTGCGGCCGCCGGACCGCGGCGCCACCGGGTGGCGCAGACCGGACTCACGGGCGATCGTCGCCTCGCGGAGCGCGGTGATCTCCTTCTCGAACTCGTCGAGCGAGTCGAAGGACTTGTAGACGCTGGCGAACCGGAGATAGGCCACCTGATCGAGTTCCCGCAGCGGGACCAGGATCGCCAGCCCGACCTCGTGACTGGGGATCTCGGCCGCGCCCTTGGCCCGGACGGTCTCTTCGACCTTCTGCGCGAGCAGCGCGATCGAGTCCTCGTCGACGGGCCGACCCTGGCAGGCCTTGCGGACACCGCTCATGATCTTGGTGCGGCTGAAGGGCTCGGTGACACCGCTGCGCTTCACGACGGCGAGAACGGCCTCCTCGACCGTGGTGAACCGCTTGCCGCACTCGGGGCACGATCGACGGCGACGGATCAACTGACCGTCGTCGGCCTCGCGCGAGTCGACCACGCGAGAATCGGCGTGGCGACAGTACGGACAGCGCACCTGGAACCCCCTCCGGCGCCTGTCACCGGAAACGCGGGCACGCAAAAATACGGCTACTCGCTGGCAACGGGCCAGCTCGCGCCGTTCACGGCCTGTGGATAACCGGTGGAGGCGAACCCCAACCTGTGGATGACTTACACCCTTGTAACTACTAGATGTTGGGGTAGACGCTATGCCGCAGCGGACGCGGACGCAAGCCAACTGGCACGCCGACGCGCCGTATTTTGCGACTCAACACGAGCGGTTGACCGCGCCCTCACGGAACGAGGTGATCATGCGCTGTTTTCCCGCCGGACACCGCTTTGATCTTGCGGAGCCCCGCTTCGATCACGCGTCCCGCGGCAAGATCAAAACATCGCCGGGCCACACGACGGAGCCCGACAGGCCGTTGAGGCGGCGCAACTCGTCGACAGCCGCCCGGCCGTCGCGCTCGGGCGAGGTGCGCGCGGCAATGTCCCACAACGTGTCACCCGGGCGGACCACGATCGACGGCGGCGGGCCGGACGGCGGCTGCTCGGCCCGGGACGCGGTGGTGAACAACACGGCGCTGGCGACCGAGGCCAGCATGACCAGGAAGCCGAGCACAACGGCCCGCCCGCGCCGGGTGAGCCGCAGCGGGGGCTGGCCCGGCCGCACCCTCGGGGCCACCACAACGTTCGTCACCATGGCTTTCCTCCCGGCGGAAGACGATCTTCGTACGGGCGTTCGATCGAACGCCCGTACGACGGTCTATCAGAACACGCGTACGGAAGTCGAGCACTTCCGGGCGACACGCCGGAAGAATGTCGTACAGATGTTTGAATATGTCGCACCCCGCGATTACGGTTCTCCCTCAAAGGGGTCAGCCGGGCACACGCCATCCCCACGGCAAGGCGCTCGGCTCCGCGAAGAGCACCACGTGCCGACAAGGCACTGGCCGACAGGGAGGCGGACGTGTCGACCGACGACCGGACGAGCAGCCGGCAACATCAGACCAAGCCCGACAACGGCGCGGCCCTGCGCCGCCGCACACCGAGCCGCGGGCGTGCCGCCGACGCGCCGCAGCTGCGTTCCGTCACTCCGGTGGTCAGCCAGTTCCCCGAGCCGGTCACGGCCGATCTGACCGCCCGACAGCGCCGCATCCTCGAGTTCATCCGCGACTGGGTCGACCGCTACGGCTACCCGCCGAGCGTCCGTGAGATCGGCGAGGCGGTCGGGCTGGTCTCGCCGTCAAGCGTGGCCTACCAGCTGAAGGCGCTCGAGACCAAGGGCTTCCTGCGGCGCGACCCCAACCGGCCGCGGGCCGTCGATGTGCGCTCCCCCGCCGAGATGGTCGACGACGAGACGATGCGGTCGGCCCGTCCCCAGCCGGCCTATGTGCCGCTGCTCGGCCGCATCGCCGCCGGTGGCCCGATCCTGGCCGAGCAGGCCGTCGAAGAGTTCTTCCCGCTGCCGCGCGAGCTGGTCGGCGAGGGCGAGGTCTTCATGCTCGAGGTCAAGGGCGACTCGATGATCGACGCGGCCATCTGCAACGGCGACTGGGTCGTCGTACGGCAGCAGCCCACGGCCAACGCGGGCGACATCGTGGCCGCGATGATCGACGGCGAGGCGACCGTGAAGCGCTACCGCCAGCGTGACGGGCACGTGTGGCTGATGCCGGCCAACCCGGCCTTCGACCCGATCCCCGGCGACGACGCGACCATCATGGGCCGCGTCGTGGCCGTCCTGCGCCGCGTCTGAGCCGACCGCAAGCCCAGCCTGGGCGCAGCACCTGGCCCAGCCTGAGCGCAGCACCCGGCCCAGCCTGGGCGCAGCACCCGGCCCAGCCTGGGCGCAGCACCCGGCCCAGCCTGGGCGCAGCACCCGGCCCAGCCTGGGCGCAACGCCCGGCCGAGGCTGAGCGCAACGCCTGCCCGTAAGCACGACGCTGGGCGCAGCGCCCGGCAGTAAGCACGACGCTGGGCGCAGCGCCCGGCAGTAAGCACGGGCTGGGCGCGGGCTATGCCTGGCGCGGTCTGGATGAGGGGCCGAGCCTTGGAGCGGCCGGACGTCGGGCACGAGCCCGGCCCCTAACCGGGCCTTGGCCGAGCCTGGAAGGACTTAACGGGGGCTGTAGCCGTCGAAACGGCCCTCGGCGGTCCGGCGGAACTCGTTGTAGCCGTTGCTCGCGACCGGCGGCTGGCCGCCGCTGTTGCCGCCGTAGACCCCGCCGCCGCCACCCCGCGGCGGTTGGCCGTGCGGCCCACGCGGCGGCTGTCCCTGCGGACCACGCGGCGGCTGGCCTTGGGGGCCACGCGGGGGCTGACCCTGCGGACCACGCGGCGGCTGACCCTGCGGACCACGCGGCGGCTGACCCTGCGGACCACGCGGGGGCTGACCCTGGGGACCACGCGGGGGCTGACCCTGGGGGCCGCGGGGCGGCTGACCCTGGGGACCACGCGCAGGCTGACCCTGCGGACCACGCGGCGGCTGACCCTGCGGACCACGCGGCGGCTGACCCTGGGGACCACGCGCAGGCTGACCCTGCGGACCACGCGCAGGCTGACCCTGCGGACCACGCGGCGGCTGACCTTGAGGGCCACGCGGGGGCTGACCCTGCGGACCACGGGGCGGCTGACCCTGGGGGCCACGCGGAGGCTGACCACCCGGGCCCGGGGCGCCCTTGCCGCCGTACACGCCGGCGCGCGCCGGCTGCTGGCCGTTCGCCTTGGCCGGTGCGCCGCCGTAGACCCCGTTGGACTGCGGCTTGCCGCCGTAGACGCCGTTGGCCGCGGGCCCGGACGAGCCGTTCACCACCGGGCCCGACCGCGCCCCGCCATAGACCCCGGCCCGCTGCGGGGTGCCGCCGACACCGATCAACTCGGTCTCGGGATCGCCCTCGAGCGGGTTCTTGAAGTCGTCGTCGTCGGCCACCGCGGGCATGGCGGCCATGCGCTTGCGGTGCCGCGTGATCCCCAGCACGCCCGCCCCGACCAGAATCAGCCCGAGCAGGCCGACCCCGCCCACGGCGTACGTGATGTCGCTCAGCTCGAGGTTGGCGTACCACTTCTCGCCGCTCTCGTCGCCGCCGTTCTTGGCGGCGGTGGCCACAGTGGTGGCCGGCGTGTAGCGGAGGATGTAGTTGGCCGTCCCGGTCTCGCCGTTCATGTCGGAGACCGTGTAGAAGACCTTGCCGTCGGGGCTGTAGCTGATCGCCTCGCCGGTGATCTCGTTGGGCAGGCCGGTCGTGCGGGGCTCGTTCTTGAGCGCGCCCAGCACGTCGCCGTTGGTCACGTCCCACTCGAGCGCGTCGGTGTAGGTGCGCAGCGCCACTTTGGTGCCGCCGGGCGCCACCGCGCCGCCGCTGATCGTCTGGTTGCCGATGCGGGCCAGCGGGTTGCCGTCGGTCTGGGTGGCCGAGACGGGAAGCTCGGCGACGCGCTTCATCGGCACGCCGACCTCGTTCTTGGCCTTCAGCGGCGCCGTGGGCTGATAGACGTAGGCCGGCTTGCCGATCTCGCGAGTGACGATCAGCGGGGAGCCGTCGCCGCTGAACAGCAGCGCCTCGGCGTCGTGGGCGTCGCCCTGGGGGTAGCTGAGCCGGTGGATCGTGGGCTCGGCCGAGCCGTTCGACGGCATCGACCAGAGGCTGACGGCCGGGCGGCGATCCTCGGTGTCGAACTTGTTGTCGCCGATGTCGGCGATCCAGAGCTTCGTGCCGTCGGGCGAGAGGATCAGATCCTCCGGGTCGAACGGTCCCTTGCCCGAATACTTGACCGCCTTGGTGACCTCGCACTTGGTGTTGAGGAAGAAGATGCGCTTGTGGCTGTCCTTGTCGGTGCTGTCGTTGACGACGACGTAGCCCGACTTGGTGGCGACGAGACCGGACGCCTCGTCGATCCGGTCGTCGCTGATCTTGCACATCTTCTTGCCCGCAACGGCGGGAACGCTGACCGTCGGGGCCGGATCCTCGGCAAACGCCATGGACGGACCGATCATCACCAGCCCGGAGGCCACGATCACCGGGAACACGAGACGCCGCATCCGATCAGTGTCGCATGCGGCGTCCCGTACTGGTGTTACGCGTCAGTCAAGCCCTCACTGCGAAGCAGGGCACTCGGCACGCTCAGTGCCGGAAGGACTCCAGCTCGTTGGCGAGTCGCTCGTCGACGAGGATTCTCATCTCGGTGCCCTCCTCCACATGGAGGGTGTGCAGCACCTGACCGGTCCGATGAATCCGGGCGACCAGATCACCCCGGTCATAGGGGAGCAGAACACGCAGATCCACCGCGGGCTTGGGCAGCCGCTCGGCGATCGCCTGCTGCAGCTCGGCGATGCCCGCGCCGGACCGGGCCGACACGAACACGGCGTCGGGCCACGCGCGCTTCAGCCGCAGCACCGTCTCCTCGTCCGCGGCGTCCATCTTGTTGATCACCAGCAGCTCGGGGATGGCGTCGGCGCTCACGTCGGCCAGCACCTCGCGTACGGCGCTGACCTGACCCTCGGGGTCGGGGTGGGCTCCGTCGACGACGTGCACGACCAGATCGGCGTACGACACCTCTTCGAGCGTGGAGCGGAACGCCTCCACGATCTGGTGCGGCAGGTGGCGGACGAAACCGACCGTGTCGGAGAGCGTGTAGACGCGCCCGTCTTCGGCCGCCGTGCGCCGCGTGGTCGGATCGAGGGTGGCGAACAACGCGTCCTCGACCAGAACGCCGGCCTGGGTCAGACGGTTGAGCAGGCTCGACTTGCCGGCGTTGGTGTAGCCGGCGATCGCCACGGCCGGGACGCCGCTGCTCTGCCGGCGCGAGCGCTTGGTCTGACGTACGGTGCGCATGGCCTTGATCTCGCGGCGCAGCTTGGCGATGCGCTGGTTGATGCGGCGACGGTCGGTCTCGAGCTTGGTCTCACCGGGACCACGGGTGCCGACGCCACCGCCGGACCCGCCACCGGCTCCACCGCCCTGGCGGGACAGCGAGTCACCCCAGCCGCGCAGACGCGGCAACAGGTATTGCAGCTGGGCCAGCTCGACCTGGGCCTTGCCCTCTTTGCTCTTCGCGTGCTGGGCGAAGATGTCGAGGATCAAAGCCGTGCGGTCGACGACCTTGACCTTGGTCTGCTGCTCGAGGTTGCGCAGCTGGCTCGGGGAGAGCTCGCCGTCGCAGATGACCGTGTCGGCGCCGGTGGCGACGACCGCGTCGCGCAGCTCTTCGACCTTGCCGCGGCCGATGAACGTGGCCGTGTCGGGACGGGAGCGCCGCTGGATCAGGCCCTCGAGGACCTGGGAACCGGCGGTCTCGGCCAGCGCGGCCAGCTCGGCCAGGGAGTTGTCGGCATCCTCGACGGAGCCCTCGGTCCAGACGCCGACCAGGACCACCCGCTCGAGCCGCAGCTGCCGGTACTCGACCTCGGTGATGTCGGTGAGCTCGGTGGAAAGACCGGCGACGCGCCGCAGCGAGTGCCGCTCCTCGAGCTCGAGTTCCCCGGATGTCACATCCGGCTCGTCGACCTCAAGTACGGGTGCCTGGTAAGTGTTTCGCAAAAGGTGACCTCCTCGGCCCCGATCGTGGCACGTCGCCGTGGTCGGCGCATCCACATAACGTGGCCGGGCGTTCTCGAATGAGTGGCAGGACTATGCACAACGACCCGGATGGAACCCGATATTCCACGGGGGCAAGATTACGGTGACGCACCCACCAATGTCGGAGGGACAACCGTGGTGACGACCCGCCTGCCGAGCGCAGGATTCTCGATCACGATCCGGATAGCCGTTACCGCGGACGCCTCGTCCATCGGCCGGCTCACCACCTGTGTCGGCGAGGCCGGCGCCATCGTGACGGCCCTGGACGTGGTCGATTCCGACCCCACCCGCGTGCTTGTCGACCTCACCTGCGACACCGCCGACTCCAACCACGCCGACCAGGTCGTGAAGCAGCTCGAGGAGCAGGACGGGGTCGACGTCCGCAAGGTCTCCGACCGCACCTTCCTGCTGCACCTCGGCGGCAAGATCGAGGTCACCTCGAAGGTCGCGCTCCGCAACCGCGACGAGCTCTCCCGGGCGTACACGCCGGGGGTGGCCCGGGTCTGCATGGCGATCGCCGAGAACCCGGCCGACGCGCGCCGGTTGACGATCAAGCGCAACACCGTGGCCGTGGTCAGCGACGGCTCGGCCGTGCTGGGCCTGGGCAACATCGGCCCGGCGGCCGCGATGCCGGTGATGGAGGGCAAGGCCGCGCTGTTCAAGCGGTTCGGCGGCGTCGACGCGTGGCCGGTCGTGCTCGACACGCAGGACACCGACGAGATCGTGAACATCGTCCGGGCCATCGCCCCGGCCTACGGCGGCATCAACCTCGAGGACATCGCGGCGCCGCGCTGCTTCGAGATCGAGGCTCGCCTTCGGGAACTGCTGGACATCCCGGTCTTCCACGACGACCAGCACGGCACGGCCATCTGCGTGCTCGCGGCGCTGACCAACGCGCTGCGGGTGGTCGGCAAGCGGCTCGAGGACGTGCGTGTCGTGGTCTCGGGCGCGGGCGCGGCCGGCACGGCGATCATGAAGCTGCTGCTGCGCCAGGGCGTGGGCGACATCATCGCGTACGACCGGAAGGGCGCCCTGCACCGCGGCATGGCCGACATGTCGGAGACGTGGGAGTGGCTGGCCGAGCACACCAACAAGAGCAACTACTCCGGTGACCTGCCGGGCGCGATCGTGGGCGCCGACGTGTTCATCGGTGTGAGCGCGCCCAACCTGCTCACCGGCGACCACATCGCGAAGATGGCCGAGAAGTCGATCGTCTTCGCGCTGGCCAACCCCGACCCCGAGGTCGACCCGCGCGAGGCTCGCCGGCACGCCGCGGTCGTCGCCACCGGCCGCTCCGACCAGCCCAACCAGATCAACAACGTGCTGGCGTTCCCCGGCGTCTTCCGCGGCATGCTCGACGTGGCCGCCACCGAATTCACCGAGGAGATGGCGCTGGCCGCGGCCCGGGCCATCGCCGACGTGGTGGGCGACGACAAGCTCAACCCCACCGTCATCATCCCCAGCGTGTTCGACCCGAAGGTGACCCCGGCCGTGGCGGCAGCCATCCGCGCCGCGGTGCGTGGCCCGGTCGCCGGGACGCACAACGCGGCCGCCCTGTCCGCGGCCGAGCTGGACGAAGCGCCGAAAGAAACGTTCTGAGCCGCGATGACCCCCACCGGCAGAATGCCCGGCGGGGGTCATCCGGCGCCAACCCGGCAACAACGCGAAACAGGCTCAGCCTTCAGTCCGTTCAAGGGCGGCGGTTGGACGGCGCCCGGTCCCACCGGGGACCGGGCCCGTGTCGAGGCGGCGCTCGGAATTTGTGCGCCCCTGGTCAATCCGGGGCGCGGCCGAGATTCCGTACCGTTATGAATAGAAGTTGATCTAGTTTGCCTGCTCCGCGAGGGCGAGGAACTGACGCTTCGACGACAAGGCCTGCTCGGCTTCCTTGATGCGGCGCTGGTCGCCGGCCGCGCGCGCCCGCTCGAGCCGCGATTCCGCCTCGGCCACCTGCTCACGCATCTGCTGGAGCAGCGGGTTGTCCTGCGGGGCGGTCTTGCGCCAGGCCGAGTCCATCGCCACGCGGATGCGGTCTTCCGCCGCGCGCCAGCGACGGTCGAGCGACGCCGCCGACTCGCGCGGCACCCGGCCCGCGTCGTGCCAGGCGGCCTGAGCGTCCCGCAGCTTGTTCTGCGCGCCCCGGGGGTCGGCGTCGACGTCGAGCGCCTCGACCTCGGCCAGGATCGCCTGCTTCTTGTCGAGGTTGCCCTTGTATTCCGCGTCGCGGGCCGAGAAGACCTCGCTGCGGCGGGTGAAGAAGGCGTCCTGCGCGGCCCGGAAGCGTTCCCAGAGGCGCTGCTCGGCCTCCTTCGCGGCGCGCGGCGCGGCCTTCCACTCGGCCATCAGTTCCTTGAGCCGGTTGGCCGTGGGCGCCCACTCGGACGATTCGGACAGGCTCTCGGCCTCTTTGACCAGCTCTTCCTTCGCCGTCTGAGCCTGCTTGCGCTGGCCGTCGAGGGTGGCGAAGTGGGCGCCGCGGCGGCGGGTGAAGCCGTCGCGCGCGGTGGCGAACCGCTTCCAGAGCTCGCCGTCGGTCTTCTTGTCGACGCCGCGGATGGTCTTCCACTCGTCGAGGATCTCTTTGAGGCGGTCGCCGGCGGACTTCCAGCCGGTCGACTCGGCGGCGATCTTCTCCGCCTCCTCGACCAGGGCCGTCTTGCGGGCGAGGGCTTCGATGCGGGCCTGCTCGCGGGCCGCGCGGGCCTCGCCGGCCTTCTCTTCGGCCAGGCCGGCCAGGCGGTCGAGGCGGGCCGCGAGCCCTTCGATGTCGCCCACGACGTGGGCCTCGTCGAGCTGCTGGCGCAGGCGCTTGACGCTGCTCAGCGAGTGCGACGCGTCGGCGGCGCCCGACTTGAGGCGGGCCTCGACGAGGTCGACCTCGGTCACCAGATCGGCGAAGCGCCGCGCGAAGTGGGCCAGCCCCTCTTCCGGTGTGCCCGCCTGCCAGGAGCCGACCACACGGTCGCCCTCCGCGGTCTTGACGTACACGGTGCCGTCGGCGTCCACACGCCCGAAGGTTGTCCAGTCGATCATGACCCATCCTCGTCTTCCCGGCGTCCCCGATCTCGCCTGACCGGTGACCACCGCCACAGCACAGTTGAACGCCTAGCTTCTCTACGGCATTCTTTCTCGCGCATTGTCACAGGTCCAACCCGGTTACGGGGAAGCGCCCGACGATGACCGTGGCCAAACCTTGTCCTACCGTTGCTCCGTGCCGTTCGAGACAGCTCCGCGCGTGGTCACTGTCGTCGGGCCGACGGCGGCCGGAAAATCCGCCCTCAGCATCGCCCTCGCTCACGAGCTGGGCGGGGAGGTCGTCAACGCCGACTCCATGCAGCTCTACCGCGGGATGGACATCGGCACGGCGAAACTCACCCCGGCCGAGCGGGACGGCGTGCCGCACCATCTGCTCGACATCTGGGACGTCACCTTCCCGGCGGCGGTGGCCGAGTACCAGGAGCTGGCCCGCGCGGCGATCGACGACATCGCGGACCGGGGCCGGGTGCCGCTGCTGGTCGGCGGGTCGGGGCTGTACATCCGGGCAGTGCTCGAGGAGTTCGAGTTCCCGGGCACCGATCCCGCCGTCCGGGCGCAGCTCGAGGAGGAGCTGTCTCTCATCGGGGCGGCGTCATTGCACGACCGGCTCCGCGCGCGCGACCCGGAAGCCGCGGCGAAGATTCTTCCCTCGAACGGGCGGCGCATCGTGCGGGCGCTGGAGGTCATCGAGCTGACCGGGCAGCCGTTCACCGCTTCGCTGCCGGCGCCGACACCTCACTACCCCTCGGTGCAGATCGGCGTCGACCGCGACGCCGCCGTGCTGGACGATCGGATCGCCGCGCGCGTCGACCTGATGTGGGAACAGGGTCTGCTCGACGAGGTTCGGAGGCTGATCCCCCGGGGACTGCGTGAGGGGCGTACGGCCAGCCGGGCGCTCGGCTACCAGCAGGCGCTGGCGGAGATCGACGGCTCGCTCAGCTCGGAAGAGGCCCGGGCCGACACCGTACGGGGGACCCGCCGCTTCGTGCGGCGGCAGCGTTCCTGGTTCCGGCGCGACCCCTCGGTCACCTGGCTCGACGCCGCCGCGCCGACGCTGGTGGCCGACGCGCTGGCGCTTGCGCGAGAATGGACCGCGTGAACTTCACCAAGGGCCACGGCGCCGGCAACGACTTCGTGATCGTCGAGGACGTCGACGGCGCGCTCGACCTGACGCCTTCCCAGGTGGTCGCGTTGTGCCACCGCCGATTCGGCATCGGCGCCGACGGCGTGCTGCGCGTCGTGCGCACCGCCAAGGACCCGGCCGGCGCCGAGCTGGCCGGCGAGGCCGAGTGGTTCATGGACTACCGCAACAGCGACGGCTCGGTCGCCGAGATGTGCGGCAACGGCGTCCGCGTGTTCACGCGCTACCTCGTGTCGCACGGCCTGGCCACCCCGTCGCCCACCGGCATCCCGGTGGCCACGCGAGCGGGGGTCATGCTCGCGATCGTCGAGGGCGACCAGATCCGCGTCCGCATGACCAGCCCCCGGGTGTACGCGGCGAGCACCGCGACCACCGGCCCGCTGACGTTCCCCGGCGTCGCCGTCGACTGCGGCAACCCGCACCTGGTCTGTGGCCTGCACGACGGGCTCTCCCTGGCCTCGCTCGACCTGCACGTGCCGCCCGGCTTCGACCGCGCGCTGTTCCCGGCCGGGGTGAACGTCGAGTTCGTGGTCGGCGCCGCTCCGCTGCCCGAGGCCGATCTGCACGTCGAGATGCGCGTCTTCGAGCGTGGCTCGGGCGAGACGCTGGCCTGCGGCACGGGCGCCCTGGCAGTCGGCGCGGTGGCCCTGCGCGACGCGGGCCTGGCCATGGGCGTGGTCGCGATCGACCTGCCCGGCGGCCGGCTCACGGTCACCCACGACGCCGACGACAGCTGGTGGCTGGCCGGGCCGGCCGTACTGGTCGCGGCGGGTGAGACCACCCTCGCCTGATGCGCAACGTCGCCCACCGCGGCTATTCGGCCGTCGCCCCCGAGAACACGCTGCCCGCCTTCGCCGCCGCCGTCCGGGCCGGCGCGACGCTGGTCGAGTTCGACGTCCGCACCACGGCCGACGACGTCCCGGTCGTCATCCACGACCGCACGCTCGACCGCACGACGACCGGTTCCGGCCACGTCTGGGACGCCTCCTACGCCGAGGTGGCGGCCGTCGACGCGGGCTCGTGGTTCTCCCCGGCCTATGCCGGCGTCCGCGTTCCCACCCTGGCCGCGACCCTGGAACTGCTCCGCGAGGCCGGCCCCGAGCTGCTGCTGGAGATCAAGCCCCCGGCCACGCTGCCGCAGGTCAAGACCGTCGTCGAGATGGTCAACGCGTACGGCCTGGCCGCCCGCACGATCGTGCAGAGCTTCGACCCGGCGATCCTCCGGCTGGTCCGCGAGGCCGGCCCCGAACTGCGCCGCGGCCTGCTGCGCCTGCGCTTCGAGGCCGACACCGTGCCCCTGGCCGACGAACTGGAGGTCGTCTGCCTCAACCCGTCGACGGCGGACGTGCTGGGCGACCCGGCCACGGTGGCCACGCTGACCGACCGCGGCATCGGCGTGATGCCGTGGACAGCCAACGACATGTCCGAGTGGCCCGAGCTGACGAAAGCGGGCATCGCCGGCCTGATCACCGACCGGGTGGCCGAGCTGACGGGGTGGTTCGGGGCACAGGATCAACTGCGAATTCATCCGGTACGGAGTTCGGGCGGCGGCCCGGGCTGACCAGGGGCCCACGGAGTTCGAGCACCGCCTCGACCGGGCCGGGTTTCGGGTGAGACCGGGCCCCGTCCAACCGCCCCGCCCGCCGCCCCTGAACGGACTGAAGGCTGAGCCTCTTTCGCCTTATTGCAGGGCGGCGCGTTATTGCAGGGCGGCGAGTTCCCGCGGTGAGGCGTTGCCGCCGGTGCAGACGATGGCGATTGTGCGGCCGGCGAAACGGTCGGGCTGGTCCAGCAGGGCGGCTAGGCCGGCGGCGCCGGCGCCCTCGGCCAGGGTGTGCGCCGCGGTGGCCAGCAGGCGCTGCGCCTCGGCGATGCGGTCGTCGTCGACGAGCAGGAAGTCGGCGAGGTCACGCATGTGCCGCTGCGGCAGGTAGTAGCCGCGGCCGGTGGCCAGGCCCTCGATGCGCGTGCGGTTGGGGCGGGTCGCCAGGTCGCCCGAACGCCAGGAATCGTGGGCGGCCGGGGACGACGCGGATTGCACCCCGATGACCTCACACTTCGGGGCCAGCTCGCGGGCGACCACGGCGGCCGCGGCCGCGCCGGTTCCGCTGCCGACCGGGACGAGGATCGCATCGACGTCCGGGCGGGCGGTGAAGATCTCCTCGTAGAGGGTGCCCACGCCGGCCAGCAGTTCGGGGGTGTCACCGGGGCTGACCAGGCGGTGGCCGGTTCGGGTGGCCAGCTCGACCGCGTACGCCTCGGAATCGGCCAGGACGGAACCGGCCAGCACGACCTCGGCGCCCCAGGCCCGGACGGCGGCGACCTTGGACGGGTTCGCATCCTCGGGCATGACGACCGTGCACGGCAGGCCGAACAGGTGACTGGCCCAGGCCATCGACTGGGCGTGGTTTCCGGTCGAGTACGTGACGGTGCCGGTCTTCGCGGACGACAACAGGTTCAGCGCGCCGCGGGCCTTGAACGCTCCGACGGGCTGGGTGTTCTCGTGCTTGACGAGCACGGTCGCGCCGACGGCGCCGTTGAGCACCGGGTACGACCACATGGGGGTGGGCGGCAGGTGGCGGGCGACGGTGGTGGCGGCGGCGCGGACGGCGGCGTACGAGAAGTCCATGCTTCGATCCTCGGGCCGCCGAATCCATTGGTCCAATGCCGATTCGTGCGCGAACCTATAGACGTGCTCGATGTGACTCGATTGCGGGTACTGGCCGCCGTGGCCCGGCACGGAGGTGTCACGGCTGCGGCCGAGGCGCTGCACTACGCCCAGCCGTCGGTGAGCCACCACTTGGCGCGGCTCGAAGCCGAGACCGGCAGCCGGCTGGTGCAACGTGTGGGGCGCGGCATTCGGCTCACCGAGGCGGGGCGCGTGCTCGCCGACCGCGCCGAAGAGATCCTGGGCCGGCTCGACGCCGCCGAGCAGGAACTCGCGGCACATACCGGGCTGCGGGCGGGACGCGTACGCCTGGCCGCCTTCCCCTCCGCGCTGGGCACCTTCGTGCCGGCCGCGGCTGCCGCGTTCGACAGCGATCATCCCGAGGTCGAGCTGCGCTTCCGCGAGGCGGAGCCGCCCGAAGCGGTCGACCTGCTGCGCCGGGGCGAGGTGGAGGTCGCTGTGCTGTTCGCGCACGCCGGCGGGCCCGACCTGGCCGGGCTGCGCACCGAGGAGCTGTTCGAGGACCCGACCTACCTGGTGACACCCTCGGACGTCGGCGGCGACCGGCTCGCCGACCACCAGGACCGGCGGTGGATCGGCGGGTGCGAGCGCTGCCGCGAGGAGTTGTCGCGCGTCTGCGCGGCGGACGGGTTCACCCCGGACATCCGGTTCACGACCGACGACTACGTGGCCGCTCAGCAGCTCGTCGCCCGGGGGCTCGGTGTCACCACGCTGCCGGCGCTGGCGCTGGCCGCGCACCGGAACCCGGGCGTACGAGCCGTGCCGCTGCCCGGACACGCGCGCCGGGTGCTCGTCGCCGTCGTGGGCGAGCCGCCCGACCCGCCCGCGACGAGGGCACTGCTGGACAAGCTCAGAGCGCGCAGCCCTGAGTGGCCGGCAGCGGAGCCGGGACACCGATCGTCGGCAGGCCGAGCGAGACGCCCTTGAGCTTCGGGGTGCGTCCGGCCTCGAACGCGTCGCCGGCCCGGGTGCGGCGGTGGCTGAGCGGTGCGCCGTCGGCGTTCAGGTGATGCGGCGCCGCGTACGTCACCACGGTCTCGACGATGTCGCCGGGGCGCGGGGCGAGGTCGCCGGTGGCGAAGTGCACCAGGCGGCCGTCCCGGGCCCGGCCGCTCAGCCGGCCCGTACGCTCGTCCTTGCGCCCCTCACCGACCGCGACCAGCACCTCGACCTTCTCGCCGACGAGCCGCTTGTTCTCGGCCCAGGTGATCTCCTCGAGCAGGTTGATCAGTCGCACGTAGCGTTCCTGGACGACGGCCTTGGGCAGCTGCTCCTCCATCACCGCGGCGGGCGTGCCGGGGCGCTTCGAGTACTGGAACGTGAACGCGCTCGAGAAGCGGGCCCGGCGCACGACCTCGAGGGTCTGCTCGAAATCCTCGTCGGTCTCGCCCGGGAAGCCGACGATGATGTCGGTCGTGATCGCGGCGTCGGGCATCGCGGCCCGCACCTTGTCGATGATGCCGAGGTATTTCTCCTGCCGGTAGCTGCGCCGCATGGCCTTGAGCACGCGGTCGGAGCCGGACTGCAGCGGCATGTGCAGCGAGTGGCAGACGTTCGGCGTCTCGGCCATCGCGGCGATCACGTCGTCGGTGAAGTCCTTCGGGTGCGGGCTGGTGAAACGCACCCGCTCGAGGCCCGCGATCTCGCCGGTGGCGCGCAGCAGCTTGCCGAAGGCGAGCCGGTCGCCGAACTCGACGCCGTACGAGTTGACGTTCTGACCGAGCAGCGTGACCTCGAGAACGCCCTCGGCGACCAGCGCCTCGACCTCGGCCAGGATCTCGCCCGGGCGGCGGTCCTTCTCCTTGCCGCGCAACGACGGCACGATGCAGAACGTGCAGGTGTTGTTGCAGCCGACGGAGATCGAGACCCAGCCCGCGTACGTCGATTCGCGCTTGGTCGGCAGCGTCGACGGGAAGACCTCGAGCGACTCGAGGATCTCGACCTCGGCCTCGTGATTGTGCCGGGCGCGTTCGAGCAGCGCCGGCAGCGAGCCGATGTTGTGGGTGCCGAAGACCACGTCGACCCAGGGCGCCTTCTTGACGATGTCGCCGCGGTCCTTCTGCGCCAGGCAGCCGCCGACGGCGATCTGCATGTCGGGGTTCTTCACCTTGGTGGGGCGCAGGTGGCCGAGGTTGCCGTAGAGGCGGTTGTCGGCGTTCTCGCGGACGGCGCAGGTGTTGAACACCACGACATCGGCCGCCTCGGGATCGGCGGCCCGCACGTACCCCGCGTCCTCCATCAGACCGGAGATGCGCTCGCTGTCGTGCACGTTCATCTGGCAGCCGTACGTGCGCACGTCGTACGTGCGGGCGGCGCCCGGCGTTTCGGTAAGGCTCTGCGTTTCGGTAGTCATGGCGATTGACCAGCCTACGCTTCAGGCCGCCGGACGGTCGCGCCGGAGACGCCTCTCGGGGCCGGCGTCGGTCTCCACCTCATCGAGGACAACCTCGGTCAGGCTGCCGTCCGGCGCGGCGAGAACGAACCCGCCCGGGTCGAGCGAGTCGTCCGGAAGGATGATCTCCACGCCCAGCCGGACCGCGACGGCGCTGGCCGCGGTGGCCTCGGCGATGTTCTCCGGCGCCAGGTAGACATCGATGACCGTCGGGAAATCGCCGCCGACGTGATACACATCGCAGAGAACCCCCGTGTTCGCCTCGAGGGGCCCGACCGTGCGCTCCAGGGCGCCGGCGAGCGCGCCGTGGACCCGATCAGCGGGAAGGGACGATGCGGCCGCCCAGTTCCAAAGGCCGCCTGTCGGATCCATGTCAGCCATACCGAACATGGTGGACAATGCCCTCTCTTCACACTCGCTGTGTTACCGCTCCGTGACCATTCTCGGTGTGAACCGATACAAGGGCCCACATAGAGTGTGCCCATCCGGGTGATCCGCCAGAACAGGGACGGTGGTCCAGCAGTGTCCGACGAGGCTCTCATCGTCCTCGACAAGGTCAACAAGTGGTTCGGCCCGTTGCACGTTCTCGACAACGTGAACCTCACCGTCGCCAAGGGTGAGGTGGTGGTCGTGATCGGACCATCAGGGTCCGGCAAATCCACGCTCTGTCGTGCGATCAACCGGCTCGAGCCGATCAACGACGGCACGATCACCTTCGACGGCCGGGTGCTGCCCGCCGAGGGCCGGCCGCTCGCGCGCCTGCGCAGCGAGGTCGGCATGGTCTTCCAGTCCTTCAACCTGTTCGCGCACAAGACCATCCTGCAGAACGTCATGCTCGGCCCGCTCAAGGTGCGCAAGGAGAAGCCGGCGGCCGTCCGCGAGCGGGCGATGAGCCTGCTCGACCGGGTCGGCATCGGCAACCAGGCCGACAAGTACCCGGCGCAGCTCTCCGGCGGCCAGCAGCAGCGCGTGGCGATCGCGCGTGCCCTGGCCATGCAGCCCAAGGCGCTGCTCTTCGACGAGCCCACCAGCGCCCTCGACCCCGAGATGGTCGGCGAGGTGCTCGATGTGATGACGTCGCTCGCCAAGGAGGGCATGACGATGGTCGTCGTCACCCACGAGATGGGTTTCGCGCGGCACGCGGCCAACCGGGTCGTCTTCATGGCCGACGGTCAGCTCGTCGAGCAGGCGCCGCCTGAGGAGTTCTTCGCCAACCCTCGCAGCGAACGGGCCAAGGACTTCCTTTCCAAGATCCTCACTCACTGAACCGCCCTCGGTGCGCAGACCACACGGCGTCCCGAACGATAAGGAGAAACCATGCGTTTGACACGGGTAGCCGCGCTGGCAACGGCGTCGGCTCTGGCCTTCGGCCTCGCAGCCTGCGGCGGCGATGACGCGGACGGCGGCGACGCCGGTTCCGCCAACACGTCGTTCGCCGCGGGAAGCACGATGGAGCGGCTCAACAAGGCGCAGGCGGTCAAGGTCGGCACGAAGTTCGACCAGCCCGGCTTCGGGCTCAAGGGGCTCTCGGGCAAGCCCGAGGGCTTCGACGTCGAGGTCGCCAAGATCATCGTCAAGGAACTCGGCATCCCCGAGGACAAGATCCAGTACGTCGAGACGCCCTCGAAGGTCCGCGAGGATGTCATCACCAACGACAACGTCGACTTCGTCGTGGCCACCTACACGATCAACGACAAGCGCAAGGAGCGGATCGCGTTCGCCGGTCCCTACTACGAGGCCGGCCAGAACATCATGGTGAAGAAGGACGACACCACGATCACCGGCCCGGACTCCTTCAAGGACGGCACCAAGAAGGTCTGCTCGGTCACCGGCTCGACCCCGGCCGAGGAGATCAAGAAGTACGTCAAGGACGTCGGCACCCAGCTGGTGCTCTTCGACACCTACGACAAGTGCCGCGACGCCCTCAACGGCGGTCAGGTCAACGCGGTGACGACGGACAACGTCATCCTGCTCGGCTACATCGCCAAGGATGAGGCCTCCTTCAAGCTCGCCGGTGACAACTTCACCAAGGAGCCGTACGGCATCGGGGTCAAGAAGGACGACACCGCCTTCCGTGGCTTCATCAACGACACGCTCGACAAGGCCTTCAAGGACGGCACCTGGAAGAAGGCCTGGGACGAAACGGCCGGCAAGTTCGGCGCCGAACTGGGCAACCCGCCCACCATCGACCGTTACTGACACGCACGCCTGATCTGACCTGAGGAACGGGGAGAAGCCGCACTCGTGGATGTGTTGATCGACAATTTCGATGTCTTCGCGGGCGGCTTCTGGCTCACCCTTCAAATCTGCATACTCGCCGCGATCGGCGCCCTCGCTCTGGGCGCCGTCGTGGCGGTACTGCGCATCTCGCCGGTTCCGCCGCTGCGCGCGGTCGGCACGGCGTACGTGACTGTCTTTCGCAACATGCCCCTGACGGTCGTGATGTTCTTCTCCGCCTTCGCTCTGCCGGCTCTCGGCTCGAACGCGGACTTCCTGCGCATTCCGGTCCTCGACTCCATCTTCAGCCGGCTCGGCACCGACCTGCCGTACTTCCGTTTCGCCCTGATCGCCCTCGTGCTCTACACGGCGGCGTTCGTCTGCGAGGCCCTGCGCTCCGGCGTCAACGCCGTTCCGCCCGGTCAGGCCGAGGCCGCACGGTCGATCGGCCTGACCTTCGGGCAGAACCTCAGGTACGTCGTCCTTCCGCAGTCCTGGAAGGCGTCGATCGTGCCGCTCGGCTCAGTCATCATTGCGATGATCAAGAACTCGGCGCTGATCGGCTTCTTCGGCGTCGTCGGCGACCTGTCGCAGACGGCCGACCAACTCACCTCGGCCGGTGGCTACCCGTTCATCCCGGTCGCCATCGGCATCTCGATCGGATACCTGATCATGACCGTGCCGCTGGGCGCTCTGCTCGACCGGATCGAGCGCGGGCAGGCGGTGGCGGCCCGATGAGCCAGCAGGCCGTTCTCTACGACGTTCCCGGGCCGCGTCAGCGCCGGCTCACGCTGATTCTGAGCATCATCGCCGCCGTGGCCGTGCTGGCCGGGCTGTACTTCTTCGTCTACCGCGCGCTGGACGAACAGGGTCAGTTCTCGATGGAGCTCTGGGGCCCGCTCATCGACCCCGGCAACGAGAACTTCTCCCAGGTGTGGGATCGCATCGGCGTCGGCATCAAGAACACTCTGACCGCGGCGGCATTGGCCATCGTCAGCTCGCTGGTGATCGGCACCCTGCTCGCTGTCCTCCGGCTCCAGCTCAAGGAGCTGAACAAGCGCCGCTTCACCGGCCTTGCCACCCCCGTCTCGCTGCTGCTGCGCGGCTTGAGCGCCTCGCTGTCGGCCATCACGCGGGTGTGCGTCGAGGTCTTCCGCGGGCTTCCGGTGGTCATAACGATCTTCTTCGTGGCTCGGGGCTTCCCGGAATTCGGCATCACCTTCAGCACCTTGTGGTACCTGGTGATCGGCCTGACGATCTACAACGGCGTGGTGATCGCCGAGATCCTGCGGTCCGGCATGGAAGGCCTGCCACCCGGCCAGCGCGAGGCCGCGGTCGCGATCGGCCTGTCGCCGTTGCAGACCACGGTCACCATCCTGCTGCCACAAGCGTTTCGGATCATGTTGCCGGCCTTGATCAGCCAACTTGTCGTGGTGCTGAAGGACACGTCACTCGGCTTCATCATCAGCTACGAGGAACTGCTGAACATCGGCAAGCAGATCATCGGCGTGCTGAGCAACCCGATCCAGGTCTACACGGTGATCGCCGTCCTCTTCATCGCCGCGAACTACTCCCTGTCGAAGCTGGCCCAGTACCTGCAGCGTCGCGTTGCCCGCGGGCGCCGGAGCTCGGTCCGCGCGACGCCGGTCCCACCGCCGCCGGCGGTCGCCGCGGCAAGCAACGCGACCGAGAACGATTGACGATCGCGAAAGGGGTCTTTCCCGCCTTGGAGCGCGGGAAAGACCCCTTTCGCGGACTCTCTCAACTGGTGATCGATCCGGTCGTCAACGTGGAGTTTCCGCTGAACGACACGATTTCGATCCGGCCGTAGAAAGAATCATTTCCGGAGTAGTCCGGGTAGGTCACCGAATGAGAATCGGTGGAACACGTCCACTCCACGCCGGCGCCGGTGAAGCACGTGGCGCTGTTCTTCTTACTCTGAATGATCTCGTTGCCGTTCCGGAAGAGCCGCACGCGGATCGTCGTCGGTTCCGGAGTGTTCCACAAACCGCTGTCCGTGGGGCACGAGAACCCACCGTAGACTTCGATGTTGCCGGACGAGGTCTCGTCGCTCACGCCCACGATGGCGTCGCAGGCGCCGGTTCTATCGAAACCGTCCTCGCTCGCCAGTCGCGACGCCGCGGCGGCCGCCTCGGGAACCGAAACGATCACGGCAGCACCGGCGATGATCGATGTCGCGGCCCGAGCGAGCTTTCCGGTGGTGCCGGTCATGAGCGCACCTCCCCCGTGCTGACGATCGTCGGGTCGTAGCCCGGCCGGAAGATCCACAGGTCGGCGTGCCAGTTCTGGACCCCGGAGACGTTGTCCGCGGTGACGTCGACGTGGTCGGTGGGCCCGTTGACCGCCTTCTGGTCAGTGCCGATCGTCGCGGTTCCGTCGCGTAGCGTCAGCCGCAACTGGCCGACGTAATCGAACGATGTGGGGCACGTGTATCCGCCCCACGCCTCGACCTTCCCGGGCGACCCGGTGAGATCGTCGGAGACGTACACCGAGGCGTCGCACGAGCCGTAGAAGTTGTCGGCGACCCCGGCGGCGGTCTGCGCGGCCGCCGGAGCCGCCGAGACGGCCAGGATTGTCGTGCTCGCACCAGCGACAGCGAGTGCTGTGGCAGATCTCCGGGTCCTCATCAAAACATTCCCTCCGCACATTCATAGGAGCCGATTGCTTGACGACCACGCTAGAAACGGCTCGGGAAGCCCGCAATGCACGTCGGCGGTTCTCCCGCGAAATGAGTGGGAGTCCGGCGCCGATCTCCCTGGTCAGGGAATCGGAAAGAGCCCAACATTCGCTCAGTGAGCATCTTCACGCTTACTCCGGAGCGTGCCGGGTAACGCAAATAACGGCCCCCGCGCGCGAATATGACAAAAGCGGAACGAACGGTGAACAGACGCGCGACACCGATCGGCGCCGCGCACGGAAGGCTGTGACATGCTCATCGCATGATCTCCGCCGACGACGTCATCAACGAGCCGGAACGGGTCCAGCTCGAGGTCTTCCTCGAAGAGCACCGGCGGGCGCTGCACGACTGCCTCGATGATCTGACCGAGGAGCAGGTGCGGCGTTCGCTGGTGCCGTCCCGCACCACACTGCTGGGGCTGGTGAAGCATGCCACCTTCGTCGAGCGGGTGTGGTTCGACGAGGCGGTCACCGGGCGTTCCCGGGTCGAGATCGGCATTCCGCTCGACGCTGACGAATCCTTCATTTTGGACGATTCGGATACCATTGCCTCGGTGCGCGCCGACTATCTGGAAGCCATCAGGGCCTCCGGCGCCGCGATCGCCGGCCTCGGGCTGGACGATGAGCTGACCGGCAACCGGCGTGGGCCGATCCCGCTGCGCTGGGTCTACCTGCACATGCTGCGCGAGCTCGCCCAGCACTGCGGCCACGCCGACATCCTGCGCGAACAGCTGGGGCTAACGAGCGAGCTCGGTGACGCGTGATTCCCGGACGACCGTGACCCGGATCTGCCCCGGGTAGGTCAGCTCTTCCTCGATCTGCTTGGCGACGTCGCGGGCCAGCACCGCGGCGCCGATGTCGTCGATGTCGTCCGGGCGCACCATCACCCTGATCTCGCGCCCGGCCTGCATCGCGAAGACCTTCTCGACGCCCACCTTGCCGGCGGCGATCTCCTCGATGCGCTCCAGCCGCTTCACGTACGCCTCGAGACTCTCCCGCCGTGCGCCGGGCCGGCCGCCCGAACAGGCGTCCGCGGCCTGGGTCAGCACCGCCTCGATGGTCTGCGGCTGCACCTCGTTGTGGTGCGCCTCGATGGCGTGCACGACGTCGTCGCTCTCGCCGTACTTGCGGGCCAGGTCGGCGCCGATCAGGGCGTGGCTGCCCTCGACCTCGTGGGTGAGCGCCTTGCCGATGTCGTGCAGGAACGCCGCCCGCTTCATCGACGGCACGTCCAGCCCCAGCTCGGCGGCCATGATGCCGGCGATGTGGGCGGTCTCGACGAGGTGCTTGAGCACGTTCTGGCCGTAGCTCGTGCGGTAGCGCAGGCGGCCCAGCAGCTTGGCCAGCTCGGGGTGCAGGTCGGTGATGCCGACGTCGACCAGAGCCTCCTCGGCGGCCCGGTCGCAGAGCTGCTCGACCTCGCCCTTGGCGCTCTCGAAGACCTCCTCGATGCGGTGCGGGTGGATGCGCCCGTCCAGCACCAGCTTCTCGAGGGTCAGGCGGCCCACCTCGCGGCGCACCGGGTCGAAGCACGAGAGCAGCACCGCCTCCGGGGTGTCGTCGATGATCAGGTTGACCCCGGTCACCGACTCGAACGCCCGGATGTTGCGGCCCTCGCGGCCGATGATCCGGCCCTTCATCTCGTCACTGGGCAGGTGCAGGACGCTGACCACGCTCTCGGAGGTCTGCTCGCTGGCGATGCGCTGGATGGCGTCGACCACGATGCGGCGCGCCCGGCCGTCGGCCGTGTTCTTGGCGTCGTTCTCGATGTCCCGCACGAGGATGGCCGCCTCGCGCTTGGCCTGGGCCTCGATGCTCTCGACGAGTTCGGTGCGGGCCGCGTCCGCGGTCAGCTCGGCGATCCGCTCGAGTTCGCGGCGCTTGGCCTCCTCGGCGACGGCCAGCTCCGACTCGCGTGCGGCCAGGGCCGACTCGCGGGTGACCAGGTCGGCGTCCATGGCGGCCAGGCGGCGCTCCCGCTCGACCAGTCGCTCCACCTCTTCGGCGTGCAGGCGCTCGCGCTCGTCGATGCGGGCGGTGCGGCGCTCGACCTCGGCCGCCTGCTCCTTCGCGGTCGTGTTGAGCAGGGCGACCTCGCGCTCGCCCTGGCGGCGGGCGGCCGTGCGGACCTGCTCGGCGTCGGCCTCGGCCTGGCGATGGGCGTGCTCGAGGATCGTGTCGGCCTCGCTGTGGGCGGCTTCGAGCACGCGGCGGGCCTCGGCGCGGGCGGAACTGGCCTCGGCCTTGGCCGCGGCGGCCTCGGCCCGAACGGACGCGGCCTTGGCGTTGGCGTCGTCGACCTTCGCGTTCGCGTCCTCGACCTTGGCGTTGGCGTCCTCGACCTTCGCGTTCGCGTCCTCGACCTTGGCCAGCGCGTCGTCGACGGCCTGATCCGGCACCGGGGAGCCACTGCGCGACTGGAGCCGGCGCAGGGCACGGGCGCCGAGCACCAGGCCGGTCACCACGAGGGCGGCCAGGACGACGAACGCCACCACCAGTACCCAAACCAGGGCGGTCATCTCGCCGCGTCTCCCTTCGCCGCCCGGCGCGCCGGAGCACGCGCGGACCAATTGCGGGATGCCCGACCATGGCAAGACGACCGCGTGCGTCATCGGACCACGGCACCGCAGGGGTGCGTGGGGCCGACCGCGCTATGACAGACCCTCGGCCCTTGCGGTCCACGTGCCGAGGCGTTTATCAAGACCCGCTCGGGGCCAGAAGTGATGCCGTAATGTAATCGCTTCTATGTTGTGCGTGTTGCATGCGATGGTCGAACAAACCTTGTGTAACGCGAGGCTAGGTCGCGAGTGGCACTTCGGTCAAGGTTCCATGATTCGGCAGCGGATGGGACTTAGGGCACAGACTCGCTTACCCCCAGCTCACGACACCGGCGGGCAATTCAGGCGTACCGGGACCAGAGATCGCGCATCGGCTCCCACTTCTCACCGAGGCCCTCCTTCCAGTACGCCAGCAGATTGCCGGCGACCGGAGTCCGGGCGTCGTCCCACCACATGCCGCTCACCGTCCGGGTGGTGCCACCCTCAGTGAGACGGTATGCGTACTCCAGGTAGTTGCCGGTGGTCCGGCCCGAAGGAGTGGCCCGCTCCGTCGCCGGGGCGACCCCTGGAGTGAGCGTGCGGGCGTCGACGGCCTGCCCGAGGACCTTGACCCGCGCCTTGTCCCGCTCGGCGACCGACTCGTACGCCACGAAGATCGCGCTCATGCCGTCGAGCGTGCAGCGGACGCGTACCTTCTCGCCGTCGTTGAGCTTGGGCCCACCGGGCGATCCGCTCCGCGAGCAGGTCGACAGGTAAGGAAGCCAGCCCTCGGCCAGGGTGGTCAGCCCGGTGCCGGCGAAATCGGGCTGGTTGACGGCGACCTGGTTCCGCTCGAAGACGCCGAGGGCGCCGCTGGGAGCAGGGACGCTCGGGCCGGCGGCCTCGGGCGCGGTGACACGGCCGGCGAAATAGCCGCCGGCGCCGAAGAGCAGCAGCCCCGCGACCAGGCCGGCCAGCAACCCGACCATGAGGCGGCTGCGCTGCGGGGGTGGCGACGGCTCGATCCGCCGCCCCGGAGGTGCGGCGAAGCCGTACGGGGTGTCGGTCCAGCCTTCCTGCTTCTCGCCGAACGGGTCGGGCGTGCCCTGGAACGGGCCGTAGCCGGAGCCGCTGGTCGGATAGGACTGGCCGCCCGGATAGGGATTGCCACTCGTCGGGTGCGGGGCGCCGCTGCTCGAGGACCGTTCCGCGTTGCCACCCCAATACGGATCGCCGCCGGGCTGGGAACCGCCAGTGGGATACGGGTCACCGCTTTGCTGGGGGCCAACGGTCGGGTACGGGTCGCCGCCCTGCTGCGGGGCACCGGTCGGGTTACCGCCGGCTGGATGCGGTGCGCCGCTCGCGGGAGCAGGGCTGGGGTCTGATTGGTGCTGAACGCCGCTCGCAGGGGCCGGACCGGGGCCCGGCTGATGCGGGACACCACTCACAGGCGCGTGATCAGGGCCCGGTGGATTGGGGGCACTCGGCTCAGGCGGGTTGCCGGCCGTTGGGCCGTTATCCGCATGGGCGGCCTGGCTGTCCGCCGCTCCGGTCGCCTGGACCGGTACGCCGCTCGCGGGCGCCGGAACAGCAGACGAAGGCGGATGTGAAGCGCTCGGCTCGCGCTCGTTGTCAGCCGTCGGGCCGCCGCCCGCCGCTTCCGTCGCCTGAGGTTCGACCGGCTGTTGGGCGCCGAACGGGGCGGTCGGCTCGGCACCCTCCGGGAAGGGACCGTAGCCACGCGTGTTGCTCTGCGAGTACTCGGTCACAAGCTCACACGTTACCAATCAGTGGCGAACGCCGATGTCCGGCGAAGATCGTGAGCCCGGCCGCGGCACGGTGCGCCACCCAGTGCGCGCGTCGCATCAGCGCCCGGGCGGCACGGCGAGGTCACCCTCAGCGCAGCAGGGCGCTCAGCGCCGTGCGGTAAGGCGTGTCGCCGCGCTACCGCGACACATCACTGCAACCCGTTGCGGGGCAACGCAACACCTCGGCGGTGCGATGTAGCGGGTCGTCGCGGTGGCGCGTCAGGAGGTGGGGTCGGCGTCGGAGGCCAGGGCGTCGGCGTCCAGTTGGTCGGCGAATTCGGCGGCCTCGGCGTCGCGGGCGGCCAAGGCGTCTTTGACCGCGCGGATGGCCACGCCGGCGGAGTAACCCTTGCGGGCCAGCATGGCGACCAGGCGGCGGAAGATGGCGTCGGGCGCGCCGCTGGCTGTGCGGAGTTTGCGGTCGACCAGGGCCCGCGCGGTTGCGGCCTCGTCTTCCTCGTCGACGGATTCCAGGGCCTCGGTGGCCACCTCGGCGTCGACGCCACGCTGGCGCAACTCGTTGGCCAGCGCCCGGCGGGCCAGGCCGCGGCTGTGGTGGCGGCTGGTGACCCACGCCCGGGCGAAGGCCGCGTCGTCGATGATGCCGACCTCGTCGTAGCGGTCGAGGACCTCGGCGATCACCTCTTCGGAGATCTCTTTGCGGGCGAGCACCTTGGCCAGCTCGGCCCGGGTGCGCGGGCGCACAGCGAGCTGCCGCAAACAGATCTCGCGGGCCCGTTCGCCCTCGCTCTGCGCCGGCTGGACGGACTCCGGCGACCGACCGGCACGACGGCCGCGCCCCGCCCCGGGCGCGCCGTCATGGTCGGAACCGTCAGGAGGGCTGCCACCCGGAGAACGACCTCGCCCGTCACCGAAGCCGCGACGGACGGCGCCGGACAGGTCGAACCCGTCGAGGGAGGGGTTGCCGCCCGGCGAAGCCCGCCGGCGACGGGCGGGAACGTTGCCGCGTTCCGCGTCGTCGCCGGACGGAGGCTCGCCGGACGGGTGCTCATCGTCGGCGCGGGCTGGGCGAGGTGGGATGGGATCCCACCCGCGCCCGGAACGCGCGCCTCGTCGGGCCGGCATGGCCGGTCAGCCGATCAGAAGTCGACCGGCGGGAGCTCGGGGCCGCCGGCCGCGTCGCCGGTCGTCTGGCCGACGCCCAGCTTCTCGAGGATCTTCTTCTCGATCTCGGCGGCCACGTCGGGGTTCTCTTTCAGGAACTCGCGCGCCTTCTCCTTGCCCTGGCCCAGTTGGTCACCGTCGTACGTGTACCAGGCGCCGGACTTGCGGATGATGGTCTGCTCGACGCCGACGTCGATCAGCGAGCCCTCACGCGAGATGCCCTTGCCGTACATGATGTCGAACTCGGCCTGCTTGAACGGCGCGGCCACCTTGTTCTTCACGACCTTGACGCGGGTGCGGTTGCCGACCACGTCGGTGCCGTCCTTGAGGCTCTCGATGCGGCGAACGTCGAGCCGGACCGAGGAGTAGAACTTCAGCGCGCGGCCACCGGTCGTCGTCTCGGGCGAGCCGAACATGACGCCGATCTTCTCGCGGAGCTGGTTGATGAAGATCGCGGTCGTGCCCGAGTTGCTCAGGATGCCGGTGATCTTGCGGAGCGCCTGGCTCATGAGGCGGGCCTGGAGGCCGACGTGGCTGTCGCCCATCTCGCCCTCGATCTCGGCCCGCGGCACGAGCGCGGCCACCGAGTCGATGACGATGATGTCGAGCGCGCCCGAGCGGATCAGCATGTCGGCGATCTCGAGAGCCTGCTCACCCGTGTCGGGCTGGGAGACCAGGAGCGCATCGGTGTCGACGCCGAGCGCCTTCGCGTATTCCGGGTCGAGGGCGTGCTCGGCGTCGATGAACGCCGCGATGCCGCCGTTGCGCTGGGCGTTGGCCACTGCGTGCAGAGCGACCGTCGTCTTACCGCTGGACTCCGGTCCGTAGATCTCGATGACGCGGCCGCGCGGCAGGCCGCCGACACCGAGCGCCACGTCGAGGGCGATGGAGCCGGTCTTGATGATCGCGGTCTCCACGACCGGTCGCTCACCGAGCCGCATCACCGAGCCCTTACCGAACTGCTTGTCGATCTGAGCCAACGCCAGATCGAGCGCCTTGTCCCGGTCAGGTCCTGCCACCATGTCCGCCACCCCTGCACTAGATTTTCCGGGCGTCTTCGCCGATGCGTTTCTGTTCATCGCCACGGGCACCAAGGTAGGCGGTGGGTATGACAAAAATTCGCCGCCCGGCCCGAGCTGTGGATAACTGAACCGCTGTGGACAATAGCCGAACACCTGTACGACGATCGAGTGACACGCCAGAACGGGTGTACTAAAAACGCGTCACCGCAGGCGGGAGGGCACCCGATCGGGGTACGCGGCTACCACCGCACGCCAGATGGTAGCCGTCTCGATACCGTCCGCAATCGCTTGGTTTATCGTCCGGTTTCCCAACTCGCCGAAAGAATGGTCCGCCGCGATGCTGCGCGCATACGCGGCGCCGAAGACTTCCCCCAGCCGCGCCCAGAATTCCGTCAACCGCACTCCACGAGCCTACCCACTCCGCAAACGACGGTAGGCCCGCGCCGACAGCGGCAGGAACACGGCCGTGAGCAGCAGCGGCCAGCCTACGGCGAGCCACACGGCCGAGTCGGCCAGCGGCCCCTCGGTGATGCCGGTCGGGTTGCCGAAGAGCTCGCGCGCCGCCGTGGCCGTGGCCGAGAGCGGGTTCCAGGCTGCGATCGCGCCGAGCCAGGCCGGCATCGTCTCGGCCGAGACGATGGCCGTCGACAGGAAGCCGATCGGCCACACCAGCACCTGCACGGCCATCGTCGCGCCCTCGCCGCGGAACGCCAGCCCGACGAAGATGCCGATCCAGAGCATCGAGAATCGGAAGAGCAACAGCAGCAGTACGGCGAGAGCAGCCGAGGCGGGATCCGAGGTGATCCGCCAGCCGATCAGCAGGCCGCCGGCGATGAGCACCAGCAGCTCGACCGCTGAGTTGGCCAGGTCGGCGCCCACCCGGCCCAGGGCCACCGAGGCGCTGCCGATGGGCAGGGAGCGGAAGCGGTCGGTAATGCCCTTGCGCGCGTCGTTGGCCATCGCGGTGGCCGTGGCCTCGACGCCGAACATCATGCTCAGCGCCAGCATGCCGGGCAGCAGGAAGGTGATGTAGTCCCCACCGCCGGGCACGGTGATCGCGCCGCCGAACAGGAAGCCGAAGACCAGCAACAGCATGATCGAGAACATCAGCCCGAAGATCGGCGTCCACGGCTGGCGCGCCCAGTGGGCGAGGTTGCGCTGGGTGAGAATCCATCCGGCCCGTACGGCGGTCATCGCGCAGCCTCCTGCGGAGCGGCGGTCAGGGTGAGGAAGACCTCGTCGAGGGTCGGCCGGCGCAGCACCAGGTCCTCCGGGACGAGGCCGAGGTCGTCGAGAGCACGGACGATGCCGGCGAGCGCGGCGACACCGGCCCCGACCTCGAAGGTGAGGCTGTGCGATTCGGCGTCGGGCACGGCCGGGATACCGACGGCCGCGGTGAGCTGCGCGGCCACCGATTCCAGCGGAGCGTCGGCCGCGACGGTCACGGTCACCCGGTCGCCGCCGATCTGGCGCTTGAGCGCAGCCGGGGTGTCGTCGGCGACGACACGGCCGTGGTTCATCACCGAGATGCGGGCCGCCAACTGGTCCGCCTCGTCGAGATATTGCGTGGTCAGCAGCACTGTCGTGCCGGCCTCGGCGACCTCGCGGACGGCCGCCCACACCTCGTTGCGCGCCCGCGGGTCGAGCCCCGTGGTCGGTTCGTCGAGGAACAGCACGGCCGGAGTGAGGATGAAACCGGCGGCGATGTCGAGCCGGCGGCGCATGCCACCGCTGTACGTCGAGACAGCGCGCTCCGCCGCCTCGGTGAGCTCGAACATGTCGAGCAGGCGGTCGGCCTTCGCTCGCGCGTCGACCTTGCTCAGACCGTAGAGCCGGCCGAACATCACCAGGTTCTGCCGGCCGCCGAGGATCTCGTCGACTGCCGCGTTCTGCCCGATCAGTCCGATCCGGCGCCGGACCTGGGCGGCCTGATTCCGTACGTCGAAACCGGCGACCCGGGCCGTGCCGCCGTCGACATCGATGAGGGTGGCGAGCGCCTTGACCGCCGTGGTCTTGCCCGCGCCGTTGGGGCCCAGCAGGCCGTGGATCACGCCGGGCGGCACCGCCAGGTCGAAGCCGTCGAGAGCTTGCACGTCCCCGTACCGCTTCCGTAGCCCTTCAGCTTCCAGATTCACCGCTGCTCCTAACTCCGTATGCCTTACGGTATTTGGTGCGGCGTTCACCGTACACCCCACGGGGTAATCTCGGCACATGGAAAACGGGGACGTCGACCGCACGCTGAGCCTGCTGTGGCGACGCACCCTGGGAGTGCCGCAAGGGTCGCGCGGCCCGAAGCAGCGATTCAGCGTCGACGAGGTGATCCGGGCGGGGATCGCGGTCGCCGACGAGGAAGGACTGCCCGCCTTCTCGATGCGCAAGGTCGCCGACCGGCTCGGGCTCAAGCTGATGTCGATCTACACGTACGTGCCGAGCCGCGACGAGCTGATCGGGCTGATGGTCGACGAGGTGATGGGCGAGCCGGGGCTACCACCGCACGAGGGCGGGTGGCGCGAGCGGCTGACCGTGGTGGCCCGGCAGATGTGGGACGAGTTCCATCGGCACCCGTGGCTGCTCCAGGTCGAGCAGGCCCGGCCGTGGATCGGCCCGAACGGATCCGACCGCTACGAATGGCAGCTCGCCGCGATCGACGGGGCCGGCTTCACCGACCTCGAGATGGACCAGGTCATCACGCTGATCAGCGACTTCACCGCGGCGTCGGCCCGGGCTGACGTGGCGGCCCGGCGCACGGCCGAGCAGTCCGGCATTTCGGACGCCGAGTGGTGGGCGGTCAACGCGCCCGTGCTGGAGCGGTTGATGCCGCTGGACGCCTATCCGATCTCGGGCCGGGTCGGCACCGCGGCCGGCGAGGAGTACAACGCCGTCCGCGATTCGGAGCGATCGTTCCGATTCGGCCTCGACCGCATCTTCGACGGGCTCGACCAGTTGCTCGGTTCACGCTCTCAGCCGCCGTCGCACGCCTGACGGGCGCTCACTTCACGGCGGCGGCGGCGATCTTGAGGTCGTCGACCAGGCCGCGGTAGGCGGTCTCGCGGTCGTCGGCGCGCAGCACGGCGGACGGGTGGATCGTGGCCAGGGCCTGGATCTCGGCGACCGGAAAGTCGCCGGGATGCTGCGCCGAGGCGGGCCACGGCATCAGCTTTCCACGCTGCTGGGTGACCCGGAACGACGGACCGATCAGCGCCCGGCCGGCGGTGGCCCCGAGGATCACCACCAGCTCGGGCTTCAACAGCGAGAACTCCGAGACGAGCCAGGGCCGGCAGGCGGTGATGTGCGCGGGCCCGGGATTCTGGTGGATGCGGCGCTTGCCCCGCAGCTCGAAGCGGAAGTGCTTCACCGCGTTGGTGATGTAGACGTCGGCCGGGTCGATGCCGGCGAGGTCGACCGCCTCGCGCAGCAGCCGCCCGGCCGGCCCGACGAAGGGCAGGCCCTGCTGGTCCTCGACGTCGCCCGGTTGCTCGCCGACGAACACGATCTTGGCGTTCGCGGCGCCCCGGCCGAAGACGGTCTGGGTGGCGTCCGCGTACAGCTCGCAGCCCTCGCAATGTGCCGCGGCCTCTTTCAGCTGCTCGATGCTGCGCGGCTCGGGCGGCACCCACTGCTGCGCGCCGACCGGCGCTTCGGTCCTAGGCATGGAGAAGGTTTTACCCCAATCAAGCGGGAAGAAGCGTCGGCGCCCCCTAACGAGTTGGGGCGTAGAGGGCGGGCGGGCGAACGGCCATGGCCACGGCCTCGGCCAAAGCGGGGATCTCCGGCTCGTCGAGGGGGCCGATCGAGATGCGTACGCCCGGGGGTGCCGACACGCGGAACAGGGAGCCCGGCGCCACGGCGTAGCCCGCCTCGCGCAGCAGGCCGACCGTGCGGGTCTCGTCGGTGACCGGCACCCAGACGTTGATGCCGGTGTCGCCCTCGGCGGCGACCCCCTGCGCCCGCAGGGCATCGCACAGGGCGCGACGGCGACGGCCGTACGTCTCGACGGCGGCCGCCACGGCCCGGGTGACCTCGTCGTCGTTCCACAGATGCAAGAGCATGCGCTGGAGCACAGTGGAGACCCAGCCCGAGCCGATCCGCATGCGACCCACCACCCGGGCGATGGTGGCCTCGTCGCCGGCGAGCAGCGCGATGCGCAGGTCGGGGCCGAAGGGCTTGGACGCCGAGCGGGTCAGTGCCCACGCGCCGGTGACCGGGCCGACGCAGTGGGGCGGCTGCTCGGCCAGCTCGGCGGCGTGATCGTCCTCGATCACCAGCACGCCCGGATGGCTCGCGAACAGATCGCGCAGAGCCTCGGACCGGGCCGCGCTGACGGCCACGCCGGTCGGGTTCTGCGCCCGGACGGTGACCACCGCGGCCCGCGCGCCCGACTGCAGGGCCGTCGCCATCGCGGCCGGATCGGGGCCTTCCGGATCGACCGCGACGGGGAGCGGGCGCAGGCCGAGGGCGGCCAGCAGGTCGAGCAGATTGGCCCAGCCCGGATCTTCCACAGCGACCGCGTCGCCGGCCCGCAAGTGGGCCGAGAGCAGGCGTTCGATGGCATCGAGCGTGCCCGAGGTGACGGTGATCTCGGCATCGGCGGCCGGGATGCCGTCGGCGACCAGACGCGGACGGGCCGCCTCGATCAGCTCGGGCATCGCGGCTGCCGACGCGTAACCCTGGGGGGTGCCGTTGGTCTCGGCCACCGCTCGCAGCGCGCGGCCGAGCGATGGCAACAGGCGGACATCGGGCTCGCCGGAGGAGAGGTCGCGCACACCCTCGGCCGCGGGCAGGCGCATCGCGGACCGGGGGCCGGCGACCGGCGGGCGGGACCGGATGCGGGTGCCGCGGCGGCCCTCCGTCTCGACCACGCCGCGTTGCCGCAGCTCTTGATAGGCCTTGGCCACAGTGGCCGGGCTGACGTGCAGCGCGTCGGCGAGGACCCGGACCGGCGGCAGAGCCGCGCCGAAGACCCAGTCGCCCGTGCGGACGCCCGCCTCGATGCTGGCGGAAATCGAGGCGGCGCTGTCACCGCTGACCTGATACTGTGCTGACACACGAGAGATTTTGTACTAGCACAAGAGCGAACGCAAGTCGTTCAGCCGGCAGGGAGGCCCGATGTCCGACACCTACACACGGACGAGCCGCACGACAGCCACCCGCTATCGCGAGCGCATGCATTACGACCGCGCGCTCGCGCACGCCATTCTCGACGAGGCCTACGACTGCACGATCGGCTTCGTGGCCGAGGGCGAGCCGCGGCTGCTGCCCACCCTGCACGTCCGCGTCGGCGAGACGCTCTATCTGCACGGCTCCTCCGGCGGCCGCATGGGCCTGTCCGCGCGGCACGGCGAGGTGCCGGTCGCGGTCAGCGTCACCCTGCTCGACGGCATCGTCTACGCCCGCTCCCACGTGCACCACAGCGCCAATTACCGCTCGGTGGTCGTGCACGGCTCGGCCCGGCTGGTCACCGACCCCGAAGAGAAGAAGGCCGCGATGGCGGCGCTGGTCGACAAGGTCGGCGCCGGCCGCGCCGCCGACAGCCGGCCGCCGAACCGGCGCGAGATGGCCGAGACGAGCGTGCTCGCCCTCCCGCTCGAAGAGGTCTCGGCCCGCGCCCGCTCGGGCGGCGTGATCGACGACGAGGACGATCTCGCACTGCCGCACTGGGCCGGCGTTCTTCCCGTCCGGCGGGTGTTCGGCCCGCCCGCGTCCGCCGAGGGTGTCTCGGCAGCCGAGCCGGCCTACCTACCGGTCGGCGAGCAGCCCTGGGCCGTCGCTCCGGTGCCGTTGACCGGCCGGCACGTCCGGCTCGAGCCGCTCACCCTCGGACACGCGGCCCGGATGGTCGAAGCGCTCGGCGACGACGAGGTCTGGCAACACATCCCGGCCCACCGACCGCAGACGGTCGACGCCATGCGGGACTATCTCGCCCGGTTGCTGGCAGCGCGCTGGACCGGCAGCCAGGTGGCGTGGGCCCAGGTCGAGCCGGCCACCGGCCGGGTGATCGGCCTGACCAGCTATCACGACATCGACGCCGACCGCCGGGCCCTGGGGATCGGTCACACCATCGTCGGCAGGCCGTGGTGGCGCACCGGGGTCAACACCGAGGCCAAGCTGCTGCTGCTGGCGCACGCCTTCGACGATCTCGGGGCCGAGCGCGTCTTCTGGCACACCGACATCCGCAACGAGCGCTCCCAGCAGGCGATCGCCCGGCTCGGCGCGGTGCGCGAGGGCGTGCTGCGCCGGCACAAGCAGCGGCCCGACGGCTCGTGGCGCGACACCGTGATCTTCGGCATGACGGTCGACGAGTGGCCCGAGGCCGGCCGTAAGCTGCGGGAACGGCTGGCTGCGGGCTAGAGGCATCCCGCCGGCGGGACTGCCCCGGCTCCCGGCTGGCCACGAGCATGCTGCGGGCGGCTCCGCAGGTGCGAAGCCGCCCGCAGGTGGCCGTGCGTTCCGCCCCAGTGGACCGCACGGCCGGAGTGAGTCACTCCTCTTCGGAGCCGCCGCCGTCGTCCTCGAAGACTTCTTCCATGGCCTCGCCGAGGATCATGCCGCCGACGACACCGCCGGCCACGCCCGCGGCCATCGCGCCCATGCCCATGCCGCCGTGGCCACGGCGGTAGTGACCGTGGTGGCCGGCGTGCCCGTAGCCGCCGTGACCCGGCGCGCCATGGCCGCCGAAACCGCCGGCGGCGCGCATGCCCTGGTAGCGGCCCGCGGCCTCGGAAACCCACTGCTCAACGACCGCGGCCCAGTCGGTCGTGTCCGCGTCGGAGTGCGAGACGCGGAAGCGGCCGTACGAGTCGTGCCCGGGGGCGAGGAAGCCGCCGCGCTTGTCGAACTCGAGCACCACCTCGACGCCCTGCGGGTCGGCGATGAAGGTCACCTCGACCTCGTTGATGGCGCCCGCGTACTGCGGCGGCGGGTAGAACTCGATCTCCTGGTAGAACGGCAGCGTCGTTCTGACGCCGTAGATCGCACCCCGCTCCAGGTCGGCGCTCTTGAAGCGGAAGCCCAGCCGCGCGAAGGCGTCGAGGATCCTCTCCTGCGCGGGCAGCGGGTGCACCGCCACTTCGTCGAGGTCACCCTTGTCGACGGCCTTGGCCACGGCGAGCTCGGTCCGCAGCCCCATCGTCATGCCGCGCAGCCGCTGGCCGTAGACGTCGGTGATCGGCGTCTCCCACGGCACCGGGAACGAGAAGGGCAGGTCCCGCTGCTCGCCCTTGCTCAGCTTGAAGGCGCCGGCGACCGGCAGCCGGTGGAACTCGACGAAACTGTCGCCGTGCTCGGACTCGACCCTGGTCACCAGACCCAGCACGACTCCGTCGATGGCGACGTCGTGGTCACCGCCGGCGATCTGCACCTGGCCCTCCAGGGCCAGACCGGGCCGCGTGTTCGGGTTGGCCAGCACGGTGTCGACGGTCGGCCCGCCGACGCCGAAGGCGCGCATCATCTTCTTGAAGACCACCGGGTCATTCCTCCTTGAATCGACGATGGGGTGGCTGAACGTGGGACGAGCCACGCGGAACGGCGGGTGACCGCGAACGTCACGCGCCGGTGGTGGCGGGCAGGTCGTCGGTCTCGTCGTCGAAACGACCGATCACCTGCTCCAGGAGGTCTTCGAGGGCGACGAAGCCGACCTGCTCGACCGCCCCGCCGGCGGCGGGCACGGTGACGACGGCCAGCTGGGTGCGGCCCGCCCGCAGCTCGGCCACGGCCTCGACCACATTGACCCCGGGGTCGAGCAGGAAAGCCGGTTCCATCAGCTCGCCTGCCGTCGCGGCGCGGCCGGCCGCGCTGGCCCGCACGGCCTCACGGACGTGCACGATGCCGACCACCTGACCGCCGTCGTCGGTGACGGCGATCCTCGATCGGCCACTCGTCAGCGACGCCAGCTCGACATCGGCGACCGACACGGTCTCGGGCACCGACACCAGCTGCGCGGTCGGCAGCATGACATCGCGCACGGGCAGCGAGGCCAGGCCGAGCACGCTGGTCAGCAGCTCGCTCTGCTCCGCCTCGATCAGGCCCTCGGCCCGCGAGCGGTCGAGCAGGATGCGCATCTCGGCCGGGCCGTGCGCCTGGGCCAACTGGTCCTGCGGGTGGACGCCGAACGGCTTCAGCGCCGCGTTGGCCATAGCGTTGAGCACCCGCAGGGCGGGGCCGACGATGCGGGCGTAGTAGCGGAACGGCAGCGCCAGCAGGATGGCCGATCGCTCGGGGTGCGTGATCGCCCACGACTTCGGCATCATCTCGCCGATCACCAGGTGCAGGAACGTGACGATGATCAGCGCGAGCAGGAACGCGATGATGTGGCTCGCCATGTCGGGCAGGCCGAGCGCGTGCAGGGCCGGGCCGAACAGGTGCTCCAGCGACGGCTCGGCCAGCGCGCCCAGGCCCAGCGAGCACAAGGTGATGCCGAGTTGGGCGCCGGCCAGCATGACCGACAGCTCCCTGGTGCCGTCGAGCGCCGCCTTGGCCGCCCGGCTGCCGGAGGCTGCGGACTGTTCCAGACGGTGCCCCTTGCTCGCCACGAGGGCGAACTCGGCGGCGACGAAGAAGGCGTTGCCGATGAGCAGCAACGTGACCCAGAGGGCGTTCATCGTGAGATCCGAACCGTGAGGGGGACGTGCCGGTCGACGCTTTCCACCCGTACGGAAAGGGACCCGCCGTCGAGAGTGACCGAGTCACCGGCTTGAGCCACCCGCCCGAGCCGGGCCAGCACCAGGCCGGACACCGTCTCGTAGTCGTCGCCGACCGGCAGGTCGACGCCCGTGGCGTCGGTGATCTCATCGATCCGCCAGCGGGCCGGCACCAGCCACGAGCCGTCGGGCTGGCGCACCGGAGCGGGCTCGGCCTCGTCGTCCTCGTCGCGGATCTGGCCGACCAGTTCCTCGGCGATGTCCTCGAGCGTGATGATGCCCGCGAAGCCGCCGAACTCGTCGACCACACACGCGAGCTGACGGTGGGCCGAGCGCAGGCGTTCGAGCACCGTCGGCAGCCGCAGTGAGGACGGCACCAGGACCGGCGCCGACATCACCGACGAGACCGGCACCGAGGAGCGGTCGGCGGGCTTGATCGCCAGGATGTCGGCGATGCTCACGACACCGACGATCTCGTCGACCTCGTCACCGCGTACGGGAAAACGAGAACGATGCGTGTCGAGCAGGGCGACCACGTCGGCCGCGCTTCCGGTGGCCGGGATGGTGTGCACGTCGACGCGCGGGATCATCGCCTCGGCCGCGGTGCGCCCACGGAAGTCGAGACCACGGTCGAGCAGCGTGGAGAGTTCGGCGTCGAGGCCGCCGTTGGCCCGGGACTCACGGATGATCTGCTCGAGATCCTCCGAGGTCGCACCCTCGGGCAGCTCCTCGATCGGCTCGATGCCGATGCGGCGCAACAGGCCCGCGGCGGCGCGGTCGAAGAGCCGGATGATCGGGCCGAAAACGGTCAGATACATCAGCGTGGAGCGGCTGAGCGCCTTGGCCAGGGTCTCGGCGCGGGCGATGGCGAGGTTCTTCGGCGCGAGCTCACCCAGCACCATCTGGACGACCGTGGCGACCAGCAGAGCCAGGGCGACCGAGACGGGCAGGCTGACCGCGGTGGGCACGCCGGCGCCGCCCAGCAGCGCGGAGAAGCCCTCACCCAGGAACGGCTCGGCGACGTAGCCGACCAGCAGCGCGGTCACGGTGATGCCGAGCTGTGCCCCCGAGAGGACGAAGGAGAGGCGCTCGGTGACCTGCAGAGCGCGGGCTGCGGCCTGGTCGCCCTGCTCGGCGTCGCGACGCAGGCGGCCGCGGTCGGCGGCGACATATCCGAACTCCTGCGCCACGAAATAGCCGGTGACCGCGGTTACCACCAGCACAAGGAGAAAGCCGGTCAGGATCAACACGGCGGGAAGGATCTGACGGGGAGCCGGGCCGAGCCCGGCTGACTACTGCCGATCATGACGCAAAACGATAGCAGCGAAGACTGAACGTACGCTGTGAGACAAGCGCTTTAGCTTTTTGCGTAAAACGAGGTCAGCACCATGTTGATCTTTGCTAGGTCGCCGGTCCAGTCGAAGTCGCGGGTGGCCCAGGTGATGGCGAAGCCCTGACCGCCCTTCACGAACCAGCGGGTCTGCGCGTGCATCCGCGTCCCGCCCAGGTCGTACCGGTATTCCCAGTCCGCGGCTTTGTTCAGCAAAGGCTTCTTTTCGAGCAGAACCTCTTCGTACCCGGGCAGGGCTCCGGCCCGGACGAGCCGCGTGGCCTCGGCCCGGCAGGCCTGCAGCGGGTCACCGGCCGGGTTGCGGCCGGTGTCGAGGCTCATCACCGTGTCGCCGACCGGGTCGCGGAAGCAGAACGACGTGCCGACCCGCTGATAGGTCCAGCCGTCGGGCACCGGCATGCGGAACCCGGAGCCGTCGCTGAAGTAGGACCAGCCGGAGATCAGCGACAGGCCGGCCACCCCGCGCAGCGCGTTTCGCTGCGGCGCGGCCGGGAGGCCGCTCGGCTCCGGCCGGCTGCAGACGGCCGCCGAGAAACCGCCGGCCGCGGCCGCAGCCGGCGAGGGCGGCGCGGCTCCGGCCGCCGGCCCACCGGCGGTCGGCTTGTCGCGAACCAGGTAACCGGCCAGGATGCCGCCGATCCCGAGCACGGCCACCAGCGCGAGGCCGGCCGCGACCAGGGTCGGCCGAGGGTGCTGCCTCGCGCGTACGGCCGGTGACGGGCCCGGACCGAGCGGCTCGGACAGCAGGCCGACGCCCGGAGCGACCGACGACCGCACGGCGGCCGACTGATCTACATCGGACGAGATCATCGCTCGTGCGGCCCGCGGCGAGGGCACCCGGGGCGGGGCCGGCGTGGACGCGACGATCATCCGGAGGCGGCGGTCGACCTCGACCGCCGCCAGCCTCTGCCGCGGCTCACGGCGCAGCAGCCCGGTCAGCACCGGGCCCAGCATGCCGGCCCTGGACGGCGGGTCGGGCTCTTCGGTGGCGAGTGCCATGAGGGTGGCCATGGCATTCTCACGGGCATAGGGCGAACGGCCCTCGACGGCGGCGTAGAGCGTCGCCCCCAGCGACCACAGGTCGGACTCGGGTGTCGAGGTGCCGTCGCGGGCGCGCTCCGGAGAGACGTACTGCGGGGAACCGACGACCAGGCCGGGGCCGGTGACCGAACCGTCGTCCACAAAGGTGGCCAGACCAAAATCGGTCAGCACGACACGACCGTCGTCGCCGATGAGAACGTTGTGGGGCTTCACGTCGCGGTGCAGCACGCCGGCCGCGTGGGCCGCGCGCAACGCGTCGAGCAGGGCCACGCCGATCCGGGCGGTGGTAGCCGGGGAGAACGGGCCGTCCTCGTGGATCACCTGATGCAGCGAGCGGGACGGCACGTACTCCATGACTATCCAGGGCAGGCCGTCGAAGTGCACGACGTCGTAGATGCGGACGACGTGCGGGTGGTTCAGGCGGCCGGCGCTGCGGGCCTCGCGCAGGGTGCGGTCACGCAGCCGGACGCGTTCCTCGTCGGTCATCCACTCGGGCGGGACGAACTCCTTGACCGCCACGTCGCGGTCGAGCATCTCGTCACGGGCCAGCCAGACCCGGCCCATGCCGCCGGAGCCGACCGGCTCGCCAAGACGATACCGACCAGCGACGAGCATGCGTGCGACCGCCATCCCGCCCCCACCCGTCGACTCGATCTCAACCATAATTCGGCCTGCCCGCCGGCGGTATCACGATCACCCGGCCACCGCGTAGACCACGAGGTTGTCGCGGTAGGACCGCAGCGAGCGATCGAACACGCCGCCGCACGTGATGAGCCGCAGCTGGCGGTCCGGGGTCGGGCCGTACACCTCCTCGGTGGGGAATTCGGTCTTGGGGTACCACCGGATTGCCGTCACCGTGAACCGCATCGATTCGCCGCCACGCACGACCTCGATGCGGTCGCCGGTGGTGAGCTCGCGGAGCCGGTAGAAGACGGCCGGCCCGGTCTTGGAGTCGACGTGGCCGGCGATGACCGCGGGACCGGTGTCGCCGGGAGCGGTGCCGTCGGCGTACCACCCCGCCTTGGCGAACGCCTTGGGCGGCTGCAGGGCGCCGTCGCCGCCGATCCGCAGCGTCTCGAGGGGGGTGTCGATCTTGACGGCGCCGATCCGCAGCCTGGTCGGGGCGCCGGTGGGGGCGACCGCGACGCTGCCGAACGGGTCTCCGGCGGGTCGCTCGCCGACGGTCGTCGCTCGGGGGGCGGCACTTTCGGCCTGGGCGCCCCATCGGCCCAGATCTTCGACGGGACGGTAGGTCACGGTCAGATATGCGGCGCCGGCCACGAACGCGGCCACCGTCGCGGCGACTGCGGGCAGGGCGGCGCGACGGACCAACCCCTTCTTTCGTACGGGGTGAGGGCCGTCCTTCGGTAGCTGGTGTTCCGCCTGAGCAGCCGGAACACTCGTGCCATCGGTGAGGGGAGCATCCATGATTGCCAGTTGTTCGGAGCGGTCGGCCGCGGGGATTGCCGCCCGCAGTGTCGGCGGCCTGATCGCCTCGGGCTCCACGCCCGGGTCGGCGCGACGGGGAAAGACACGACGCGGGAACGGCATGGCCGCCTGGCCCAGCCTGAGCAGCCGGCTGGGCTTCGGCCGCGGGATCGACAAGGCGCCCGGCACGGTCGCCCGGGCTTGGACGGTGCCGGGCTTCACGATCTTGGCCACGCCGCGCGCGACCCAGCCCAGGCCCTCTGCCTCGTGCTCCTCCGCAGCCCGGGGAACGTTGCGGACGGTGGTGGCCGCGCGCGCCTCCGGGCTGGCGGGCACGCGAACGATCAGCGGGGTGTCGGCGTCCTCGGCAGCCACCGCCGATCCTCAGGCTGTACGGAGCCGGCGTCGGAAGGCGACCACCAGGCCACCGGCGACGACGGCGGCCACGAGAGCGGCGGCTACGACGCCAGTGGCCGGGGAACCCGGGCTCGTGCCGCCCACACCCGTGGCCACGCTGCCCAGCGGCACCGTGCCCTGGCGTTCGGCGTCGACGTGAAGCTCGGGCTTGAGACCGCCGGCGTCGTCGTCGAGCACCACCAGGGAATAGACGCTGCCCGCGCCCAGCGTGCACGGCAGCTCACTGACGCGGCCGCCGCCCGTGGGCTCGACCTCGACGCTCCACTTACCGGGGTTGACCTCGCGATAGGCCGTCGTGGTGGCGAACTCGACGCCGTCGGCGATCGTCGTGCCGTTCTTGCCGGCGACGTCGAGCACGGGCGCCTTGACCGAGGCCTGGATGATGCGCACCTTCGACTTGCCGGGATCGGGCAGGCGCAGGTCGTCCTGAAGCACCCGCAACCCGAGGTCGGCGAAGCGCCCCACCCCGGCCACCGTGTAGGCGCCCTTGTCAGCCACGCTGACCTGCGTGGTGATCACCGGCTTCTCGCTCGCCGGCGCGCCCGCCTTGCGCATCGCGACCTGATAGGTGCCGGCGGGCAGGCGCAGGTAACGGGACATGTCGCCGTAGGCGACGGCCTTGAAGGTCTGCGGATCGACCGCGCCGGAATCGGCCTTCAGATAGACGTCGACCGCGGGTGTGTCCGGGGAGAGGTGGGCAAGCCGCACGTAGCCGTCGCCGGCCGCGGCGTGCGCCGGCGTGGCACCGAGCGTGACGATCGTCAGCGCCGCCGCAGCGGCGGCCAGGCGCCGCATGTGCCGGATCGGGAGGGACACGGTGCCTCCTTCATCGATGAAGCTCGTCCACTTCGAGTGGCGCCCATGTATATCCACCCGCCACTCGATCGCACCATGGTCCGGCCCGTCAAGAAATTCCGCTGGCCGGCCGCCCGACCCGTGCCCGGATGACCATTAAGCGGTATTCAGTTTTTGTCATACCCCCGAGAGAGCATGGTGAGGTGAAAGAAGTGTTGGAGCAGTTCGGTCCGGCCACGCGCGAGTGGTTCACCGCGGCGTTCGCCGCGCCCACCGCCGCCCAGTCCGGCGCGTGGCGAGCCGTCGGCGCCGGGCGCAACGCGCTCGTGGTCGCCCCGACGGGCTCCGGCAAGACTCTGGCCGCCTTCCTGTGGTCGCTCGACCAACTGGCCCGCGAGGGCGCTCCGGAAGATCCGAAGCGCCGGTGCCGGGTGCTCTACGTCAGCCCGCTGAAGGCTCTCGCGGTCGACGTCGAACGCAACCTCCGGGCCCCGCTCACCGGCATCCGCCAGGCCGCGGGCCGTCTCGGGCTCACCCCGCCCGACATCACCGTGGCCATGCGCACCGGCGACACCCCGGCCGACGAGCGGCGCCTGTTCACCCGCACCCCGCCCGACATCCTGATCACCACTCCCGAGTCGCTGTTCCTACTGCTCACATCGGCCGCCCGCGACTCGTTGCGCGGCGTCGAGACGGTGATCATCGACGAGGTGCACGCGGTCGCCGCGACCAAGCGCGGGGCCCACCTGGCCCTCTCCCTCGAGCGGCTCGACGCGCTGCTCGGCCGCCCGGCCCAGCGCATCGGCCTGTCGGCCACGGTCCGCCCGATCGACGAGACGGCCCGGTTCCTCGGCGGCGCGAACGACGTCGAGATCGTCCAGCCGCCGACCGCCAAGACCATCGAGGTCACGGTCGAGGTTCCGGTCGAAGACATGACCCGCCTCGACGAGGTGCCCGACGTCGACCCCGGCGATCCCGGCGCCGGCCGCCACACGCCGTCGATCTGGCCCGCGGTCGAGGAAAGGGTGCTCGACCTCATCCAGAGCCACCGGTCGACGATCGTCTTCACCAACTCCCGCCGGGGCGCCGAACGGCTCTGTGCCCGCATCAACGAACTGGCCGCCGAACGCGCCGGCGAGGAACCGGCTCAGCCGGCAAAGCCGCCGGCCCAGATGATGGCCCAGGCCGGGCAGGCCGGTGGGGCGCCGCCCGTGGTCGCCCGGGCCCACCACGGCAGCGTCTCGCGCGAGGAACGCAAACAGATCGAAGAGGCGCTGAAGTCGGGCGTCCTGCCGGCCGTGGTCGCCACCTCGAGCCTCGAGCTGGGCATCGACATGGGCGCGGTCGACCTGGTGGTCCAGATCGAGGCGCCGCCGTCGGTCGCGGCCGGGCTGCAGCGCATCGGCCGGGCCGGCCACCAGGTCGGCGCGGTCTCGCGCGGCGTGGTCTTCCCGAAACACCGGGGCGACCTGGTCTCGTGCGCGGTCGTGGCCGACCGGATGACGGCCGGCGCGATCGAGGAGCTGCGCTACCCGCGCAACCCGCTCGACGTGCTGGCCCAGCAGATCGTCGCCATGGTGTCGCTCGACGCGTGGCAGGTCGACGAGATGGCGGCCCTGGTGCGCCGGGCCGCGCCCTTCGCCGAGCTGCCCGAGTCGGCCCTGCACGCGGTGCTCGACATGCTCTCGGGCCGCTACCCGTCCACCGCCTTCGCCGAGCTGCGCCCCCGCCTGGTGTGGGACCGCGGCACCGATGAGCTGACCGGTCGCCCCGGCGCCCAGCGCCTCGCCGTCACCAGCGGCGGCACCATCCCCGACCGCGGCATGTTCGGCGTGTTCCTGGCCGGTTCCGAGCGGGCGTCCCGGGTCGGCGAGCTCGACGAGGAGATGGTCTACGAATCCCGCGTGGGCGACGTGTTCCTGCTGGGCTCCACCTCGTGGCGCATCGAAGACATCACGCCCGATCGAGTGCTGGTCTCCCCCGCGCCCGGCGCCCCGGCCAAGATGCCCTTCTGGAAGGGCGACTCCCCGGGCCGCCCGATCGAACTGGGCCGGGCGATCGGCGCCCAGCTGCGCACGCTGACCCGCGCCGACGACGAGCAGGCCACGGCGACCCTGCGCCGGACGGGCCTCGACGAGTGGGCTGCCGGCAACCTGCTGGCCTATCTGCGCGAGCAGCGCGAGGCCACCCGCAACCTGCCCGACGACCGCACGGTGGTGGTCGAGCGGTTCCGCGACGAGCTGGGCGACTGGCGCATGACCGTCCACTGTGTGCTCGGCGCCCGGGTCAACGCGCCGTGGGCGCTCGCGATCGCCCGGCGGCTGTCCGAGCGCTACGGCGTCGACGGCCAGGTCATGCCGTCCGACGACGGCATCGTCGTGCGGCTGCCCGACACCGCCGAGGAACCGCCCGGCGCCGACCTGGTCGCCTTCGACCCCGAAGAGATCGCCCAGCTGGTCGAGGAATCGGTCGGCACGTCGGCGCTGTTCGCCTCCCGGTTCCGCGAGTGCGCGGCCCGGTCGCTGCTGCTGCCCCGCCACGATCCGCGCCGCCGTCAGCCGCTCTGGCAGCAGCGGCAGCGCTCGGCCCAGCTGCTCGATGTGGCCCGCGAGTACGCCGACTTCCCGGTCACGCTCGAGGCCGCCCGCGAGTGCCTCCAGGATGTGTTCGACCTGCCCGGCCTGACCGGGCTGATGCGCGAGGTGGCCGGCCGCAAGGTTCGCCTCATCGAGGTCGAGACGCCGCGGCCGTCGCCCTTCGCCCGGTCGCTGCTCTTCGGCTATGTGGGCGCCTTCCTCTACGAGGGTGACGCGCCCTTGGCCGAACGCCGGGCCGCCGCCCTGGCTCTCGACGCCACCCTGCTCGGCGAGCTGCTGGGCCGGGTCGACCTGCGTGAGCTGCTCGACCCCGAGGTCGTCACCGAGACCGAGTCCCAGCTCCAGTGGCTGAGCACCACGCGCCGGCCACGTGACGCGGAGGACGCGGCGGAACTGCTCCGCCTGCTCGGCGACCTCTCTCCCGTCGATCTGGCCGCCCGCGGCGTCGACGAGGCGTGGCTGTCCACTCTGGAGGCCACCCGTCGGGCCATCCGCATCCGGGTGGCGGGCGAGGAACGCTGGATCGGCATCGACGACGCGGGCCGTTACCGGGACGCGCTCGGTGTGGCGCTGCCGGTCGGCATTCCGGAGGCCTACCTCGAATCGGTCGCCGACCCGCTGGGCGACCTGGTCGCCCGCTACGCCCGCACGCACGGGCCGTTCGCCGCGGCGACGTGCGCGGCCCGGTTCGGGCTGGGCGTCTTCGTGGTGGAACAGGCGCTCAAGCGCCTCTCCGCGACCGGGCGGGTCGCCTCGGGCGAGTTCTCCCCGGGCGGCGCTGGCACCGAGTGGTGCGACGCCGAGGTGTTGCGCATGCTGCGTCGACGGTCGCTGGCGGCGCTGCGCCGCGAGATCGAACCGGTGCCGCCGCGGGTGCTGGCCGCGTTCCTGCCCCGCTGGCACCAGATCGGCGGCAACGCCCGTGGCACCGATGCGCTGGCCGCCTCGATCGAACAGCTGCAGGGCATCGCGGTGCCCGCCTCGGCTTGGGAAAGGCTGGTGCTGCCGGCCCGGATCAACGACTACGCGCCGCCGATGCTCGACGAGCTCACCGGTGGCGGTGACGTCCTCTGGGCCGGGTCGGGGTCGATCGGCAGCAACGACGGGTGGGTCACCCTGGCCTACTCCGACAGCGCTCCCCTGCTGCTGCCGCCGGCCGACGACGAGTTCGCCGCCACGCCGCTGCACCGGTCGGTGCTCGACGCGCTCGGCGACGGGCAGGCGCTGTTCTTCCGTGCGCTGTCCGATCGGGTCGGCGCGATCGACGACACTGCGCTGGCGGCCGTCGTCTGGGACCTCGTGTGGGCCGGCCACCTGACCAACGACACCCTGGCGCCGTTGCGGGCGTTGCTCGGCGGCAGCGGTGCCCACAAGGCCAATTCGGCGCCGGCCCGCACCCGCTACCGCCGTCCGGGCCGCCCGGCCATGCCCTCGCGCGGCGGACCGTCCAACATGGCCGGTCGCTGGTCCCGGCTGCCCGACCGCGACCTCGACCCCACCCGGCGCGCCGCCGCGCTGGCCGACCTGCTGCTCGAACGCCACGGCGTGGTCACCCGCGGCGCGGTCATGTCCGAGGGGCCGGTCGGCGGTTTCGCCGGGGTCTACCCGGTGCTCGGCGCGCTCGAAGAGAGGGGCGCGGCCCGGCGCGGCTACTTCGTCGAGGGCCTGGGCGCGGCCCAGTTCGCTGTTCCGGGTGCGGTCGACCGGCTGCGCGCGCTGGCCGAACCGGCCGAACTGGCCAAGCGCACCGGCGCCACAGCCGTGGTGCTGGCCGCCACCGACCCGGCCAACCCGTATGGCGCGGCCCTGCCGTGGCCCGAGCGAATCATCGACAGCGGCGACGGCGAGCCGGTGGCCAAGGCAGGTCACCGGGCCGGGCGCAAGGCAGGCGCCCTGGTGGTGCAGGTCTCGGGCGACCTGATCCTCTACGTCGAACGCGGCGGCCGCACCCTGCTGTCCTTCGTGGACGATCCCGAGGCGCTCATCGCGGCCGGCCAAGCACTGGCAGCTTCGGTGCGTTCGGGGGCGCTGGGCCCCATGTCGGTCGAACGCGCCGACGGCGATTCGGTCCACGCCTCCCCGCTGCGCGACGCCCTGACCACCGCCGGCTTCCGAGCCACACCAAGGGGTTTGCGCTTACGCGGATAGCTCGTCGGCGGGCTATCCGCGTCAGGCCGGTGCCGGCGGGCCGCGTCGTCAGGCCGGGGGCGGCGGGCCACGTCGGCAGACCGGGGGCGGCGGGCCGCGTCGGTGGGCCGGGGGCTGCGGGCCGTGCCAGGGCCGGAGCGGGGGGCCGAGCCAAGCCGGGGGTGGCGGGCCGCGTCAGGCTGGGGTTGGGTGGTCGGGGTGGAGGCCTGCGGTCAGCTCGCGGTAGGCGTCGAGCACGGAGCGGGTCTGGTCGGCCAGGTCGGCGGCGGCGTCGGCCGGGGTCAGAGCAGTCTGGCTCAGGGCGGCCAGGTCGAGGTCGGGGGCGCCCAGGGTTTCCCTGGCCTCGCGGATCGCGCGGCGCATCTCGTCCTCGCGGATGAAGTTTCGGCCTGCTTGTTCGGCTCGGCGCAGGCTGGCCAGGCGCCTGGTCAGGTCGGCCTCCAGGACTGCCAGGGCCTGCTCGGTCGCGTGCAGGTGGCTGCGAAGTTCCAGCGCCGTCTCGTCGGACGGGGACTGGGCGGCGAAGTCGGGGCGGCTCAGGTCGGCCAGCACGCGGGCCAGCTTCTGACGGCGGGTCAGCACGCCGGCGATCTCCCACAAGGCGTCGGCCAGCATGGCTTCGGCCTCGGTGGTTTCGATCAGGGCGCCGAGGTGGGGCCAGGTGGTGCTGACCGAGTCGGCCAGGCGGGTGGCTTCCTCGAAGGCGGCGCGCTCGGCGGAGGCGGTGAGGATGCGAGCGCTGATGGGAGCGGAGCGGGAACGCTTGGCCTCGAAGCGACGGCGGAGGGAGGGTTCGACGTAGGCCAGACCGAAGAAGGTCACGGCGGCGACCAGAATTCCGAGTTCGGCCGCGCCGAGCGAGGCTGCGATCCCGCCGGCTATCAGCGGCGAGAAGATGATCCAGCCGGCGCCCCTGCTCTCGTGGCGTTCGTCGGGTTTGCGCACGTCGGGCACCGTCACCTCGACCAGCGCCGACCAGGGGCGGTCGACGAGCCGGGCACCGGCCAGCGGCAGGCGTTCCCGGGAGACCACGGTGGCCGCCGAATCGCGTGCGACGAAGAGCCGTGACCCCGCCAACCGCTCTCTCCCGTCCCGCTCGCTCAGTGCCGAAGAACTCGACCCCGAAGGATAGGCGGTCTGCCCCAGGCCCGCCGTCCACCGTTCGCCCCGCCCGGAGGATCGGCCCAACCCGGTCGCCCAGCTGGACTGTCATGGGCGTCGGCGCCGCGATGACCACCCCGGTTCGATAGCGCTCGGCGAGGTGCTCGGCCCCGGCCACGAACGGAGCCGGAGCCCGGGGCGATGAGAGAGCGGAATGGGGGTCGTCCGGGTGCCCCGGAGTCGCCCGGACACAACACCGGTATCCGGGCGATTCCTGCGTGCGGCTGGGCACGCCCGACCGCGTGGTTGGTGGGCCGGGCGACATCGAGATCCGTGAGGCGGGTTCGGTGCGCCCGGCTCTCAGCCCGAGACGGGGCCAGGTTCTGTTTCGTAGTTGGGGTGGGAGCGAGGCGCGGTCCAGATTTCGTCTGGCAGCGTCCCGCGAGCACCCGGTTCCAACACCGGGAGCCGGGCTTCCACGGGCCACCACCAGACGGGATCTGGGCCTCGGCGCAGCCCCGCCTCAACGACGAGACAGAGCCTAAGGGCTCGCCGAGAAATAACACGTTGGTTGGATCTTTATCGGGCGGGGTTTAGGACCGTTTGGTGCCGGCCGCG
>NZ_JAMQOL010000062.1:0-74831 GCF_023717965.1 Paractinoplanes hotanensis | reverse complement strand
CAAGGTGCTCCGTGCCGATCAGGGCATCGCTGTTTCCCCGTCTTTGTGGAGCGGGGCGGCTGCCACGGCTGGACGCGGCGTCACCCGGACTGTCGTGTCCATGGCCGAGATTCTCGGCCTGCAGTACGACGCGGCTCGGCAACGGGGGAGGCAGCTCGACGTTTCCCTGGGCTGGTATCCGGCCGATCGGCTCGCCGGGTGAGAGAGTCTTGTGATGAGCTCGGTCGGCGGGCTGTTCCGCCGATTGACTGAGCAGAACGCCGACTGTTCGGAACCCGATGCGGCGTTGGAGCTCTGCTTTGTCGCGTGGTTCCGCCTTCCGGACGACAGCGAGAAGAATGCCGTTCTGGGGTTCATTCAACGGCAGTGACGGTCAGGGTGTTTGCGCGCGGGCAGAGCAGATAGCCGGGTACGCCCTGGCAGGCCTGCCGAAAGAGACGAAGGTCCGCCTCGGCAAGTTCGCCGAGCTGGTCGCCTCGGCCCTCGCGAATGTCGCGGCTCACGCCGAACTCGAGCGCTTCGCCGCTCTGCAGGCCGCCCTGCGCCGGCCGGGCCGACCTCGTCGACCGGCTGGTCACCGCTGCCGCCGGGTGCATGCTGTCCGCGCTGGACCGTGTCCGGCTCGAACTCGCCCACCGCTCCTGGCTCTGTCGGCGGCACCGCGGTTGGGCCGGTCAACACGATTATGGAGCTGCGCTCGCCGCCCTTGGCCAGCACGACAGTGCCGTTAATGTTACTGCCGCGGTCATCGACCAGGAACAGCACAATCTCGGCGACCTCCTCCGCGAGACAGCTGGACGCAGGATCTCGTTGACCCGGCGCAACTCAGCAACCTCCACACGCAGCCGGCGGTCCTGCTCGGCCATCTCGGGGTTGGCCTGTCGATCCGGGGCGGTTTCATCTGAGCGGTGGATGTCAGTTCCTTCAGATGAGCCGCCCCGGATCACAGTCATCCAGCGTTCAACGGGCCGGAGGGCTCGTGGTCCAGACGGCATACCGTGCAGCCGGTGGCCCGCGCGCCGTTGACCGGGTTCCCGCCGAGGCCGACGGCCGTGTAGTAGACCCAGGCCGTGCCCCTGCAGGCACTCGTCGACGAGCCGTACTTCGGGCAGATGAAGTTGTAGAGCATGTTGTAGAACTCGGCGTCGACGCCACCCTTCTGGCCGCGGTCCAGATATTGGGGGAATCCCGGGAAGTAGCTGTTGCCGATGATGCCGTAGCCGAAGTCGTGCGAGTCGCAGGCGGGGTTGAAGTCGAACCCGAATGGGTTGTCCGGCGCGCTGGTGCAGTGGTCGTGGTTGAGCCCGACCACGGGGATGCCTCCCGTGAATTTGACGACCGGGCCGCGCCAGCCGTAGTGAGCGACCGAATGTGTGCTGCAGGCGACGCCATACATCCACGAGCTGGCTGTGTTGCAGTACGAGGGGGACGATGCCATCGCGGAGAACTCCCCGTCGGTGGCCTCCCAGCCGGTCTGGCGGGCCTGGGGAACAACAGCGTTACTGGTGTACGTCAGTGCCCAGCGGGCGCCTCCGTCTGTGACGACGGTGGACACACGGCCGTTGCTGTCATAGGTGTAGTTGTTCAGGTCGGTTCCCGCGGCCGGGTTGGTGACCTCGCGCAGCAGCGTGGAACTGTCGTAGAAGTAGCGCGCGAGGGTCCGCGCGGTTTGCCCGACGGTGAGGGTGATGTCCTTCGCCTGGCCGCTGACGTCGCCGAGGCGCGCACCCGACGCGGTCGTCACGGTAGCGTAGTTGACGTTGAGCGATCGTGCCGGTGTGTCGCCTCGGACGGGCTCGCTGATGGTGGACACGCGGCCCAGGCGGTCGTAGGAGATGGTGGACCCCTTGTGCGCCTTGTTGCCCACCGCGGTGATGCGCCAGTCGCCGCTGCTGACCTGCTTCCAGGTGTACGAAGGCTGCAGGCCGGGCGCGGGGATCGGCTTACCCGACTCGTCGACGAACGCGTCGTCACCCGGCTGGGTCGTGGTCAGGTCGACGTTCAGCGTCTCCACGAGGGTCTTGTTCGATCTGCCGGTGAGAGCGTCCGACTTGGTGGTCTCGACCAGGGTTGAGCCGTCGATGGCCAGGTAGGTTCTGGTGTTGCCGCCGTCGGCCCCGGCGATGGAGCGGGTCAGCTTGTAGCGGAACGACTTGTTGCTGACCAGATCGGTCGTGGTGATCTCGCGGGATCCCGGGGTCAGCCTCCGGTTGAGCTGTCCGCCGAGGAAGCGGGCTTCCCAGCTCGGGCCGAAGACCTTGAGGTCCGGGCGGCCGACGGGCGCGTCCCGCGCGCGCGAGGTGTTGCCGTCCTGGCCTGCGACAGCGTGGGATCGGCCCATCAGACCCGCCGGCACGTCGTTTTCGAAGATCCGGTAGCTGTCGTCCGCGGACAGGTGGATGCCGGGGCCGATCTGCTGGACTTCGGGTTGGGCGGCGGGCTGGGGCGACGGCTCAGCTGCCGAGGCGCCGTGCTGCGGGATCAGCAGTGTCGTCACCATGACCGCGACGACAGGAAGTGCGAGTTTTTGCATCCTGTTCCCTCTGTCAAATCGATCCGATTTGATCGACAGGCACGGACTCTAAGGATGACGACGCATCGACGTAAGGGCAACGAGATGAAATAAAGGCCTCCTTCTTTCCAATTCGAATTGTCGCCCACTGTTCGTTCGCCTCAAGTAATCACCCTATGGTTCGGCGGCGATTGTGACATTCGTCGGACAGTGAACTTTGAGGTCTACGGTCCGTCGGTTCACGAATCGAGTGGAAGTGCACGCCGGAAAACGCTACCGGCCCGGGGGTCAAGTTCGTGTTCGGCATCAGCCCCAGTTCGCGATGGACTTCACCTCATCGCGGCGACGGGACGGCCTCCGAGGACTACGTGAGCGACCAAGATGACAGCGTGCAGCAGCCGGAGTCGCCGCAGCCGGCGGAGGGCAGGGTGACGCGCTCGCCGCCGCGACACCTTGGGGGCAGGGGTGCTGCTCGGCATGCTGCCCATTCAAATGCTGCGACGGAGTCCAGACGCGCACTATTCGAGATAGTTCATCGGTTGACCTCGAGTTCGCGAAGATTACCGCTGTGGGTCTGAACGGATGCGCGGATTGTTCGCTTGTCCGCCCGGCGACATGGTGATTCAGTGGATATCGTCCCGGTCGACCGGAAAGAAGGAGAAAATGATGCGAATGAAGCGGATTCTCGGTGCCCTCGCGGGCCTTTTTGTGATGTCTGCCGGAATAGTGATCATGCCGTCGGCGGCGCACGCGGAGTTGTACGACTTCCATCTGGAGCACGAGAAATCCGGGCGGTGCCTGGACAGCAACAGCCAGGGCGACGTCTACACCCTTCCCTGCGTGTGGGGAAACGATTTCCAGACCTGGAACAAGAGGCCGAGCAGTACGCAGTTCCAGAACAAGGCGACGGGCCGTTGCCTCGACAGTAACGACAGTTACAAGGTCTATACCTTGCCCTGCGACTCCAGCGGCGGAAACCGCTATCAGAAGTGGAACAGCTACACGGCCGAGGGCGGCTACTCGAAATACGTCAACTCGCGGACCCGCGGGGCGCTCGACGGTGACACCAAGGGCAACGTCTACACCCGCGACGATGACGCCGAGTCGAACTACAACCACTACCAGCACTGGAGACCCGTCAACTACGGGTGACGCGGAAGCGACGTCAGCCTCAGCCCATCAGCCGGGGCCGCGGTGGCAGCCGGGGCCTCGGCCGGCCCCGGCTGCGCTCTGATCTGCCGGTGCCACCTCAGCGCTCAGGAGTGCGAGGGCTCCTCAACCGGCGACCACGAGTTCGTGGACTCCCCGGTGGGACAGACTTTTGATCCAGACGGGCTTCTCGGTGACCAGGGTGATCTCGGGCCGGTGGCGCAGGAGGGCGCGGACTGCAGTCCGTGTCTCCAGGCGGGCGAGATGGGCGCCGAGGCACATGTGCAGCCCGTGCCCGAGACCGAGGTGGCGGTTGTCCGATCGCCGGATGTCCAAGCGGCCCGGTTTCACGAACACTGCTGGATCATGGTTGGCCGCGTGGGTGAGGCCGAAAGCCAGCTGTCCGGCCGGGATGCGGCCACCACTGAGCTCGATCGGTTCGGTTGCGATCCGTCCGATGCCGCCGCCGGATCCGTCGTAGCGCAGGAACTCCTCGACCGCCGAGTCGATCAGTGCGGGGTCGGCTCGCAGCAGGTCGAGCTGGTCCGGATGGCGCAGCAGAGCGAGTATGCCGGTGCCGATGAGGTTCGCGCTGGTCTCGTGCCCGGCGACCAGCAGCATGGCGCAGGTCGAGACGATCTCTTGATCGGTCATGGCCTGGCCGTCGTCCTCGGCCCGGGTGAGATGGGAGAGAAGGTCGTCGGCGGGCCGGTTGCGCCGTTCGATGATCAAGGCGCGGAAGAACGCTTCCAGGCCGACGACGCCGTCGTAGGCGGCGATGACGTTGCTGTCCGGGTCGCCGGTCCATGTCAGCGGTTTGATCGCCGCGTCGGCCAGCGCCTTGAAGGTGGGGATGTCGTGGTCGGGGATGCCGATCATGCGGGCGATCAGCTGCAGGGTTACCGGTACGCCGTAGTCGTTGACCACGTCGAAGGTGTCCCGGTCGGCCAGGCCGTCGAGGGTGTCGTCGGCGATCTCCTTCAAGCTGGGCGCCAGACGCGCCACGGCCGCCGGCGAGAAGGCCTTCATCAGCAGACGGCGCAGCCGGGCGTGCTGGGGCGGGTCGAGAAACACCAGCCAGTCGAAGAACCGCCGGACGACCGCGACCTCGTCGGTCAGCTCCGGGGACACTCCGGTGAAGAACGCCTCTACCCGGTTCACCGAGGTGCTCGGGTGCCGGGCCAGCGCCAGCACGTCAGCGTGGCGGGTGACGTACCACAGACCCTTGCTCTCATCGAAGTAGACCGGGTCCTGAACCCGCATCCGGTCGTAGGTCGGATACGGGTCGCTGAAGTAACCATCGGAGTCCAGGTCGTATGGTTCTGGCACGGACATGCGATTCCACTCTGTCGGCACTAGGGTTCTGACGCTCCCGACGTAGCCGCCGGCGGAAGGTTCACCCACAATGGACATTGTTTCCGGCGGAGTCATCCCAGTTCGTCAGCACAACAGCACGCCCGTCAACCCGCCTCTGACCCTGAGTCGAGTCGGCCGCGGTCCGCATGAATGCCGGGCAAAGGTGAACTCCCCGCGGTTCTGCGCGTTCGTCGAGTGTGGACCATAAGAGAGATGAATCGGATCAGCGGTTCCAGGACGGCCGGCGTCGTCTGTTGAAGATGTTCGGCCTGGGCGCCGGTGCGACCACCGCGGCGGTGCTGGCCGCCGACCCGGTGCTGGCCGCGACTCTCGGCTGGGACGAAGCGCACGGCGTCGACCCGGTCACCTATCGGCCGCCGACCGGCCTCGCCCGTACGAGCGCCGCCAAGAAGACCGCGCTGGCCTGGATCGAGTCCAACAAGACCAAGCTGGTCGCGCTGAGCGACACGATCTGGAAGCACGCCGAGCTGTCCCTGCGCGAGTGGAACTCGTCGCGGGCCCACGCCGACCTGCTACGGGCGAACGGCTTCACAATCGACTGGGGCTCGGCTGGTCTCCCCGCGGCCTTCGTGGCCACCTACGGCTCCGGCGGGCCGGTGCTGGGTTTCAACGCCGAGTACGATGCCCTGCCCGGACTGTCGCAGAAGGCGGGGGTGGCCGCGCACGACCCGTTGGTCTACAACTACGACGCCTACGGTCCGGCCTATGGCCCGGGGCACGGCGACGGGCACAATCTGCTCGGCGTGGGTGGCACCGCCGCGGCGATCGCCACCGCGCAGGCGATCAGGGCCAACGGACTCAGAGCGACGGTCAAGCTTTTCGGGTCGACCGGTGAGGAGCATCTGGTCGGCAAGGCGTACGCCGTGAAGGCCGGCGTCTATGACGGCCTGGACGCCTTCCTCGACTGGCATCCGTTCAACGCGACCGTGCCGTTCTGGAACACCACCAGTGCCCTGATCTCCTCGACCTTCACCTTCCTCGGCGCCTCGGGGCATGGCGGCTCCCCGCTGGGCAACAAGAGCGGGCTCGACGGCGCGCTGCTGATGGCCACCATGACCGAGTACCTGCGGGAGAAGAACGTCGCGCCGTCCGGGCGGTTCCACTACGCGATCATCAACGGCGGCGGCGCGCCCAACGTCACCCCGGACATGTGCTCGATCTGGTTCTTCGTCCGCGAGGGCAGCCCCGAACGGGCCCGGGTGCTGCACCAGAAGATCGTGGACTGCGCCGAAGCCGCCGCCCGGGCCAGCCAGACCCGGCTCGTCCACAAGTTCCACTCGGGCACGTGGAACCTGCTCGGCAGCAAGACCGGATCGGAGTTGCTCAACGACAACATGCTGGCGCTCGGCCCCCCGGTCTTCACCGCGGCCGACCAGGCATTGGCCAAAGGCTTGCAGAAGGCGCTCGGCAAGCCTGAGACCGGCATGCCGACGACGCTCACCCCGCTGGCCCCGCCCGCGGCTGCCTACACCGGCGGCCTGTCCACCGACACGGCCGACATCAGCTGGAAGGCCCCGACGGCGGTGCTGCTCGCGGCCGCCTTCCCGCCCGGGCTGACCAACCACAACTGGGCGTTCACCTCCACCGCGGCCACCAACATCGGGCACCAGGCGATGCTGTCGGCCGCCCGCTACCTGTCCGCGGCAGCGGTCGACCTGATCGAACAACCCGCCCTGCTCGCCGGCATGAGCAACGAGTTCCAGGAGCGTACGGCCGGCCTCACCTGGGCCAGCATGATCCCGGACGGGCAGCAGCCGCCGCTCTACGAGCCGCCCGCGGAGTTTCTGGCCCGGACCGGGCAGAAGTTCCCGCCGGCCGGGGTGACCTGGCCGGTGCCGCCTGTCATCGCCACCGAGCAACTCGGCACCACCGGACCGGCGCTGCGGCCGGTGGTCTGACGCGCGTGATCCCACGGCCCGGTGCCGCCGGGATGAACGCCCCGCGACCACGTGCGAAGGTCGCGGGGCGCCCGCCGGTTCACCCCCGCCTGCGCCTGCTGAGGGCCCCGGTGTTCAAGCTCGCCTCACCAGTCTGCTCGCCGGCCGCCTCCGGACGATCGCTGACGAGTTCCTCGAAGCGATGGCGGCCCAGGAGCGGAGGGTAGCGACGTGGGTAGCGACGACATGGCCGGCGACGGTTCGCCCCCTCGATATCGCCGGCCGTCCGAGACCGGCAGCTCGGATCACGCTGAACCACACCGGGGTGAGCGAGCCAAGGTTGTGGTGGGGATCTCGTTGTCGTTGGCGGGGCTCGAAGCGCTGCGCTTCGCGGTGGCTGAGGCCCGCCGGCGTGACTCGCGGCTGATGGCGGTCAGAGCCTGGGTGTGTCACAGGAGCAGTTGGGCCTGGCCCGACCGGGAGTACGAGCGAACGTTGGCCGACAAGGCCCGCCGGACCATCGTCGAGGCCTTCGAGGAAGCGGCCGGAGAAGTTCCGGCCGACCTGCCCGTCGTCCGGCGGACGGCCGAGGGCTGGCCGCCGATTGTGCTCAAGGAGAGCGTCACCTCGCCCCGCGACCTGCTGGTGATCGGCGCCGGGCGCCGCTGGCCGGCCGGGGAAGTGGTGCGGGCGTGCGTCCGTCACCAAGCCTGTCCGGTCGTGGTGGTTCCACCCCCGGAGATGGCCAGGTTGGCCAGAGGGCGGACGACGGCTCGGCGCCTGTTCCGTGAGGCGGCGGCCGCCCTGGAGAAGAACCAAGGGAATGTGCCTGATTGAGAACTCTCTCCTGGTGCAACGGGCTCAGCCGAGCCGTCTGTGACGGGACCGATCCGACCGGCGACCCTGCCTAATAGCTTCCACGCCGTACTTGTGGAACAGGCCCAGCATGCGGTCGTCGAAACGTTCGGGTCCCCAGTTGTCGACCTGTACGCCCGGCTTCGGCTCGTCGCCGCCTTCCACGAACAGGCCTTCGGCGCCGGCGGGGGTGTAGATGAAGAGCAGTCTCGTGGTGTGCACGCCGACGTTCTTGAACCGGTGCCGAACCATCCGGGGGATGTGGACGATGTCGCCGGTCACCGCGGTGAAGGTCCGCTCGCCGTCCACTCATCGGGCTCCCTGGGTTCTGGCTGCGTTTTCATGCGGCTGGCGGCGTTTCCGTGGGGCGCCGGGAGCGCCGCCAGCCGATCTACAGGACGAGACTGCGGGCGCAGGGTTCAGTCGGGGAGGGGAAACGCTGCGGACGGCTCAGGCCGGCGTGGTGTCGGTGCTGACCGCCGTTTTCCGGCCCGCCTCGAAGTCCTGGGCCAGGGCCCGCACACGGTCCTGGCCCAGGCGGTAGGAGTCCGAACCGAGCAGCTGATGCAGGGGCGCCTTACCGGAGTCGCCGACCTCGATGATCGCGGTCGCGACCTTGACCGGATCGCCGAGCTGAGTGCCCCCCATGGCCAGGTGGGCGTCGGTCATCGTGCGGATGGCGTCGTATCCCTCCACGTGGTGTTCCGGCAGGCTGAGCGCCGGCGGACGCAGGAAATCGGTTCGTGTGTAGCCCGGCTCGACGACGTTGACCTTGATGCCGAATCCGGCGACCTCGCCGGCCAGCGCATCCGACAGACCCTCGAGGGCGTACTTGGCTGAGCAGTAGAGGGCCCAGCCCGGGAAGGCCGTGAGGCCGAGGACGGATGAGACGTTGATGATGTGGCCGCGACCGGCGGTCCGCATGCCGGGCAGTACCGCGCGCAGCATGTTCCAGACACCGAACACCTGCACCTGGAACATCCGCTGAACCTCGGCGGCGGTGGTCTCCTCGACCGCTCCCAGGAAGCCGTAGCCGGCATTGTTGACGACCACGTCGATCCCGCCGAAACGGTCCTCGGCCGCGCAGACGGCCACGTCGACGGCCGACTCGTCGGTGAGGTCCAGCTCCAGCGGCAGCAACCGGTCGCGGGGCGTCGCGCCCAGGGCCTCGGTGAGGCGGTGGGCCGAACGGGTGGTCGCCGCGACGTTGTCCCCCCGTTCCAGCAACTGCTTGACGATCTCGAGGCCGAGGCCCCGGGAGGTGCCGGTGACCAACCAGGTGGACATGAGTGCACTCCTTGATGTTGATGTCGATGTCGTTGTGTCGGTGGGCCGCTCACTCCTCCTGGCGGCACTACGCCAAGATCGGACCGGCATGCCGTACGACGGGGCCCCTGGTGGGTGGGTTCAGATTCCAACGCTCATTGACGGACCGCACGGCCCGGGCGCCGAGCCGGTCCGGTCCGGAGCCAGGAGACGAGCCGGTCCGATGATCGCGTTCGCCTGGGCTGGAAGTGTGTTCACTGACGGATCGCGATGCTGACGGGAGAGTTCGCGTGACCGGGGATCCGGGTGAGTTCCCTACGGTCCGGTGTGGGTGTGGCGCGGTGAACGAGAGGTCGATCCGGGCTCGCGCCAGCAGCGCCTGATCCTCGCGTTGCTTCTGGTGCGAGCCGGCCGGTCGGTCTGGCGGAATTCATCGCGCTGCTGTGGGACGAGCGTCCGCCTCGTGGCGCCGCGAATATTGTGCACGGTCATCTGGGCAGCGCTCGAACTCACGATGAAGGGTCTCTACCAGCGGCAAGATCTGGGAAAGGACTCGGATCCGCAACACGAGGCACAGATCCGGCGTCGGTTGGCGGAGCTGGATCAGAGGTCCGGCGGCGCGGCGGCGTAGCGGTTTTCTCTGCTGATCAGCTTGCGGCTCGGATGGTCATGTGACCCAGCCCGGCGCGCGTCACCGAGCTCAGCGAGTAGCGTACGCCCGCCTCGGCGCCGATCGCATGGAGCATGGCGGTCGGCGTGACGTTCGAGGCCGCGTAGTCCATGCTGAACGTGGTCAGCCCCATGCCCAGGCATCGGCTGACCAGGTCGCGGAGCGCCCGGCGGCCAAGTCCGCCGGCCTGCCACCGGTAGGCGACATTGACGGTGAGCACGGCCGATTCCGGGTCGGCCGGCTCCCAGGAGCACTCGGCCAGCGCGATCAGTTGATCTTCACTCACTACGACCTGTCCGGTCCACCGCCGCCCGGGCGCGGTGAGCTGGTCCGAAACCCGTTGATGAAAGGGGCGCAGACGGCGGCAGCCCGACAGAAAGCGCTGCGGGTAGGTCGGCGGGGCGAAGAGCGGCTCGGATGCCCGCAGGATGGCGAGGTCGTCGGATCGCCATGGACGTATCGCAAAATTGTCAGTCACGTACACCCCGACGCGTGTCGGATCGCGAGGATCATTCGCGTTGTGTGAGATGTCGCTCACACCAGTGCAGTAGCAGGTGAACCGGCGATCAGTTACTCGGCTCCGGAGGTGGGGATCCGGAGAATCCGGTCGTCTCCTGCTCGTGGCGGAACGCGTGCTGTGGCGGGAGGAGAAGGGGCTACAGATCCTCGAACGCGCCGGGTTCGTCCGGCCTCCGGGCCACCAAGCCCGGCATGACAGACGCGGGATCGGGGCGCAACGTCATGCCGTCGCCGCCCGGCCCTCGCACCACGGCGGCCGCGATCGTGTCGCCGGGCAGTGTGTCGGCCAGCAGCGTCTCGACATCGACGGCCGTGGACGGACGGCTGAGGGAGCCGAGCTCGCACATCACCACGAGGACGTTCGAACCGGGAGACGCGACGCAGATGTCGTACGCCCGACGGACCGCAGCGGCACCGCCACCCGGCGGGGTGATCGGAATCTGCCGCACGTCGCCGCGGAAACCCAGGATGTTGATCATCCAGGCGGTGATCGGTGTCATCGTCGAAGCGGCCGGGGAGACGAAGACGATGGCATCGATCTCGGACGCCCCCAATGCTGCGGACCCAAGCGCCTCCTCCACGACTCCGGGCAACGCCCGCCTGATCTCGCGCAGGTAGTTCGTGGTGCCGTTCAGTTCCAGCGTTTCCTCGACGCTGATCGTGTGCTCGGGGACCCACAGCGCGGGCCGGCACAGAACCACTCGTGAGCCTTCCGGCATGTGCTTCCTTCTTCGCAGGCAGGTGCCGGCATCCTCACGGGGCCGGGCGCCGAACGGCACGATTCTGTCCGGCCGTGGCTCAGTTCCATTTCTGATTGTCGGTGCCGGCGCATGTCCAGAGCTGCGCCGGTGCGCCGTTGCTGCTGTTCCAGTCGGTCACGTCCACGCACATGTCGGTCGACACATGGACCAGGTCGCGAGCCGTGTTCAAGGTGAACTGCTGCCGGGCCGAGCCGGAGCAGGCAATGGCGCGCACCCGGGAGCCGCGCCCGGTCGACCGGGGCTCCACGCACTGGCCGAGAACGCGAAGCGTCCCGTCTCCGGGGAAGTGGAATCGCTGGTTGTCCGAGCCGTTGCACTGCCACAGCTGCACCTCTCGGCCGACGCCCGGCAGGTGCAGACACGTGCCGGTGCCGTGGTTCCAGATCTGGCTGCCGACGACCGGAGCCGGGGCCACGGTGGCTTTGGACGTAGCTGGTGCGGCAGCCGTGGCGGCGGAGCGCGCCGGGGTGGCCCGGGGAGAGATCGAGGGCGCCGGTGGTAAAACGGTGTGCGCTTTTGTCGGGGTGGCCGCGGCCGGACGCCGGCTGGTGGCGGCCGGCACGGCGGGTCCGCGCGATCGGGCGACCGGAGCCGACCTGGTGGGCACGGACTGCGCGGACGGTGCGGGCGGGCCGGACGACGTGACGGCGGTGAAAGGCCGAGCCAGGGCCAGGCCGCCGGTGAGGACCAGAGCGGCGATCGCCGGGATCAGCCAGCGTCGCCGAGGCGCCCCGGCCCCCGCTGACGGCAACGGCGCAGTCGTGCGGTCGGTTCGTGCGGTGCCGACGGGCGCCGACGGTTGGAGCCCGGCGGGGGCAGAGTCGGCTGGAGCAGGTCCGGGCGAAACCGGCCCGGCCGGGCTCACTGATGGAGTACCGCCCGTGAGAGCCTCGTTCAGCAGCCGTTCGGCCTCGTCGGCGTCGGCGCGTTCGTCCGGATTCTTGCGCAGCAGAGCGACCAGCGCGGGCTGGAGGACGCCGGCCCGTTCGGAAACCGGAGGTGGCTCCGTCATCAGCGCTGACAGCGTCGCCATCGGGCTGGACTTCTGATAGGGCGCGTGACCCTCGATCGCGGTGAACAGTGTCGCGCCGAGCGACCACAGATCGCCCTTCGCGTCGGCGGGCTCGTCGAGAGCCCGCTCTGGCGCCAGGTACGACGGCGAACCGAGCACGACACCGGGGCGGGTCATCGACGAGTCGCCGGCCAGCGTGGCCAGGCCGAAGTCGGTCAGCACGACCCGGCCGTCCGCGGTCATCAGCACGTTGGCCGGTTTGACGTCCCGGTGCAGGATGCCCCCTCGGTGCGCCGCGCGCAGACCGGCCAGAACGGCCAGGCCGACCCGGGCCGCCTCCTCGGGCGTCAGCGGACCGTCCTGCTCGACCACCTCCAGCAGGGACCGCGATCGGATGAGCTCCATGACGATCCACGGAGTCTCGCCGTCGTCGACCACGTCGAAGATACGCACCACGGAAGGGTGGCTGATCTGGGCGATCGCCCGAGCCTCGCGGATCGCCCGCTCGCGCAGATCGCCGAGCTCGGTGCGGCTGAAACCCTCCGGGGTGATCTCCTTGACGGCGACGTCCCGGCCGAGCAGCTCGTCGCGGGCCAGCCAGACCCGGCCCATCCCGCCTTCGCCGATGATGCTGACCAGGCGGTAGCGCCCGGACAGAGAACTGTGTGGTCTATCGGGCATCGCGGCAACGTATCCGGGTCACCCCTGGTCGTCCGCACAGTAGCGACGCGACAAAAACGCCACTGTTCGCAGGTCAGGCCGTTGTGGGTGACTGTTCATCAGAGGCGCCCAGATCTTTCTCACATCTGTTCGGGTCGGTGCGCCGCCGGGTCCTCGACCTCGGCGGCACAACGAATGGCCTAGGGCTCACCGGCGTTGCCCGGAGAACTGACCGTGGGTGAACACGTCGAAGCCGAACACGTCATCTGCATTGCGGGCGGCCGACGGATGGCCGACTCGAACAGGACCGCCGATGCGCGAAATGAGGCGCTCTACTTCGAGGGCGAAGACTATCTCACCAGTGACGCGGTCAACGCGGTTCGCGACGGTCTCATCGCCACGGTTGAGCGCACCGACGATGCGGTGATCGCAACGTCCGGCTTCGTGCTCGAGTCACTCCCAGCCGAGTGACAACCCCTGGCGGTTGACGATGCCGAGGGTGGCGGCTCCGAAGCGAGCCGCCACCATCCATGTGGGGCTACTACCGGCTCACTTGGTCAGGCGCAGGCCCTTGAGCTGGGCCGGGTTCTGGGCGGGGGCCCAGTCGGGATGGCCGGGCATGGGCGGTGTCACGGTCCCGTACAGCCAGGACGTCAGGAACGGCTTGAGATCGCGCCCGGTCGAGCGGGATGCCAGGGCGATGAAGTCGTCGGTGGAGGCCGACTCGCCGCGGTACACAGTGGCCCACTCGCGCTGAAGCCGCTGGAAGGCGACCGGACCGATTTTCTGCTGGAGGGCATAGAGGGCCAACGCGCCACCGAAGTAGACGTTGATGTTGAACAGGTCGGCCAGTTCCTCGGCCGACTTCGGCCGGGCGACCGGACCCGCTTCGGCTCGCCAGGAGTCGCTGAGCGCATAGATCCGCTTGAAGAGCGCCTCCCTAGTCGCCGAGCCGGTGTTCTCCTCGACGGCTCCGATCCGGTCGGCCCAGAGCAGCTCGTACCAGGTCGCATGCCCTTCGTTGAGCCAGATGTCGCTCCACTCCGCCGGCGCGACACTGTTGCCGAACCACTGGTGCGACAACTCATGCGCCATGGTCGGTTCCAGGTTGGCCGGGGGAAGCGCGGTGAACGTCGCGTCGTAGACGGAGAGAGTCTGAGTCTCCAAGGCGGTGTTCGCGGCCACGTCGATCGTCAGCGAGCCGTACACATCGAAGGGGTAGGGGCCGGCCAGCTGTTCCATCCAGCGGATCTGCTCACGCTCGGCCTCGAACTTGGGCAGGTGCTGCGTGGCCAGACGGCGGGGCACGACGTCGCGCACCCGGACTCGGCCGACCGGAGCGCGGTCGCGTACGACGAAGTCGCCGGCCGCGACCTGAAGCAGCTCGGTGGCCATCGGCTGACGCTGCCGGAAGGTCGAGACCACCCGGCCATGGCCGCTGCGGGTCCCTGTCGCGACACCGCTCGCGACGCCGATCCATCCGGACGGGACATCTGTCGTGACCGTGAAGCCGGCCTTGTCACTGGGGTGATCGTTGCTCGGGAAGAGCCGGTGCGCGGCGGCCGGTTGCGAGATGAGCGCGGTGCCGTCCGGGGTGACGGTGAACCCGTACAGGGCCTCAGGATCCGGCTGCTCCGGCGTGGCGCTGAAGCCCTTGACCGTGACGGTGAAGCCGCGGCCCGCCTTGAGGGCCACTCGAGGCGTGATGACCAGTTCCTCGCCGTCACGAGTGAATCGTGCGGGCTTGCCGTCGACGTCGACCCGGGCCGGGCCCCGGCCGGCGAAGTCGAGGTTGAACCGGGACAGCGCCTGGGTGGCGACGGCAGTGATGCTGACGTCACCGGTGACGGCCTGCGACGGGTCCTTCTCGGGGTAGTTCAGCCTGAGGTCGTAGTTCTGGACGTCGTACCCGCCGTTGCCGAGCATGGGAAAGAGTCGGTCACCCAGTCCGGCGGTACCCGCAGCGGGGGTGGACGGCCGGGCCAGAGCGGCGGCCGGTCCGGTGGCGACACCGGCGGTCAGGACGAGCCCGACAGCCAACAGGCGGCGCACGGTGGAAGTGTCTCTCATGTCCCTTCAGACGTTCCTTGTCCGGTGAGGTTCAGGCCGGCTGGGGCGGCCGTGTGAGGCAGCCGACCTGAACAGACGCCGAAGGAGACCGTAGGCATGTTCGATGAGACCCCCGGTGCGGTCGGCATCTCGGCCGGCGCGATCCTCGCCACCTGGCTGGCGCAGGAGCGCGCGGTGCCGCTGGTCTGACCTCAACAGAAGGCCCACCGCCGCCCGGTGGCCGAGGGGCTGCCGGGCGGCGGTGGGCATTCCTGGTTCAGCGGCCGATCAGAACGAGTACGCCCGGAAGGACTGGTACTTTCCGGCGGTGAAGGTCCGGAACGTGCCGAGGTTCTGCTGTGAACCGGTGCAGTTGGGGCCGGTGAAAGCGCTGACCTGTTCGACGATGCGCTCCCCGGTGAGCGAGGCCGCGGTCGCCGGCATCGTCAGGCAGGCGCCGTCGGGCTCGGCGACGTACAGCAAGATCTTGGCAAACGTGCCCTCGAAGATACTCAGCCCGGAATCCGGGACGTCGACGGCGGCCTGTGCGGGCTGAGCCTGCAAGCCGACCAGCGCCATGATGCCGGCCGCGGCCAAGCCCGCGGCGGTGCGAGTTCTCTTGCCCATGCTGATGCCTCCTGGATCGGATCCCCTCACCGAGGGGGTTCGGATGAGCATTTTCGACCTGGTCAGGCGCGCCAACATCAGCTTTTCGTGAGTTCCTTTCAGCGGCAACTAAATGGGCTGTGGCTAATTCAACAAATTACATTCTTCAATGGAATGAACTCTGCTCCCCGCCATCCGTGGCACCGCCGCTCACGCCGCTCTCAGCTGAGAGCCCGGTTGACGTGCCTCCGCCCCGCGTGGACGGTTCGACTTCCGGCGGATCGGCGTGGCTGGAGGCGGCGGGGGCGACGACCTCACCGGCTCCATCGTCCCCAGCTTCCGACCGCTGCTCTGATCAGCGCTCCGGTGCGTCGAAGTGGACCGAGTACATCTCGACCAGCATCGACTGGCCCTTGATGGATGTCGTTGTTTCCGGTCCGGTGACGCCGTCGGGAAGCTGGCTCGCTCCGGCTTGCGGGCCGAGAGGCACCGCGATCAGCGTGGGGCCGGGCTCGTACGTACGGGGCTCGCCCTCGCCGGTGACCGCGGCGCGGATGTTGGCGGCCACGACTGCCGCCTGCTGGCCGGCGGCCAGGGCGGTGTCACGGTCCGCGCTGCTGATGTCGCCCAGGGCGTACACGCCTTCGATGCCCTTGACCTGCAACCGCTCGTCAACCGACAGATAGCCGCGGGCGTCCCGGGCATCGGCCAGCGCACCGCGCGTGTAGTCGGTGGCCGGACGTACGCCGAACGCGCGGAACCAGATGTCGGCGGTGACGGTCTCGCCGGCTTCGGTGGTCACCTCGACCGCCGTCAGGCCGCCGGGCGCGGCCTCCGGCAATTCTCGCAGCGGGCTGCCCAGAACCAGCCGGACACCGATCTCGGCGAGCTGGCGCTTGAGCTCCTCGCGCAGCGCCTGGTCGAACGGCCCGCTCAGAATGTCCGGGTTGACGTCGACAACCGTGACCGCCTTGTCCGGCATGAAGTGCTTGATCTCACCCGCCAGTTCCAGCCCGGCCGGGCCGGCCCCGACGATCAGGCACCGCTGCGCCTTCAGCAGCGCTTCGTGCGCACCCTGCAGCGCCGCCTTGGCCAGGTGCTGATCGGCCTCGGCTGCCTTCGCCGGGAACGGATACGACGACCCGGTCGCCAGGACCAGATAGTCAGGTGTGAGTTCCGCGCCGGACGCCAGCGTGACTTTGCGGCCGTCGACCGCGACAGCGCGGTCTCGCAGGAACCGGCCGTTGTGCAGGAGCTGGTTGAGAGGCATGAAGATCTTGTCGATCCAATCCGGCTGAACGAGCGCACGCCAGGAAGCGACATTGTGCAGGAAGGCGTCGGACGGGTCGACGAGCGTGACGTCGGCGATGTCATCCAGCGCCTTGGCGGTGGTCAGGCCGCCGTACCCACCACCGAGGACGACGACGGACGGGCGTTTGCCCTCGATGCTGACTACCACTGATCTACCTCCGTGAAAGGCTGACATTGACTGTTCCGAGACTTTTTGTGTTCAGCCGCCATCCGGCCAGCGCAAGCCTGCGCCCTCGTCCGGCAAATACAAAAGTGCCCATAAGTTACTTACCTGAAGTAAGTGACCTGGCTCCGCTTGCGCCTCGGTACCACCACGTCGTGGCCGGCCTCGGTAGGACGAGGTAGCGTCCGCGCCGGTCCCTGAGCTGGCATCCGGTGATGAACTTGGTGGTCCGCGGGGCGTCTGTTCCGGCATGAGAGCTTTTCCCGCGGGCGCCGATGAGGCAGTTGAGCGCTCGGCCAACGTGGTCATCCGTACGGACTTCTCCGACGACGGTGGGTGGCTCGGCACCCTCGAAGCGCTGGAGCAGGCACCGGAGGATTGGGAGGACGACGAATTCGAGGTCGACAACTTCGTCATCGACGACCCGTCCTGGGCCGAGGCCACGCCGGACGAGATCCTCGAAGTTGTCCGTCGGGACCAATACCTGGCGGAGTACTTGGACGTCTTTCTGGTGGCCGACAAGCAGGCGGTGGCCGGCGAGGAACACCTGTTGCTGGTGGTCACCGCCTACGACCCGCAGGACGAGATGTACGACGACGTCGTGCGATTCGGCCGGGAGTTCCGGTGTCTCCCGAGTGAGGCTCATTCGATCATTGCCAACCTCGGCGTCGGGAACATGGATTTCCAGGAGTTCTCCAAGGCAGCTGCCGCCTCGTCGGACGGGGTCTTCCGTGGCTGGCCGTGACGATGTCCCTGCCGCGCCTTCTCGCTGTGCCCGATGATCTGGTGCGTAGATTCCTGGCTGACAGCCTGCTCGTCCTGCTGGTCGTCGCAGCCGTCCTGGGCCTGAGGGCTCCGGGCGCATCGGCGATCGCGTACGGCGAGGACGCGTCCGACGGCGCCTACGGGTTCTCCGTCCTGCTGACTGCGACCGGCCTGCCGACAGCCGGCGGCGGCACCCGGGACAGCTGGTGCTCCGGTGCGTTGATCGCGCCGCGGTGGGTGATCACGGCCGGGCACTGCTTCCGGGACATCAGCGGGCAACGCGTCAGCCGTACCGTGGCTCGCCGTACCACGGCGACGGTCGGGCGTACCGACCTCCGCACGCGGGAGGGGCAGGAGGTCGACGTTGTCGCCGTGTACCAAGCGGACAAGACCGACGTAGCACTGGCCCGGTTGGCCACCGAGGTCACCGGCGTGACGCCGCTGCGGGTCGGCACAACGCCTCCGGCGGTGGGGGAGATCCTTCGCCTGACCGGCTACGGCCTCGCCACCGACGGGGGCCCTACCGTTGCGGCAACACGGTTGCAGACCGGCCGATTCACTGTTGTCGCGATCGGGGACACGCTGATGGAGGCGTCCGGGCGTGCGCCCCGCCAGGAGACCAGCCCGTGCTCGCACGACTCGGGCGGCCCGTACTTCCGTGAACGGGTCGGCGGGGCGCCGGAGCTGGTGGCCGTGGTCAGCACGGGGCCGCCTTGTCCCCACCGCGGGCCGGACTTCAGCGCCCGCACCGACACGTTGCAGTCCTGGATCGCCGGCACGATGGTCGAGCCTCCGGACGAGGACAGGTCCGGGACCAACGCATGGCTTCTGGCCGGCCTGCCGGTCTTCGCGTTGATACTGTTCCTCGTGATCCGCCGCCGAGGCAACCATCGCCAGAAAGTGACGGCCGCAGTGTGAGGGCAGCCGTCGCTGTCCGGGCTGCCGGCCGATGGTGGGAAGGGCGGCCAGGCGATGCCGGCCGCCCTTGCGTGTCGAAGCTCTGATCTCACCGTGGCCGCTCGTTCTGATCGGCCCGCTGCACCGGGTGGTGGCGTCATGAGGCGGCCTGCCGGTGGCCGGTCCGGCGAGCTCGAGGCGGTGCCGACTAGCATGGAGTGATGATCAGGCCGGACAGGTTGAGTGAGCGCGAGCTCCGGGCCTGGCGCGGTTTCCTGGTCATGCAGGAGGACGTGCGCCGCCACATGAACCGCCATCTGACGAGCGAGGTCGGGATCTCGCTGGCCGAGTTCTCGATCCTCAGCGCTCTGCGCGTCACCCCTGATCGGCCGATGCGGGTCTACGAGCTGATCGATACTCTGCGCTGGGAGAAAACGCGGATCATTCATCAGATCTCGCGGATGGTCCGCCGCGGCCTGGTCGAACGGCAGGCCAGTCCCGAAGACGGCCGCGGCACGAACATTGCGCTGACGGTCGAGGGGCGCGCCGTGATCGACGAGGCGCTGCCGTTGCATGTGCTTCACGTGCGCCGGCTCTTCTTCGACGTGCTCGCGCCGCAGCAGCTGGACACGCTGGCCGTCATGTCCGAGGCGGTGCTCGAGAACCTTCAGAGCGAGTCTTTCGAGGAGTGACGCTCCCGCGACGACCGCGAGAGGCGACTTCACAAATTGGTGATGTGTCACCCACCACTGTTAGGTGATGTATCACCGAAAGTTCTCTACGGTGGGCACTGCAACAGATCCCGGCCGATTCGGTGCGTCGCCGAGCCGATCACCCTCGAGAGGAACACCCGCCATGTCCGACCCCGTCAAGCTCGCCCTGATCTACTACTCGTCGACCGGAACCGGCACGGCGATCGCCGACGTGATGGTGAAGGCGGCCGAGACCGCCGGCGCCGAGGTTCGCGTCCGGAAAGCCGCCGAACTGGCGCCGCAGGCCGTCATCGATGCCAACCAGCGCTGGGCCAGCCACCACGCGTCCACGGTCGAGCGCCAAGCTCCGACGCTCGACGACGTCGCGTGGGCGGACGCCGTGATCTTCGGCTCGCCGACCCGCTTCGGCAACATCGCGGCTCAGCTCAAGCAGTTCCTCGACACTCTGTCGCCGCTGTGGATGTCGGGCGGCCTGGCCGACAAGGTCTACAGCGGTTACACCTCGACCGGCACCCGGCACGGCGGACACGAGTCCACCCTGCTCGCCCTCTACAACAGCATTTACCACTTCGGTGGCATCATCGTGCCGCCGGGCTACACCGACCCCGTCAAGTACGTCGACGGCAACCCGTACGGGACCTCGCACCACGCCGAGTTCGGCGACGCCCTCGGCACGATCGACGACGACACCCGCAACGCGGCCCGTCACCAGGCCGAGCGCGTCGTTCGGGTGGCGGCCGCTCTGAAGAAGGGCTTCGCCGCCTGAGCAGCAGCTCCGGACGGGCGGTCCCGGCGACCATCTCTGGTCGACGGGACCGCCGTCGTGGTGGTGCGGACCCGTGACACCTGCCCGAACCCCCGGGTGGCGATCAAGCGGGGGACGCCCTCCGCTGCCATCAGAACGGAAGACGGAGTCGTCAGGGAAGAGTTCACCTTCTCGCGAATTTGCCTGAACTCCCTGGCTCCGGCGATCGTCAGTGACAGCGTGAGACTCTTACCCGGCCTGAACGAGCGGAAGAACTTCGGAGCCGTCGTGGTGCGTACCGACTACTCCGATGAGGCCGCCTGGCGCGCGTTCCGCGAGATGGTGCGCTTCGGAAACGACGCGGCCCGGTCTCCTCTTCTTGTCGACGACAGTGCCTGGGCTGACGCGACGGTCGACGAGGTGCTGGCCGTCGGAGGTGGCCGGAACGGCTTGGACGTGGTCTTCGTCGCCGACCGGGCGGCGCTGGCCGATCCTGAGCACGCGCTGCTCGTAGTCGCGGTTGCCGGCGGACGGCGGGCCGGTGCCCGGCCGGAGGCGGCGACGGAGCGAGCGTTCCGCATCGTGCCGGCATGGGTTACGGTCCTCGAGGACAGCCTGGCGATCGGCGCCGTCGAACTCGCGGACTACGCCGAGGCGGCCGCGCAGGACTCTGCGGGTGTATTCCGCGGGTTCGCTGCTTGAGCCGGTTGTTCCGTGTGCCGGCCGTCCGTTGCTCACCGGCTCCGGCACCTTCCGAGAGGCATCTGAACCCTGCGCGCGGGGCTGCGTTGATGGTGGGGAGAGGCAACGCGGACGGGTTCGAGGAAGGTCATTTCGTGGCGATGGTGCGTGTTCAGGTACGAGCGTCCGATGCGCTCGTGGCCGAGGGGCTGACGAGCTACCTCAGCGGACACCCTGAGATCACTGTGGTCGGCGAGAACTCCCACGATGTGGCCGACGTGCTGGTCCTCGAGACCGACCGGCTGAGCTTCGAGGTAATGGCGAAGATGCGGCACCTGGCCGCGACCGTCGATCGTCCGACCGTGCTGGTCATCTCGGAGATCGACGAATCGCAGTTGCTGGTGCTGGTGGAGAATCGGGTGGTCGCCATCCTCCCGCGAGTGACAGTGAACCGTGAGCGGATCGTGCACAGTGTTCTGGCTGCGGCCAGCGGCGGCAGCGTGATGCCGGCCCGCGTGATGGGGGACCTTCTCGGGCAGATCCGCCGGATGCAACGGGAGATCCTGGAGCCGAACGGTCTCACTCCCTCCGGACTGACCTCTCGCGAGATCGAGGTTCTCCGGCTGATGGCCGACGGGATGGACACCAACCAGATCGCCGAAAACATGCGGTACTCCGTGCGCACCGTCAAGACGATCATCTACGGCGTGATGGACCGGTACCAACTGCGCAACCGTTCCCATGTGGTGGCCTACGCGGTGCGCGCCGGCGTCATCTGAGCCGGATACGCCGTCGCCGTATCGGGAGCTGCACCAGCGGATCGAATCAAGCGTGGACCGTCCATGACAACGGACTGGTTCCTGGTGATGTGAGCGAAAGGTATGCGCGTGCACAAGAAACTCTGGGCGGCGGCAGCGGTTGTCCTTCTGGCTGCGATGGCCGTGGGCGTTCCACGGGGCCCGGCATCGGCGTCCAGCGCCGCCGGTGACGGCTGGACGGGCACGTGGGCGGCCTCGCCGTGGAGCACCAAAGGGCAGGGGAAGTCGTTCGAGGACCAGACATTGCGTCAGATCGTGCGGACCAGCATCGGTGGGTCGGCGGCGCGCATTCAGCTGTCCAACGCGTTCGGGACCGATGCCGTAACCATTTCGGACGTGCATGTCGCCGACCGCGTCAGCGGCCCGGCTGTGGACCCGTCCACCGACCGGAGCGTCACCTTCGGCGGCCGGACCTCCGTCACGATTCCCGCCGGCGGGAAGGCGATAAGCGACGAGACCGTCTTCGAGGTCAAGCCACTCACCGACGTGGCGGTCAGCTTCCATGTTCCGGACCGGATCACTGACCCCACCGCACACCTGGACTCCTTCCAGACCAACTACGTCGCGGCCGGGAACGTCGCCGGCGACGTCACGCTGACCAACTTCGCCACCAACGCGAGCTACACATTGCTCGCCAACCTCGACGTCCGTAACAGCGCGGCCGCCGGTGCCGTGGTGACGCTCGGCGCATCGATCACCGACGAGTACGTGTCGTCGTTCGACCAGAATCGCCGCTGGCCCAACGATCTCGCGGTACGGCTGGCCGCCACCGGTCGCGTGATCGGAGTGCTGAACCAAGGTGTCAGCGGTAATGCCGTGCTGGACAACGGCGGCGGGCAAAGTATGGTGAACCGATTCACCCGGGACGTTCTCGACCAGCCCGGTGTCACCTGGGCCGCCATCGCCGACGCCCCCCTCAACGACCTGCTCGGCGGCAACCCGCCCACTGGCACGCAGCTGACCGCGGCGCTCACCGGAATGATCGGCGCCGCGCACGCCCGGGGCGTACGGGTTCTCTGTGCCACCCTGACCCCGTTCGCCGGTCACGAGCGCTGGACCGAGGCCGCCGAGACGGCCCGGGCACAGTACAACGCGTTCGTCCGCGGGCCCGGCAGCGACTGTGACGCCGTGCTCGACTCCGACCAGGCAACGCACGATCCGGCCGACCCCCGGCGTTTCCTGCCCGCCTTCGACATCGGTGACCACCTGCACCCCAACAACGCGGGCCTGCAGGCCATCGCCGACGCTGTCGACCTGAGCATCTTCGGGGCGCCCACCGGTCCGATCGTCAACCCCACCACGGGCATCGCCCTGCGGTCGCGGCACAACAGCAAGATCGTCTCCGCGGACGCCGCCGGGGAGCAACCGCTCATCGCCAACCGTGACGCCGTCGGCCCGTGGGAGGAGTTCGACCGGGTCCCTCAGGTGGACGGCACCTACGTGCTGCGGGGGCACGCCAACGGCAAGTACGTCACCGCCTCCGCGACTCAGCCGCTCATCGCGTCGTCCACCACGGCCGGCATCGAACAGCGGTTCAGGTTCGTGGCCAACGCCGACGGCAGCGTCAGCCTGCAGTCCGTAGCCAGCGGCCGGTACGTCGCCGCGGAGGACGGCGGCGCCCAGCCGCTGATCGCCAACCGTGACAGCATCGGCCCCTGGGAGCTCTTCGACGTCCTGCCATTGTAGGCGGCCGGTTCTATTTTTACGCGCATGACGCGACGCGAGGTCCTCGCGCTCGAACATCTGCGTCCCGGCGGTTGTGAAATGGAACGAGCGTGGCGCGGCCCGGCAGATTGCCGGGCCGTGCCACGCGGCGTCAGCAGCGTGCAACCGAGGAAATGCGGTCGTTGAATCCGGTGCCGTCCAGGTCGGCCACGTACTCGCCGGCGTCAGCCGTCTTGACGAGCTGGCGCAGATTGGTGTCCGCGTAAAGGCACCACTTGCTGCCGTTCGCTTTGAAGCTGGAAATCTTGTCGTCCATGCCTGCCTTGCCCAGGTCCATGATTTGCGGGCCGAACAGGTTTCGATAAATCCCGCGCTGGTGGGAATCGCTCCACACCTGCAGGCCAAGAGCGTCAGGCATGGCGGAGGCGGCGGTCGGCGCGGCCGCGAGCGTTCCGCCGGCCACGATGGCGGCCAGCGCGAGACCTCTGACGGTCGTCATTCTAATGTAAAACCTTCCGGATCTGAATAAGGTCAGGCCACAACTGCCGCTGCGGGACCGCGAGCGGAGGAGCGCCCATCGCTCATGACGGACGCTCACCAAAGACGTTCATTCTTTCTTTTCGGCCGATCCGGTGCGCTGAGCACTTGCAGCTGAATGGCTGGCGGGTTACGCGCGCTGGAATGTGATGATATTGATCACAATGGTGAGATTCTATGTGGTGAACAATGCGCACGGAGCCGCGTCGGAACAGTCGGACGGTGGCCTTGTCTCCCCTCGGCCGCCGTCCACCCATCCCCGAGTCCTTTGAACAGGACCCTCACCACAGGAGCGGTTCATGAAAATGGCCTTCCCTCTCCGCGGTCGCCTGATGGCTCCCGCGGTAGCTGCTGGTGTTCTGGCGCCGCTGCTCGTTGCTCCAGCGGCCCAGGCGTCCTCGACACCGCACCGAGGCAATTGCGCTCCGCGGGCCGAGGCGGTCTCGTACAGCGACAGCCTGGACAAGACGACGACCAAGGACGGCGTTGCCGTCGGCGGGCTGTCCGCCATCACGTACGACAAGTTCAGCCGGTCGTACGCCACGGTGGTCGACCGTAGCGGCACGCAGCCGGCCCGCCTGGTCTTCCTCAGCAACGGCCGCGCCCCGCAGGCGACCAGGACGATTCCGCTGAAGCGAGCCGACGGCACTGCGTTCGACGGCACGAATTTCGACGGCGAAGGACTCGCGGTCCTGCCGAACGGCACGTTCCTGGTCAGCTCCGAGGCCGAACCGTCGATCCGCATCTTCGGTCGCGACGGCGTGCAGCGTGGCGAACTCGCCGTGCCGGACCGTTTCCGGGTCACTCCGACCGGCGAGGCGCCGGAGAACGCGACCCTTGAAGGTCTCACGATCTCGCCGGATGGAAGGTACGTCTACGCGGCCATGGAGGGTTCCCTCGCCGGCGACGCGCCGTCCAACGGTGAGGTGCCCCGGCACCGTGTGCTGGTCTACAAGGGTGACGGGCGTGGCGGCTATCGTCTCGTCCGTCAGTTCGGCTACCAGGCCGACCGCGGCAACCGGATCGCCGAGGTGGCGGCCTACGCCGACGGGCGGCTGGTGTTCCTCGAGGGGGCCTTCACCTCGGGGGTCGGCAACACCGTCCGGGTCTATGCGGTGACCGGCGCCAATCGTGCTCCGGACGTCAGTGCGGTGCGGAACCTCTCGACCGTTACTCATCGCAGTCTCGTCGAGAAGCAGCCCATCGCCGATCTCGCCAACTGCCCGACCCTGGGCGCGACGAGTCCCCAGCCGCAGCTGAACCCGCTGCTGGACAACTTCGAAGGACTCGCCGTGGAGCCGTCCCGCGGTGCCCAGCGCCGTCTTGTGCTGATCAGCGACGACAACTTCAGCGCCAACCAGAAGACCCGGCTCCTGCAGATCGACGCGCGTCTGCCGTGACCACGTGAAAGTCGGCGGGCCCCGGGTCGCACCTCACCCGGGGCCCGCCGGCCGTACGGCGCCTGTGCACGAGCATCCGCGTGCGACAGCCACGAAGCGTCTTACCCGTCTTCTCAGGGCACGGATACTCGCCCGCCGACCAGGAACATGGAGTCTCGTGACACTGAGAATCAGGCATGCGATCGGCACGGCTGCCGTCCTGGCGGTCGTGCTCACGCTGCAGGCGTGTGCCACCGACGACAATCGTCCGGACACTTCGCCGGGGGTGCCCGCGACGACCAGTCAACCGAACCAAGTCGCTTCACAGCCCGGGCCGAGGCCTTCTGGCGGCGTGCGCGCGTGTGGCAACGATGACGTTTCGGCCACCGTGACACTGCAACCGGACCGGGCCGACGGACACCTGTGGGGACTGGTCAGTTTGTCGAACCGGTCGGAGACTTCCTGCCGGATCCAGGGCCACGTCGCTGTCTCTCTCGTCAACGCGGCTGACGAAGTGGTCGACGTGCCCACAAAGTACGTCGATCAGCCCGGCCCTTCGGTGGCTGTGACTCTGCCGCCGGGCACGTCGGCCTTCCAGGGCATCAGATGGAGCCCCTGTGACAAGGCCGCCGATTCCTGTGGCGTGGGCAACACGCTTCGCTTCAGTCTGCAGTCCAGCGGAGACGGCCCGGTGGCGTCACTTTCCGGCTTCACGGATGCTGAGGCGAGCGGCATCACGATGGCAGCACTTCAGATCGGGACGCTGCAACCGTCCCGCCAGGGCGTCGTCGCGTGGTGAGAACGTGCGTCGCACCCGCACCGTGAGCCCCGAAGGAATCCGGGCCGTGGCCGCCTGAACCAACAACCGCTGGATACGTTCAGATCAATGTGGTCGACGCATCAATCCTGTGCCTGAGCCGGTTGGTGCGTCGACCGTCCAACACCTGTGTTCCCATCGTCCAGACACACACCGACCCGCGACGATCTCTAGGACGACAACGTGACGGTGTCGATGTCCGAGGCCCTCGGGCCGGGAAAAGCGATGAACAAAGGACCGGACGATCTACCGCTCAGTCCGGCCGTCACAGTTGCGAAGGCACTGAAGTCCGTCGTACCGCTGAGCGTGACTCTCGCCAGCAGCTCGCCGCTCGCGGAGTCGCTCCGGATCTCGACAACGGTGTCACCGCTGCCGGCGGTGTAGCGCAGCGTCACCTTGCGTACGCCGGCCAGCGATCGATTGCGGTAGCCGACCCAGTCTCCGTTGTTCGTCTTGCCCACCACCCGGCCGCCGCTGGCGCCGTCAGGGAAAGAGGCCTCTGTCCCGAAGTTGTCCGTGAACGACTCTGCTTCGAAGGTCACCCGGACGGGGGCTGCGACCGGAGGTCTGCTCGTGGGGGTCCGGGTGGCCGGAGCGGTCCGGCTCGGTGAGGGTTGTTTCGTCGGGCTGACCGTCCGGGAGGGTGTCGGACTCGGCGTAGCCGACGGCCGCGCCGACGCTTCCGTTCTCGATGGCGCAGCGCTGGGAATCCGGACCACATCCGGTGTGAGGCTGGGCACCGGACGCGCCTGCGCGTCCTGCGGATCCCGGCCGGCGACGATCGTAACGCCCACTGCTGCCGTGACGGCGGTGGCGCCCGCGACAAGTGCCAGGACCGGACCGCGCCGCCGGCGTCTGTTACGGGCCGGTGTTTCGGGCACCACCACCGCCGCTGTCGTTACGGGGTGGTGCGGCAACGGCGCCGACAGCACGTAGCGGAGCAGCTCGGCGGCCTCTTCCGCGGTGGCTCGCGCACTCGGATCCCTCTCGAGCAACGCTTCCAGGACAGGCTCCAGGATGCCGGCTCTGGTCGGTGCGGCCGGCGGGTCCACCATCAACGCGGCCAAGGTGGCCATGGGCGAGGACCGCTCGTACGGTGGATGCCCCTCGACCGCCGTGAACAGAGTCGCACCCAGCGACCAGAGGTCGGCTGCGGCCGTTGCGGGTTCGTCGTGGGCCCGCTCCGGTGCCAGGTACGAAGGTGACCCGAGCATCACGCCAGCCCGGGTCATCGCCGAATCACTGGCCGACGTCGCGAGCCCGAAGTCGGTGAGGACCACCCGCTCGTCCCGGCCGAGCAACACGTTGGCCGGTTTCACGTCTCGATGCAGCACGCCGGCACGGTGGGCGGCCTGGAGTGCGCCTACCAGGTCGAGGCCCAATTGGGCGGCCCGCCGGGGATCGAGCGGACCGTTTCGGCTGACCTCGTCGTACAAGGAGATCGCGCGCACCAGCTCCATGACGATCCAGAGTGTGCCGTCGTGCTCGACGACGTCGAAGATCCGTACCACATGGGGATGATCGATCTGGGCGATGGCCCTGGCTTCCCGGATCGCCCGCTCGCGCAGGTCGCCCAGCTCGGTCGTGCTCAGGCCTTCGGGTGAGATCTCCTTGACGGCCACGGCCCGGCCGAGCAACTCGTCGCGCGCCTCCCACACCCGGCCCATGCCGCCCTCACCCAGCAGATCCAGCAGCCGGTAGCGGTCGGCGACCAAGCCGGCCGGCGGGTCGGGTCGGCGAGGACCGCCCCGGTCAGAAGGTGCGCTGCTGCCGCTCATCTCATCCCTTCCAGGACACGGTGTGGACACCTCCACAACGGATGAACGAGCGTCCGGTTCAGTTGAACCGAGACCGGATCGAAGCGTCGTAGCAAACGTGACTGAAGATGCACTGAAGGATGCCGCTCAGCGGTTCGCCATTCGTGCTGGTGGAATGTTCGACGGCCGGTCCGGCCGCGGCGGCGCCGTTGTGGTCGTGGTCGGTGATGGGGCGATCAAGGAGGTCGGCCCTTCGGCGCCCGTCGACGACCTCGCTGTCCTCGACTTCGGCCCTGATGCTTGGCTATTGCCCGGGCTGATCGACACGCACGTCCATCTGGTGTTCGACGGCAGCGTGGACCCGGTGGCCGCACTGGACGGGCTCGACGACGACGAACTGCTGGGCCGCATGCGTCAGGCCGCCGCCGCTCAGTTGGACGCCGGCGTCACGAGCGTGCGGGATCTCGGCGACCGTGGCTTCCTGTCGACCCGGCTGGCGTCGCAGACCCGGGCCGATATGGCCGCCGGGCCCCACATCGTGGCCGCCGGGCCACCCATCACCACCCCGGGCGGGCACTGCCATTTTCTCGGCGGAGCGGTCGACGGGCTCGACGGCATCCGGGCAGCCGTTCGCGAACGCGCTGCGCGTGGCTGTGACGTCGTCAAGATCATGGTCAGCGGAGGCGCCATGACTCCCGGCTCCGATCCGGCCGTGTCACAGTTCACGCCGGACGAGATCAGGGTCGCCGTCGAGGAGGCGCGGGCGCTCGGCATGACCGTCGCGGCGCACACTCACGGTGCGCGGTCCATCGGTGACGCCGTTCGTGCCGGGGTCTTCAGCATCGAGCACGTCACCTTCGTCACCCCGGACGGGTCGCCACCGGAGGACACCCTGCTCGACGAGGTCGCCGCGAGCGGTGTGCTGGTGAGCGCCACGCTCGGCCGCCGACCCGATGAGTGGTCCGCCCTTCCCGGCCCGGTTCGGGACATGATCAGCCGGTGGTACCAGCTCAACGGGGAGCTCTACCGGCGCGGGGCCAGGGTGGTGGTCGGCAGCGACGCCGGCATCGGCCCGCTCAAACCGCACGGCGTGCTGCCCTACGCTGTCGGTGAGCTGATCGCCGATCTGGGCACCAGCCCGGCGGCGGCGCTCACCGCGGTCACCGCGCGGGCAGCCGAGGCCTGTGGGCTGGCCGGCCGTAAAGGCTCCCTGCGCCCCGGCATGGATGCCGATCTGCTGGTTGTCGCGGGCGACCCGCTGAGCGATCCGTCGGCCTTGCTCGAGGTGCGAGCTGTCTTCCGTGGCGGTGTTCTGGTCCGGGGTGGTGCCCCGGCGGAGGCGTCGGTACCGCGCGCATAGCGCATAGGTGGAGACATCGTCGAAGGTCTGGCAGCCGCGCACCGGCGCGGCCACCTTTCCTGCGCTACCGTGCCGGCCGGTCCTTGCCGTCCGGGAACATCGCCGGGTAGCTGTCGAAGAACAGCAGTCCGAGCAGTCCGAAAGGGCCGTATTCCGCCTGCTTCATCAAGGTGAGGGCGAGCCGTTCAGCTGACGGCGACGGCGGACTCAGCTTCAGCCGCACGTCCAGGAGCGCATCGCGGGCCGGTCCGCCGCGGGCGAGATGCCGATCGATCTCGCAGAGGGCGTCTTCAATGAGTGACTGTGAGGAAGCGGCCGGCGCTTCCGGGGCCACTACGTCCTCATGACCGGTCGCATCGGGTAGTCGGCGACGGCGGCGGCTGAGCAGTTCGAACATGGTGGACTCCCGCGGGTCGAGCATCGTTGCCGGGTCTGGCAACCATGACGACGTCCGTCGTGTCGCCATGTTCACGGCCTTTCCCCGCCCGGCTGCGGCCGCGCTTTTCAGCGGACCTTTTCGTCAGTGCCGCTTCACGGATCGGCGGGTGGCGGCCGGGCGGGCGATGAGGTCGCCGCATGCCACACCCGCGGCGACGGCCAGCCCTATGGCGACCGCGAGGATGAGGGTGACCAGGCCGCCCACCACGTCCTGGATGGCCAGCTGATAGAAGCCCCGGTAGGCGGTCAGCCCCGGGAGGAGCGGAATGATCCCGGACAACAGGATGACCGGCGTGAGCCGGCCGGAGCCGCGCCGGGACAGACCCGTCGCCAGGCCGACGACGACAGCCGCGACACCGCTGGCCGCCACGGAACCGAAGTCCGTCACCATCGTGACGGCGGCGTAGGAGGCCCAGGCCGTTCCCCCGATGACGAAAGCGGCCGGTAGCGAACGCAGCGGCGCATAGGTGGCCAGCGCGAACATGGCCGCCGACATGGCCGCGGCCCCCGTGGCCAGGCCGAAGCCGGCCATGTCGGCCGACAGCGGCTCGGCCGGGTTGAGGTCGAGGTCGAACACGAGTCCGATCTTGAGGCCGAGGATGACCCCGGCCAACAGCCCGGCCGACAGCAACGCGATCTCCGCCGCACGGCCGGCCGCCGTGACGTAGAAACCTGAGATGGCGTCCTGGACGGTTCCCACCACCGTCAACCCTGACAGCAGAGCGGTCAGGCCGGCCGCGATGACCAGCGACGGCTGGGTGTCGGTGGGAAGCGCGCCGGCGGCCAGCAGACCGAGCGTGGCCGCGGTCGCCATCAGGGCCCCGATGACTTGCAGGAAGAACGGTGCGACGTCCCGGCGGCGCAGAACGAACGCGAGGCGGTCGATGAGTGCGGTCACCACGAACGCGGTGAGAGCGATCACCGCCGAGCCGCCGAGCAGCACCGCCACCGCGGCGGCCAGCCCGGCCAGACCCGCGGAGGCCACCCAGCGCGGGTACGGGTGCCGAGCGTTCACCGCCTCGCTCACCGCGGCGACCGCGGCCGGAACGGTCATCCTCGAACGCATCACCTGATCGACGATCCCGGTGATCAGCGCGATGCGCGTCAGGTCGGTCGCTCGATAGTTGGCCAGCCGCATGGTGGTCACCGGGGCCGCCGCGTTACCCCGGTGGAAACACATCGTGATGGAGTTGAACGTGATGTCGACGTCAACCGTGGGCAACCCACAGGCGGCAGCCAGCCGCATCATCGTCGTCGAGGTCTCACCCACCGGTTCACCGGTCGAGAGCAACACCTCGCCGACCTGGATGCAGAGGTCCAAGACCTCGAGGACCTGGGCATCGGTCGGCACGTCCGGCCCGATGTGCCGTAGCAACTCGGCGGTGGGCTCTCCGCCGCGCAGGAGGACCTGCGCCTCGCGTTCGACGATGACCCGCACCCGGCGAACGATCCGGCCTTGTCGCATGTGCTGTCCTTTCCGAGGCAGCCCACGTCCAGGCCTTAACGCGCGTGCGGGGTGTGGTGAGCCGGCACGACGGGGAAGCATTCACCGGATGACATCACGCTCTGTACTACGCGGCCGGGCAGTCGGAGTTCATTCGATCTCGGCCGTCACCCCAGGTCGGAGCCCGGGGCCCCAGCAGATGAATTCGGGCCCTCAATATCCGTGACGCCGTTCGGGGACATCGATGACTCCGTCCGATGAACACGAGCCGATCGCGTTCGTCTCCAGGGGTGCGGGCGCGACCGTTCGGTCGCTGCCACGTCACATCGAGGAGACATATGAAGAACAGGGACGTCGATCGACGCACCGTCCTGGGCGGGCTCGCGGCGACCACCGTGGCCGCGGCCGGAGCGGTCGGCGCTGCGCAACCGGCGCAGGCCGTGCCCTCCGCGAGAACCACGCCGGAGAGGCTGAAGGGTTACACCGTTCCGCTCAGCGCCCGGGGAGTGGCGAACCTGGCCCCGAAGCCCCCGTGGCATTACGTCGCTGACGCTCTCGGGGTCGAGTTCTGGACCACGCCGGCCGCTGCGGCGGCCGCCCTGCCGACCGGCCTCGACCCGGATCCGGCTCAGCCCGGTCACGGTTTCGCTATGTGCGTCGAGTGGCAGTTCGCCGCGACGCCGGCGGACTGGCTCGACCCGACCTACAGCCAGTACTCGGAGTTCCTGATCTTCCTGGACGCCAGCTACCGGGGCAGGCCGGTCACCTGGTGTCCCTTCATCTACGTGGACAACGACAATTCGCTGGCCCGCGGCTGGGCTCAGGGTTTTCCGAAGAAGCTCGGCCAGATCCGCCAGACCCGGGCGTACGCGGTGGCCAGTCAGGCCGCGCCGACGCTCGGGCCCGGCGGCCGGTTCGGAGGCAGCCTGTCGGCCGGTGGCCGGCGGATCGCGGAGATGGACGTCACGCTCAAGGAGCGGACTACCGGGCTGCCGGCGCTGACCCGGCCGCTGGTGAACCTACGGCATTTCCCCCGGCTCACCGCCGGGCAGCACGATCACCCCGCGGTCCACGAGCTGACCCAGTCGGTGCTGACCAGTCTCAAGGTCGACAACGCCTGGATCGGCTCCGGCGACCTACGGTTCCTGCCGTCACCCCGGGAAGAGATCGCCGATCTGGCCATCCAGCGCCTCGGCGTCGGCTTCCGCGGCTCGCTGTCGTACACCGTGGAAGACCTGACCATCCTCACCTGACCGGCACCAGGGGCGGGTCGCGGTTCGCGGCCCGCCCCACCCTTGTCGGCGCCCGCCGACAACCGAATCGCCTGGCGCGGTTCCAGTGCCCACTACTTCCGGGCGGCCGGAACCGCGACAGGGAGGCTGTGGTAGCCGGCGGCTGAGGGGTCCGCGTGGGGGTTGTCCCGCACCACGAAGAACCGCAGACCCTCCCCGGGCACCGGCTCGCCGTGCGAGGTCACCGCGGAGCACGGGACCGGCAGAACGGAGTCGTACCGGTTGGCGTCGTAGGTGACAGAGCCGTCAGGATCCGCGGCGAACGCCACTACTCGATGTCCCTCGGCCACCGGCCTGCCGTTGACCCGGGCTCCCGCGACCTCCGGTACCCCGGAGTGGCTGCTCGGTCCGGCGGCGGTGAAGGTCCCGGCCGGTGTGGCCTCGGTGCTGAGATCCGGGCTGATCGCACCGCTGGCGAGGGGCATCGCGGCTGGCCTCGGATCCTCGTAGTGGCTGCTGGGTGCGACGGTATCAGTGCTGTCGCCGGACTTGGGCGCATCGCCGATGAGCGGCCGTGCCGGTGTAGAGGGCTCCACGAAGTGGAGGGAAGGGGTCGCGGCCGAGGTCACCGAGTCGGGCGCCGACCCCGTACGCATCGTGGCCTGTGCCGGCAGCTCGGACTGGGCGCTGAGCGACAGCCGGACTCCCGCGTCGTACGCATCGTCGTCCGCCTTGGCGTAGCCGTCGCTGCTTTCCACGAGGCTCTCAGACGCATACCGCACCTGAGCATGGCTGCCCTTGAGGACGGCCTCGACGTTGTCCAGGCCGGCGAGGAAGGTCTGCCCGAACTCCCGCCCCATGTCGTCGTCGCCCCAGGCGCCATGGTACGAAACACGCAAGCCCTGAACCTCGGCGAGGAGGCCGGAATAGCGTACGGCGTGCTCGTCGTAGGCTTCACCCGTCCTCTTCAGCCCTTCCGGGTCGACGTAGACCTTGCCCTCGATCGGACTCATGATGTGGCTCCCTTCGGCCGCGCGCGCCCAAGTGAATGCCGCGCGCGGCCGAGCAGGAACGATTGAGCCGCACGACGGAACGTTCGTGCAGCATGTCGGCACGAGCGTCATTCCGGGCCGATCCATCTCCTCGTTCGGCGGACACGGCCACGTTCGCGGCGTTGCGCGACCTTGTTGCGGGCCGCCCAGCCCGGATCCTCGGAGTCTTGTTGGCCGGCAGATCGTCAGGACGACGTAGACCGGAGCGCCGACCAGTCGGGCTCTGCGAAGTGATCTCACCGCAGCCGTAGTGTGATCAGGGCTTTTGCACAGCCGGTCGGCACCCACGGTCCCGACGTTGCTCCGGCTTGAGAGGTTCTGTCCGTGTTGAGAACCGGACGAGGGCGAGTTGCAGGATGAGCGCGACTCCTGATGATCTCTGGGTGACTGGCCTCGAAGCCCGCCGAACGAGAACAACGCCGCGCCGTGACCAGGGCGGTCACCCACCCCGCGCCGGCCGGGCTTCTGCCCGCCGCCGCGGCCGACGGGAAACTGCTGCACGGCACCCGCACTTCCATCGAGCAGGTGCTCCTAGTCGCCGCGGTCACCCACAATAAGGCAGTGATCCTGGGCCAGCGGCAGGTCGCCGACAAGCGCGGCGAGACCACCGTCACCGAAGATCTGCTCGCACCGTTGGACGCGGCCGGGATCCTGCTCACCCCTGGATGCCCTCCACACCACGAAGAAGACCGCCCGGCTGATCACCGGTCCCCTGAACGCCCACCACCTGCTGATCCTCAAACGCAATCAGCCGCTCGCCCTGCAGGCCGCCCAGGCGTTGTTGTCCGGCAGCGACATCGACTTCGCCGACCAGACCGACATCGACTCCGATCGTGGACATGGGCGCACCGAACGCCGCACGATCCGCATCGCTGCCTGCGACGACGATTGGTTCCCCGGGCCCGGCAAGTGTTTCGGCTCCGCCGCGACACCGGCGGACTCGACGGCGTACGCACCAGCAAACAGATCATCTACGGCATCGTCAGCCTCGACACCGAGCAAGCAGGCCCGCAGCACCTCGACGCCTATGCCAGAGGGCACTGGCAGTGCATGTTCCGTGAAGATCTGCATCAAGCCCGGCCCGGCACCGGACCGCCGTCATGGCCACCCAGGGCGGTTGCGTAGTCAGTTGAGGGGTGCTTGAGCTGGGGTTTTTGGCCGGAAACTGGTGGAATCTGGGGGTCCATGTAGGACGGGTGCGGCCTGCTGGTGATCGTTCCGATGGCCGGGTACCCGCCGCGACGACGGTGTGGCGGCTGCTGATCCGGATCGACGCCGAGGAACTCTCGCAGGTCCTGGCCCGCTGGCTGCGCAGCCGGGCGGCACCGGTCGCGGCCGCCGGCCACTGGTGGCGCCGGGTCATCGCCGTCGACGGCAAGGTCGCCCGCGGCGCCCGGCTCGCTGACGGCCGCCAGGTCCACCTGCTCAGCGCGTACGACACCAGCACCGGCATCGTGCTCGCTCAGGTCCAGATCGCGGTGAAGTCGAACGAAATCCCGGCGTTCACGCCGCTGCTGCGCCTGGTCAAAACCGTGCTGGGCTCGCTGGACGGCGTCCTGATCGTCGCGGACGCACTGCACGCCCAGGTCGGGCACGCCGACCTGCTCGCCGAGCACGGCGCGCATCTGATGGTCACCGCGAAGGCCAACCAGCCGACGCTGTTCACCCAGCTCAAGGCCTTGCCCTGGGCGCAGGTCCCGGTCGGGCGCAAACCCGCGAGACCGGTCACGGCCGTAAGGAGACCCGTACAGCCAAGGCACTCACTGTCGCGACCCCGGGCGGGCTGGGTTTCGCCCACGCGCAGCAGGCTGTCCGGATCACCCGGACCCGCACGATCAAGGGAAAGACCAGCCGCGAGACGGCGTATCTGACCAGCTCACTGCCCGCCGACCAGGCCCGGCCGGTCGATCTGGGCGCCTGCCACAAGCGACACACCACAAAGACCTAACAAAGCCCTACTAGGAGTCGGGGTGCGAATCTTCCGTCCAGCCTTCCGTCCAGCCGGTAGGTGGTTCTGCTGTGATGGCCGAATCGCGTGCCGACGCATCTGTCGAGAACTCGAACATGCCGTCAGCGTCGTATGTCCGGTCCGCTGGTTCAACGAAAGATTCCCACGAACTGGACCACAGATCCGGCGCAGGCTGGTCATGGGTTCCGCCGTCAGCAATCAACGGGTCACGGTCGGCGTCCGGCGCAACACTAGGAATATTCCACGCCATGGTTCCTTCTGAATTGGCGAGAAATTCCATATATTCGTCTAGATCATTCTGGGACAGCAGTTGTGAGGACCCGATGTCGAAGTCGAAGGAATACGGCTCGGCTTCTTGTGCGGGGTCGGCACCGGCGTTGGGGCCGAAGTATGCGTCGATCTCAGCCCGGGACAGCGCTCCTGAGGACCCGATGTCGAAGTCGAAGATATGCGGCCCGGATTCTCCTGCGGGGCCGGTGCCGAGAGTCGCGGGCTCGAAGTCGGCGGTGTAGGGGCCGACGTTCAGAGCAGAGTTGATGGTGTGATCGGCCAGGCCGAGGTTCGGAGTACGATTCTGATCGTGGACCATGTCGCCTTGCGGTGCCGATGGCGTATCGACGGAATCTGTACTTGCGTCTACAGCAAAACCGTCCCGCTCCAATTGCCCGTCACCAAAAAGTGACTCCATATCGTGATCAGACATGGACCGATCTGAGCTGGCGTCGAAGTTCTCTCGCTGCAGGACTAGGTCCAGTTCGGTATGTGTCTCGAAAGGAAGAGCGACAACCGGGGCCGTCGTTCCTGTCGGTTCCGGCGACGGGGCGGAAGGTCGAAAACGCCAGCCGCCCTCCTCGTTCTCAATCCAGCCCATGAGCACGCCGGACGGGTGGTCCGCCAACTGGGTGGAAAGGTCGGCCACCGCTGCCACCACCTCGGCCTCGGATGCTGCGAAACCAAGGTGAGGGACGGCGCGCCGTCGTATTTCACGCCATGAAACAACTGTGCCCGGAGACTCCCGAAGGGCTCGGAGAACTGCTGACAACTTTTCACCCAGGAAAGCCACCTCAGGTCTATTGCGTGAAACACGACCAGTCCTGCGTCCTGTGCCGGCGGGACGCTGAGGTCCTTCCGGGACGAAAACTGCATCCACATTCATCGGTGAGCCGGGCGGTGAGTCCACGGGGGCTACTTGCGCTGACGCACCGGGCCCGATCCGGACATTTCGTCGTTCGAGTTGAGCGGTCAGTTGGTTGTCCTCCGGTGATGGGAGCCAGACGTCGTAATGATCATACCCGTTGTAATACAATTGCAGAACCGGGGCGTCGGCAAGGGTTCTCGCGGATTCGATGCGGTTCAGCAGTAACCCGTCGCCCTCCGGCTGAATTACGTGCAATCGCACGCCAAGTGCGTTGGCGAGCATTTGTGAAAAGACGTCACCGATGTTCTCAGACCAGTTCTGGCTCCAATTTCTGATCTGTTCCTGCAGCGTGTGACGCTCGTCCTGGGTGAACACCTCTCTGGCGTCATCGTTGACGGCAGCGGTTTCGTATCCCATATGCACGCGATTCTGGTTGAGTCCCTCCAGGCCGATCCCTGGATCCGTTTCGATGAGGTCGGCAATTTCGGCAGCGATTGCGCTGACGGTTTCACGCAGCATGACTTGATCCCTGTTCCTCGGGCTCCTTGGGAACAGGCGGTTCGCAAGATTCTGTAGTCCGTCTCTCCTGCGCACTTCCGGGCCGACGCTGCCGCGCAGCCACTCCGCGGATTGCGGGCTGCGCTCGGCGATGAGTTCCGCCAGCCGGTCAGGCGCTGTCAGCACAGCAGCCGTGAGGAGGCACCAGCCGTCCGGAGGCACCTCAACACGCGATCCTCGCGGGCCGGCGACGCCGGGCGCGCCGGGCGCAGCATCGCCACTACTGGCCGAGGCGATGGTTGGTGGTGGACCGAGGCGGTTCTCCAGACCAGAACGTTCTGCGAGTGACACCATTCCCATGCGCCGATTTCTCCTTGCAGTTGACGCTCGTCCGGTGGCTGAGGCGGCGGGTGGTAGCGGTCCGAAGGGATTCTTCAGAGTAAAATATTGTGCGAGTGGCATCTCTCCCTTGCGCCGTTTGTCAGTTGCAGTTGACGCATGCCCAAAGTTCCACTGAGTTGTTTGGCCCCGGGGCGTCGTCGGGGAATGTGGCGGAATGGCTATGAATTCGCCGAAGATGCTGGGATTTTCAGCAATTATTCGCAGCGAAGAATTTACATCTTCTGATCTGACTCCTGACTTTCTGAATCGGTTCGTAAGTTCCGCCAGAGTGAATGTTCCAGCCTTGGCTGTCGTAATCGTGTTCGCAACTTTTGCGGCTAGAGCGGCTTTGTCGGACCCGATTGCTCTGTATTGCTCGATTGACATCGGGAAATAAGCGCCTTCAGGAGGTTCGGTGTCTGCATGGAAGAACGCCTTCAATACATTCCGTCCTCGCCCTTGGAGAAAGTATACGCCGGTTCCCCAGCCTTCGGCGGTTCTGGACGGGTCGGTCGAGATTCGGTGGCCTGCTGCATCGTTGGAATCGGTATCGTTCGAGAAGGCGCCGGCTGCGGGCATTGCGTCGCCGGTGAGGGGGTTGGTGCCGATAGTGGCGGGGTCGAAGTCGGCGGCGTACGGGCCGAGCTGCGGACCGTAGACCATGCTGTTCGGCGGTATTGAGGGCGTATCGACGGAATCTACTGGGCCGCCTACAGCAGTATTTTCCTGCTCCATCAGCGAGTCAGGAGGCACGGGCGGTGGTAGCTCGAGGGAATCCGCCAGAGCAAAATGTTGTGCGAGTGACATCTCTCCGTCGCGCCGTTTTTCCGTTGCGGTTGGCGCACGCCCGAAGTGCCACTGAGTTATTCGGCCTCGGGGTGTCGTCGGGGATTGGGGCGGGATGGCTCTGAATTCGCCGAAGGTGCTGGGATTTTCAGCGATTATTCGCAGCAAATGATAGACATATTCTGGGCTTTTTCTTGTAGTTCTAGTTGCAGATCGGTTCTTCAAATTCGAAAGCGTGAGTGTTCCGTCTCCGTTTGACTTGAGTATGTTTGCAACTCTTGCTGCCATGAGTGCTATTTCGGGCCCGAGTTCTCTGTATTGCTCGATTGGCATCGGAAAAAAGGCGCCCTGAGGGAGTTCGGTTTCTCTCTCCATGAAGCCTGCATAGGTCGTGGTGCCGCGTCTATAGAAATAGACGCGGGATCCCTGGCCTTCGGCGGTTCCGAGCGGGTTGGTCGAGATTCGGTGGCCGGGCTGGTGCGCCACTCCGGTAGGAGGAGTGGGTCCATCTGTCGCGAGTGCGGCTTGCGCGCTGCTAAAACCTGCACCTCTTGAGGAGGGCGACGCGGCTGCATCGACGAAACCCACACCGCTCGAGAAGCCGCCGGCTGTGGGCGGTGCGCCGCCGGGGAGGTGGCCGGTGCGTTCGTGGCCGTCGGCGAGGACGGCGGCGATCGCCCGGGCAGTGTCGAAGTCGTCGGGGTTGTGGCGTAGGTGTTCGGCGATGACCGCGGTCATCTGCCAGCCATGGGAATCGCTGCTAAGTGCGGCAAGGGCGCCGTTGCTCGGGATGGACACTTTGATTCCGTGGCTGCGGACGATGTCGGTGCTCGTATCGAGAAGGTCGGCGAGGGACTCCCCCGTGCCGGTCGTGCGATCGTCGTCAGTTTGTTTCCCGGCCCATCTGCGGAAGTTGTTGAGCATCTCCCGGTCGGCGTCGGTCAGGCCGGCTGGAGTCGGCGTGGTAGCGAGTCGGAGTTCTTGTGCGACTCTGCGTGCTTGGTAGCTGAGCGGGACAGTGGCGATTCGCGTGGCTAGCCTGCGGTATGTCGCATCGATGAGTGCCGGTGAGGCGAGTCCCGCGATCCCGGAGCCGGTCAGGTGGTCGTGCACCGCGGTGACCAGTTGGTCGAGGTGCGGTGGAGCGGTGTCGGTGCCGTTTTCGAGCCCCGCGGTATAGGAGGTTGCCGATATCGTCTTGTCGGCCTGAGCGCCCGCCGGATTGACCGAGGCGTCGTCGCTGGAAGCCACATCCCCGGCGGGCGACGGCCCGGCCACCTCATGGCCCACGGGATTGGCGTTGGTATCGAGCACGGCTGGGGCTGGGGCAGAGGTGCTTCCGATGCGGGAGACCCAGCGCCCGTCGGTGGTCTTGCGTGGCGTGGCCGGCTCCGCGTTGTGGGTGAGAGCGGCCGGCACTGCCGGGGCCGGGGGAGGGGGGTCGACCTGGTCCCTGGCATGCTCGATCCGGGCACTCATGTCGTCTACGATGGCGCGGAATTCGGTTTCCACGGCCTCGAAGGTAGGTCTGCGCTCCGGGTTGAACCGCCGTTCCAGGACGATCAGTGGTGTGGTCCACAGGTTGCCGTCGGCGTCGTCCACGTCCGGCAGAGTTGTACGGATCTCCAGGGTTTTGTACGGGTCGAAGAGCCGGGCGGCGTCCGGCCGGAACATGCTCTCCAGGAGTTCCTGAACAGTGAATTCGTCGTCGCTGCCGTCTTTCAGTTCAATGCTCAAGTTACGCAGCTCATCAGCCGAGAGGCGGTCGCGACGGTCCCGCTTCTCGGCGACCAGCTTGTAACCGATAAGCAGGTCCGTCAGAACTGACCAATGTTCCTCGACCCAATCACCGGCCTCGTAGGGCAGATTCTCGCGGTAGTCATGCAGGGAGATGCGGCTGGCGAAGACGGCGCGGTTCTTCGGAAGGATCCCACCCAGTTGCTCGCCGTCGATCACGGCGGCGGCCTGTGTGTAGGCCACGGCCAGGAAACCCAGCAGCGCCTTGCCGGGCAGGTCGGAACTGATGGCCAGGAAACGAGCATCAGTAGCGGACTCGGGCGGCAGTCTCAGGAAGCCTTTAGCGGCGTACGCCGCGAACTCGATTCCATCGTTGTGGTATTTCATGATTGCATCGATGCTGTCGATTCCAGGTTGCTTCATTCTGTCGTTGAAGTCCACGAAGTGGCTGTAGACCTCGGTCATCGGAATGCCGACGGTGTAGTGCGGGTACACCGTTCCAGCGGGCATTGCCGTTGTGCGACCTCCGACGGTGATGTCGGCGCCGGCCGCGGTGACGGTGAACTCGGTGTCGGCCAGGGCCTCGGCCAGCGTCTTGCCGGCGCCGTCGTTGAGGGCCTCCAGCGCTTGCCGGGCGCCTCCGACGATCTCGTCGACGTTCGCCCGGTCGGTTTCCAGCGGTGAGACGCGGGCGGGCTTGGTGACGATCTCGAAGATCCGGTTGTTCGGACCGCCGTCGACCACGATGTCGGCGTGCGGGCTGGTCGCCAGAGGTCCGAGGCTCAGCATCTCGTCCCACGCCATGTTCGACGGGCCGAGTTGTACCGGGGTCTCGATCTCGAATCCGGCGGCGCCGGCCTGGTGGTCGGCGAGTAGTGATGCGTGGACGAATGGTCCGGTGACGGTGATGCCGGTGGTGAACGGCAGGAAGTAGATCGGGGTGTCGTCAGGTAGTTCGACGAGCTGGCCGAGTTGTCCGTCGAGGAAGGCAGGGCTGTCCTGGAACTGAACTGCGTTGACGACGTGGCCCGGACGGCCGGGGATCATGACAACGCCGCGTTCGCCGGGAGCGGATCCGGCGAGGGTTTCGCGTACGACGCCGACGCTGGTGTGTACCGGGCGAAAGCCGCCGTCGGGCTTGGTCACCTGGCGTTTGGGGTCGTTGGCGTAGTTGACGAGGTCGATCAAGCTCAATGGTTCAGTCGGTGGTACTTGGTGGCGGATCTGGCCCTGGGACTCCAGGGTCATGTCGGTGCCCATCGCGGCCAGGACGCAGTTGGTGACGAATTGGTCGCCGTTATCGCGGTGCGGGTTGACTTCAGTCAGCCAGCCCAGGCCGAGCGTGGCCGGGTCGATCGGCAGGGCGACGACCTGGTCGGCTCCCGCCGCGAGGCCGGTAGGCGGCGTAGCGTGCTTGCTGAGGACCGCTTCGAAGCTGACACCGTCGAATCGTTCATGCAGTTGGTGGGTCACCGATTCGACCCAGACCTTCATCTGTTCCGGCGCCACCTCCAGCGAATCGGGACCGTGCTGCCTGCCGTCCCAGGGCGGAAGGGTGTCGATGGTGGTGGTGACCGCGGGGGAGGGCGTGGCATTTAAGGCCGGATTGTCGGGAACGGCGCGGACGGCCGGCATGTCGTCGCCGGTTTCGTGGATGCCGGCCTCCTCAGGGGTGAGCATCCGCCCGCCCGCCGGCATCGGGATGCCAGGGGTGAGCGGCAGCACGGCCAGGGTGGTCGTGGTGACTGGTAGAGCAGCCAGTTCGCCGGCCTGAGGGTTCAGGTAGGTGACGCCGAGGTGGTCGACTACCGCCACGAATACATGGTTGACGTGACCGTCGATGCCTTGGTCGGCGATCAGTGCCATGGTGCCTTCGCCGCCCGCGCTCAGTGCATCGGTGAGTGCCTCGACGCTCGGCGTGAGCCATACCTGGTGCTCGTCGTCGCGTAGGCCGAGGCGCTGCCGTTGAAAGTTGATCAGGTCGGCGCCGGGCAGTTCCGATGCTCCGGAGGCCTCGACGACTGCGCCCTCGTCCTCGGACAGCACGTACGAGATCGCCGCGATGACGCAGTTCTCGCCGGTCCCGGCGCTGCTGCCGAGGCTGGGGTTGATCCCTTCGAGGAAGGGGAATCGATCGCGGGCCTGCTTCGGCGGGTACACCGAGGGCATCGGCACCAGTTCCGCGTCCGATGACACGCCGCGAAACCCGCTGGTGGCGAAAGCCCAGCCGGCCGTGGACATCCGGCTGATGCTGGCCGTGAAATGTCTGTTCCATGGCTCGACACGGGCGACGGCGTTCTGCACGATCGCCCGTAGCTCGCGATACTGCTCGAGCATCTGATCGGAGCGGATCAACGGAGCCGTGTCATTGCGGATCTCGAACAAGAGCAGCCCACCGCCGGACGACCGCGCCCGGTCCAGGTCGTCGTGGAAAGTACGGACTCCGAACGCCTCGTACTGGTTCAGCGGTGGCACGTCGTCGCGTAGGACCGTACTCAGATACTCGCCAGCGGTCAGCGTGGGTCGCCCATGCGTCTCGGGTAGCCGTGCGTACCGTACGGCGTCCAACGGCCGGACCACCGTCCCAGGAGGCAGGTGGGTTGGCGCTTGGTGGTAGCGCGGCGACTGGCTGTGCTTGTGCGCCGCGACGTTGCGGCCGGCTACGTAGCGGTCACTGTAGTTGAGGACATCGGTCATGATCGTCGCTTCGAAGGTCACCCGGATCAGCCGCTCGTGCTCCGCCAGGAAGCGCCGGGTCTCAGGGGTCAACTCGTCGCGCATCGCACGCAGGCTCTGCCGCATCGCGATCGGGCTGAACTGTTTGCCGCCGATGCTTTCGGTCAGGGCCGCCATTGCCAGGCCGGCCACGTGGTCGTAGGTGACCCACATGGCTCCTTCCAGCTCCGTCACCTCGTGCTCAGCCGGCCGACCGATCGGGCGTGGAAGACCGTTGTTGAACCGTGGGCTGTACCAGTTGCGGTACATCTCTCCGACCGCCACCGCGAAGGCGTGCCCCGAACGATGGCTGCGCCGCAGTGCCGGATCCCAGATCCGTGACGTGAGCTGGTTGAGCACCTCCTTGACCGCCCTGATCGGCACTCCCTTGGTGTGATGCATGGACAACGCCGGCGCGCCGTGAGTGATCACCGGCACGAAACGCACCAGATGAGCCTGCGGATCCAACCTCCAGCCAGCATTCTCGTCAAAAATCTGGTCGAGGGTGTAGGACATCCCGCTATAGGTCGGCCTCAATGCTTTCCGGCCTAGGTGATCGAAGAGGTCGGCCATCTCGACCTTGGCCTGGATCGCCCGGGTGTCGTTGGTCGACGGGTCGCCCGGGAGTTCGTGCAGTGGGCGGTCAGTGACGAGTTCGATGATCGGCTCGACGGTGCGAGGTACGGTCGGCGGCGCATCAGCCGCGAGCATGCTGATGGTGTCGTCGGGCAACGTCAGAAACGTCCCGAAATCAGTTACGGCCCGGATGCCGATCCGGTCATTGATGGCCAGGTACTCCATCCGATCGGCATAGCCGTTTTCGCTCCAGCTTTCTGGGAACACCAGGTAGGCGCCGTGATATTCGGCCTCGGTGCCGCCCCGGCCGTATCGGTGGTCCGCCGCCGGGTCGATCAGAGCATCGACGGTACGGTTCCCGGAGCGCTCGGCCTGGGCTACCTCGAGGCCGTTGCCGTCCAGCACGACCGCCGACGCGCGGGCCGGGATCAGGTCCGGTTGACGCCCGTCGTGGAGGACCCGGTCGCCCGGGTCACGGTGCAGGTCGACGTACACGATCTCGCGGGTCGGCAGCAGGTGAGCCATGATCGCATGGCCGACCCCCTCACCACGCTCAACAAGAACAAGCGCGGTGGCCCGTCCGCTGATGGCGGACGCTTCGGTCAGCCGGACCTCCAGATCGTCCCAGTCGCCGAAGGCCACCGGCTCGGTGCCGCCGATGAGCCGGCTGGTCTGCCGGCCGTCCAGGACCGCATCGTCGACCGTTCCGGTGGCCGCCGGGATCGGGGCGATCCGCTCGGGGTGGAGTCGGTGAAACGCCTTGCCGAGCAGGACCACACAAGACGCCGGATCGGTGACCGGATCGTCAGCCGGAACGATCCGCGTCTCGCCCGCGATCTCGTCGGCCAAGCGGGAGACATCGTCAACGGTCTGGATTCCGGACTCAAGGGGTTGCTCCGGGTCGCGAACGGCTGTTGCGGCATTGCCGGAGGAGTCTTGGCGATGCTGCGGCGCGGGTTCGGGATGTGACAGCGGGTCTCGTTCGGCCGGCTCTGTCGAGGTCTCGATTTCGGATCCGGCGGCGCCGGCTTGGTGGTCGGTGAGCAGTGATGCGTCGACGGGTGGTCCGGTGAGGGTGATGCCGGTGGTGAACGGCAGGAAGTAGATCGGGGTGTTGTCGGGCAGGTCGACGAGATGGCCGAGTTGCCCGTCGAGGAAGGCGGGGCTGTCTTGTAGTTGGACGGCGTTGATGACGTGGCCTGGGCTGCCGGGGATCATCACGACGCCGCGTTCGCCTTGTTCGGCGTCGGCGAGGGCTTCGCGTACGGCGTCGACGGTGGTGTGTACAGGCTGGAAGCCGCCGTCCGGGATGGTGACCCGGCGTTCCGTGTCGTTGGCGTAGTTGACGAGGTCGAGGAAGCTCAATGGTTGTGCTGGTGGTACCTGGTGGCGGATCTCGCCCTGGGATTCCAGGGTCATGTCGGTGCCTATGGCGGCCAGGACGCAGTTGGTGAGGAACTCGTCGCCGTTGTCACGGTGCGGGTTGACTTCGGTCAGCCAGCCCAGGCCGAGGGTGGCCGGGTCGATCGGCAGGGTGACGACCTGGTCTGATCCCGCCGCGAGACCGGTCGGGGGCGCAGCATGCTTGGTGAGGACCGCTTCGAAGTTGACACCGTCGAACCGTTCACGTAGTTGGTGGGTTACCGATTCGACCCAGACCTTCATCTGGCCGGGCGTGACCTCGGGGCGGATCTTCTTGCTCATGTAACGGCCGGATTTGTCATTCACCTCCCAGTTGCCGGTCGTCTTGTTGTAGGACAGTTCTCCGCTGACCCGGTTGGGCTGACGGGTGGTCCGGCCGTCGGTTTCGAACCGGGGGGCGACGGTGGGGTGGCCCTGGGCGTTCAGGCGTTCCTTGAGATCCTCGACGGACGTTGCGGTCCACTCGGCCAGTTGCTGCCACTCGACGTCCTTGACAGCGGTGCTGATCTCCTCACTTCCGATGTAGATCTCGCCGAGCTCATCCACGGTGTAGTGGAACCGCGCCTGGTGGCGGTCGAACAGCGACGCGGGGAAGTCAGAGAGCCGATGCCACAGCGGATTGAGGCGCACGTCGCCGAGGTCGTCACGTTCGCCACTCTTGACCCGCTTGGGTCCGGCCACCTCGCCGAACTGCCGGTCCAACTCGGTCTGTCCGGAGTGGGGCGCAGTGACCGCACGGGCCGGCGCGCCGCTGTATCGGCCGTCGGCGCCGCGCAGCAGTATCACTGGTGTGGCCCGGCCGGAGCCGACTACCTCCAACACTCGGCCGGAGGCGTCGTCGAGGACCACGATCCGCATGTCGAGCGCGTCTGCCGCCTGCTCCAGAAGGGGCCGCTCGCCCTCGTCGGCCGGTAGCTTCTGCCGGATCGATTTGCTCAGCCGGGCCAACTGTTCGGCGGCTTCGTTCTTGCCGACGGCCTTGCGAACCTTCTCTTCGTCGTCCAGCCACTGAACGAGGTCAGGTTCGGGCCGCAGTAGCTTCGCCATCAGCGGCGGGTCGGCTGCGACGAGCGCGTTCAGTGCCTCGTCCGGCCCCGGCGGGACCGCCACCCGCCAGTACTGGCGACCCTCGAACTCCAATCCTTCGTTCTCAGGTGCCTTGACGTCAACGACGTCGTCCATCCGCGGGCGCTCCGTGCGCGATGCCTGGGCGGTCGGTGCGGCCGGAACGACCGGCGGCGCGCCCGCGAACTGGTTTGTGGTCTCGCGGATCATCGCGGAGGGCACCGACGGTGATTGGCCGTGGGTGCGCCCGGTCGTGCCGCCCGGTTCACTGATCGGCATGCCCAGGACTTCGGTGAGCACGGTCAGGGTCGTGTTGTCGGCGGGCGGAGTCTCCAGCAGTTCGGTGTACTTGGCGCGGTGGTGTGCGGCGAGGGCGGTGCGGAGGGCAGCCGGGTCGTCGAGCAGCTGCTGGTAGCGCCCGGTCACCTGGCGAGCCGCGTCCACGGTGGTGAGTCCCGGCGTCCGGGCCATGAGCTCGTCCGTGCGTATCCGCATGAAGGACAAATAGTTGATGGTTTCGGCGGACAGGGTGTGAGGCTCGGCTATCCCGGCAAGGCGCAGGATGTCGTCGTCGCTGGGCTGCGTGAGGTGTCCCGCGTACTCGGTGCGGTAATGCGCGACGAGCGCTTCGCGCATCGCGGTGTCGTCGGGGCCGGGCTGGTCCTCGGCCGTCATCTGGCGGACGGCGTCTTCGGTGGTTAGCGCCGGGTTCTGAACTTTGAGCTGGTCGACGCGCATCAAGATGTAGTGGAACGACAAGTGATCGACGCTGTTGGCAGGCAGTGGCTCGGCCACTTCAGCCAGGCGCAAAACCTCGTCGTCGGGGAGGCCGCCCAGGTTGGCAACAGCCTTGGCACGCAGGGCGTGCGCTGCGCGGGCCAGGTAGGTCCCGGGCGGCGAGGTGGTCGTGCTTGCCTGCTGCAAAGTCTCGAGTTCGTCGTGGACCGCCTCCTCATGGGACAGCCATTCAGCCAGATCGACGTCGGCAGCCGGTGGCCGGCCGTCCGGCCAGAGCACTCTGTGCACCCGTCCTGGGCCGCTCGCGACGAGCTCGTACAGCAAGGAATCGGGCCCGCTCTGCTGACCGGGATCGTGTTGTTCTGTCCTCAGGGCCTGCCGGGACGCGGTGGTGGAGCGTCGTTTGATGGGGCGGACCAGTTCCCCGCGGACCCATCGGTCGGTGTCCGGCTCGGGTGTCTCGGTCAGGCCGAACCATTCGTAGAGTTCGGCGGGCAGTCCGACCAGGAGGTCCTGGTTGGTGTCGTCGATGATGCGGTCGGTGATGGAGGTGATCTCCGGGAAGATGCCAGGGTGGGTGAGGATGTAGGAGATCGCCGCGTGCCATCCGTCGGCGGGATGGGGCAGGCCGTTGATGACCGGGGCCACGCCGGTCAGATAGAGGTCGCCCTGGCGGTCGATCAGCTGGTATCCCAGGGTGTCGACGACCATCGCCACCACCCGGGGCGTCTCGTCTTCGGTGTAGTGACGGGCCGGTGTGAAGGTCGGCCTGGGATTCCACGTCTGGGCGGAACCGAGGGCGAAGAAACCCATCGCGTTGATGGTGGAACCAAACCGCTGATCGACCGCGGAAAGAATGTCCGGGCCGGTGCGGTGCATGATCGGATTGCGGTGAACGGCCATGTTCCGGTTGGATATCCATCGGCGGCTCTCTTGACGGTTCCTCGAATCGTCCGGAATGAGCTCGTCAACCGGGCGGGCATAGCGTTCGACGATGACGGCGCGGAAAGCGTCGAAGACCTGGTGTCCGGCCATTGAGATCATCGCCGCGTTGTTCCGCCGTCCGTCGGCGGAATCGATGGCGAACCCGCCCTGTTTAGCAACGTTGAGTACGTTGGCCGGGAGATCCGCGTTGTCCGGCAGAGTGTTGTCGCCGTCGGTGTAGACGCCGCCGAATCTGTCGAGGATCTCCAGGCGCAGGATGTCGCTGGCGGCCGCATAGCCGGCCCCGGTGAGCCGGTTGAGTTCCGCGCGGTAGTAGGAGTCCAGTGTCATCGGCTGGCCTGCGTGGAACACTTCGTCGGCGCTCACTACGATGATGTTCGACGTCCGCGCCCAATCGAGTACGGAAGCGGTGTCCTCGGTGGGGCTGTTCAGCTCCGACCGCGGGATATCGGTCCACAACACGACGCGCACCTGGTCGGCGGCGACCCGTTTGGCGAGCTTCTCGATGTTGTCCCGGAAGCTGCTCTTCGCCGAGGTGTCGGGGGTCAGCCGTGATCCGAGCCAGATGGTGTGCACCAGTCGCGGAACCCGGACCACAGGCGGGGTGTAGGGCTGCGGGAACCCAGTGGCATCCGGCTTGTATGTCGCTTCTGGGGCGAATACCCACAGCGATTCGGCATTCGAGGTGAGCACATGGGGGGAGACGAGCGATGGGACTGCGGCATCGTCGCGAGTGAGGTCGATCTGGCTGAGAAAGCTGTGCACCTGATCGGGCGACAATTGCGCGATGTCGATGGGCTCGAGGAACTCGGGGCCGTCGAGAGGCTGTCGCAGTCTGAACAAGTCGCCACCCAGAACCGGGTGTCGTTGCGGGGTGGGCACCGTCATGGTGTCCAGCACCGCGATCAGTTCCTCGGCTGTGAGGCGAGCAGCACGGGGATGCCGGCTGTCGCCGTGTGTCGCCGGCCCGCCCCCCGCCGCAGCCGGCCTCGCACCCTCTGCGTCAGAGGTTCGCGCGCGGCCGCCGAAGACCGCCCGCAGGCCCCGGTCCAGGGAGTCGTCAACCGATGCCATACCGACCAGGTGTGGTCCGCCCCGGAGGACGTAGTAGCGACCCGTGGCCCCGCGGCCGTGCGAGGGTCCGGCTATGGGCGGACGCGGCGGCAGCGGCGTGGTGAACTCGCCCAGCCGCCATTCTCCGTCTTCCGTGTTCGGGTTGACGCCGAGCTTCCTCAGGACCGCGTCCGGCACTCTGGCCACACTCGTCTGACCAGGGCCGGAGTAATACATGCTGCGGTGGGTGACCGTTGTCGGAGGCGGCGTGGGTGGGATCCGGGTGGTGATGAAGGTGAGTACGGCGTCCCAAGCCGCAGCGGGATCCGGCAGACCTCCGAGAGCCGGGGCTACCAAGGTCAGATGCAGGTCGCCGGGGCGATTGATCAACTCCCGCAGGAGTGTGGCGATGGCCCGCTGGACGACGACATCGACCTCGTCCTGCCGGTACCTCCTGTGCGGGCTCAACGGTGAGGTGCCGGGAGTCAGCCAGGAGTTATCGGTACCCGCCGTGACCACGGCGGCCGGAATTACCTTCACCCGGACTTGTTCGGCACCGCCGCGGTCTTGGTTGGCATCGCCGTAACCGAGCGCTAGCAACGCGGGCAGCAGATTCTGCGGTCCGGTCCGACTGTGCACCGAGTACCGGCGACGCGCCACGCTTCCAGCTACCAGGTCGCGGCTCTGTTGTTCGGAAACCCGATTCCAGAGGTCGCCGTTGTAGTTCTCGGCCTCCAAACGGTAAAGGTCCGGTTGTCGCATGTAGTATCGTTCCGCGACGCTTTTTTGGTATTCCCTGACGAAAGGGTGATCTCGGGCAGCCATGATGAAATCGTTGCCTGTCCGTGTAGCGAAGCCGGCACTCCCGAATTCGACCTCGAACGGCTGGAAATAATTCAGACGGTCGTCCGCATCCATGTAAATGCCGCCGGCGGCCGACAGTAGCTGAATGCGCAGGATGTCGCTGGCCGCCACGTAGCCCCGAATTGTCTGCTTATTCATCTCCAGCATAAATGCTTCTGACTCCCAGGCGGACGGCTCACCGCCAAGGATTTCGTAAACGTTGACAATGCCAATGCCGGCCGCCTGATCTGAAGCCCAATTCAGCAGAAGCGCTTCGTCCGGCCTTTCCTGAGGCGCCCAGCGAGCCTGCTCGAAACTCGACCGGGGTGTGTCCGTGACCAGCACGACTCGCCAGCCTGCCGCCCGGACCAGTTGAGCCGCAGCGGCGAGGTTCTGCCGGCGAGAAGCATTGTTCGGGCCTCCGAAAGAGCTTCCCAGCCAGACCGCGAAAATGGTTCGCGACAACTCCATCGGCTGATTCGCATGATCCAGGCCCTGTCGCCATTGCGCTAATCGGGGCGGCAACGAGGGGTACCGGCGGCCAGGTTGTGCCGCGACACTCCAGACACTGTCGGCACGGCTCTCAAGCTGGTCGATCCTCAGGCCGGTGGGCGGGCGATGCGGCCTGCGCAGATCGAAGTGCTCGAAGAAGGCTCGCATCTGCCAGGTGTGCACACGGTTGATATTGATCGGCGGTATCCCTGGAGGCAGTGGGGGAACGCGACGAGTAAGGAAGACATCCCAACCGAACATGGGGTGTGTCAGTTTCAGGGCCGGGTTCTGGGCGCGTGCTTGATCCGCTCCCCTCCGCGCCGCCTCCAGTCGGTTGACGATGGCGGCCGCTCGCTCCGGGACCGAGGGCATGCCTGTCGACGGGTGGAACATCAGAACGGTGGTGTCTCGCTGCCAGCGGGGCACCGGTCCGTGCAGTTGCCGGGTGTCGTCTCGTTGCCATCCGGAGCGAACTGCGCGGTGCGCCCGCGCTTCCGAAGCGCTGAGCTGATTCCTCCGGTGACGTGACGGCGATTTTTGGCCGTCCCGCGTTCCGCCGTTTCTCGATGAGTCGACAGTCTGCGTGAACGGCGCTTGGCGGCGGGCCGAAGCATTGCGTCGCTGGATCGTTCTGGAGGGCCCCCGCGACGTTCGAGGTGGGTCCGTCCTGTCGGCGGCGTCCGTTGTAGCGTCGGTGGCCGGCGACCACGACGCCAACGCTGTCTCCAGCCGGGCGATCAACTCCGGGTCCCTTGGCTTCGCCGCCCGGGCATCGGACAGTGCCCGCTCCAGGCCACTTCGCATGAAGTCTTCGGTGACGGTCGTGTCTTCGCGATCGGGGTCGGCGTCTTCTAACGTCCCCTTGTAGGTGTAGTCGGGGTTGGGGTGGTCGAGGGTGTCGGCATCTACGGGAGTGCCGGGGACGTTGACTGCGGCTGTTCCGATGGGGAGGTGGTAGATGGCTTGGGGGTTGGCGGGGAGTGAGGAGGGCGTGCCGGTTTGGCTGTCGATGATGAGTAGGCCGTCGGTGGTGTGCACGATGTTGTGGATGTGTGCTGGGTGGTTTTCTTCTTGGACGATCAGGAATGCGTGAGCGTCCGGGGCGTCGTTGTTGCGTTGGTGGTAGGTGTCGGCCACGGTTTGGTAGTCGGTGACCTGTGTCAGGGTGCGGGTGTTGTCGTTGGTGGTGGTGTTGGCGTAGTTGAGCGCGTAGGTCCAGGGTGCGGTGTGGTTGAGTTGGGGGGCTTGCCAGACGTGGTCGCTCGACCATGACTGGTGCAGGGCGATGGCGGTGTAGAGGCAGTTGAGGAATTCGTCGTCCGAGCCGGGATTGTGCTCGTTCAGGTCGGCCAGCCAGGTGAAGTGTTCCCGGAAGAGGTCCTCGGGGCCGGCGTGTCCTGCGGTGTCCGGCTGCCACCAGTGCAGGCCGGAGATGTCATCTTCGGCGGCTGTGCGGCGGGCACCGAGTCCCTGCTGGCCGGCCATGCTTGAGGCCGGCAAGACGATTACCTCGGCATAGCGGCCGGCCTGCCCACTGCGGACTGACCGCTCGCCCGAGATGAACGCAGCCGGCAGCAACCTCGACACGGTCACGCGATCGAGGCCCGCCTCCAGCAGTTCCCTGGTAAGGAAGGTGTGGACCGCCGCGGCGCGAAGCTCCGCGCGGTTCACTGCGGTCTCCTCCCGCCGGAGTCCGAACTGGCCGTTGCCGTACCCAGTGATCGCAGCGACCGGCGGAAGCTCGTTCGAGGCCCGCGCTTCGGCGCCCGCCTCGGCCATCCACTGTCCCAGCGCCACAAGTTCCCGCGACCGCGACACATCGTCGACATCGGAGCGCTTCCGCTCGAACGGCACGACCACGGGGGCTGGTTCCCGGCGAGCCAAGCCGTCACGCAGCTGCGGGGTTTCGTCGAGGGCGGTGTCGCTGACCAGCCGGGTGGGTCTGTGACCGTGGGGATCGGCGGGCCCGACGATCGTGAACAGACTCCGAGCCTGCGCCGGCAAGTGGACGGCGTGCCATTGGTTCGATACGGCGTAGAGATCACGGATGGATCGGATCTCGCTCCACACCTGCTGATCGCTGAGCACTTCCAGTGCCGCCCGCCACACCAGGTCGGGACGGGCGTGTCCATCGACCATCGGCTTGACGGCCGTCAGATCGAGGACACCGGTGCGAGCAACCTCCTGGCCGAGCGTGTCGGCCACCCCGGCGATCAGGGCGAGAGTCCGGCGGCGGTCGGACAACGGGATCGACTGCGAGATCTGTGCCGTGGTGGCGTATCCCCAGCCCTTCCAATACGCCGCGATCAGCTCGGCGACGATCGCGTCCTCATGCGCGGGGCGCGTATCGCCGAAGACGTTCCAGTGACCGCCGTGGTGTACGCCTAGGCTGGGCGGGTCGATCGCCGCCGGCAGACCGTTGTCGACCTGGTCGAAGGTCACATACGACGCTGTCGAGGTGGCATAGACGCGGACGTCGTAGTTCAGTTCGCGCAGACGGGACCAGAAGTCGTGGGCGACACCACCATCCCGGGTCAACGCGCCGATCTCGCAGGAGATCAGGGTGATCGATCGGATCCCAGCGGCGTAACGGCCGGCAAAGAAGCCTTCTTCGATCACCACATCAGCGAGCGTCCGACCGTCGATCTCGACTGTGTCGCCGTCCGTCCGCTGCATTTCGGCGTTCGTCGGATTGCCATGGACGGCGATCACGATTGTCTCGCTGTCCCCGGCCCAGGGTGGCGTCACCGTCATCGACCGTGCCGCCGAATTGTCGTTCTGAGCGGTGTCCTCCCACATCGTCATATCGCGGGGAGAATCTCGCCGGAACCACGGCGCGAGGTACTCGGTCGACATGCCGGGAGTGAAAGAGACGCCGTAGCACCGTCCCGACCGGTCATGGAGCGGCTCGAGCTCGACGGATCCCAGGGAGAACTCGGCGGGCTGCCCGGCCTCGTCGTGTCCGGCGAACCGCCGGTTCGAGTGAGTCTGCGCTTGTCTCCATCGTGCTCTCGCCGCGTCCGACCGGCGCATGCCGGGGTGGTGGGTGGTGGAGGGGTCGAGGAGGGCATCGAGGGTGCGGTCGGTGGTGACGGTGCCGTGGGGGGTGGGTCCGTGGTAGGGGGTGAGCTGAGCAAGTTGGCCGTCGGCGGTGATCGGCATGAGGGTGATGCCGGTCAGGGTGCCGGGAAGGGGATGTGATGGGTTGATGGGGGTGTAGGGGCTGTCCCCGGTGGTCTGGGTTTCGATGAGGACGAGGGTGCCGTTGGTGAGGCGTTCGGCGAGGACGATGTGCATGGGTCGGTTAGGCCGGTGGATGCGGATGGCGGTGATAGCGCCGGGTCGCAGATTCGCCAGCGCATCGAGTCCGGCGTTCTGGAATCGTTCCGCGCCGAGGGCGGTGGTGATGAGGGTGGTGTCGGTGGTGGTGGGTTCGTGGTGGGTTTGTGGGCTGTCGCCGAGGTGGGTGAGCACGGTTTCGACGCGGGTGATGCAGTCGGGAGTGGTGCCGTCCCAGGGCTGGAGGGTGTCTATGGCTGCGGCGACCGCTGGTGAGGATGTGGTGGCGGAGATCGTGTCGCCGGGATCATCAGGAACGGCGACGCCGCTGGAGGAATCTTGGCGCCTGCTGTCAGACATCTGGCCGGCATTCAGAACGCCGATGTCGGCTCCGGCCGAGCCGGCCTCGTCAGTTTCTGCCATGACGCGGTCGGGCCTAGGCCTGTTGCCGCCGGGGAGGTGGCCGGTGCGCTCGTGGCCGTCGGCGAGGATGGCGGCGATGGCGAGGGCGGTGTCGAAGTCGCCGGGATGGTGGCGTAGGTGTTCGGCGATGACTCCTGCCATCTGCCAGCCGTGAGAGTCGCTGTCGAGTGCGACGTCGGCACCGTCGATCGGGAACGGCACGCTGATTCCGTGGCTCCGGACGATGTCGATGCCCATTTCCAGCAGGTCGGCGGGGGACTCACCCGTGCCGAGCCAGGGAGCGCCGTCGGTCTGCCTTCCGGTCCACCTGCGGAAACGGTTGAGCATCTCCCGGTCGGCGCTCGTCAGGTCGGCCGGAACCGGCGGATCGCTGGGCCGTAGTTTCTGCGCGACTCTCCGCGCTTGATAGCTGAGCGGGATGGAGGCAATTCTTGGAGCGAGCGCCCGGTACGTCTCCAGAACGAGCGCCGGTGACACCATGGCCACGGTCTCCGAGTCGTTCAGGTGGTCGTTCACCGCGGTGACCAGTTGGTCGAGGTGCGGTGGAGCGGCGTCGGCACTCGCCCCCCTGCCGGCCGGGTTCGGCCTGGGGCCGCGAGGACGGGATGGTGCTGCAAGCAGGCTGAAGCCGGTCGTCACGGGCGGCTGAGAGACCGGTTCATCCGTACGCGTCTCGATCGGCCCTTCCATGGCCGTCGGCGCCGACGTAGGCGCAAGCACGCCGAGCCGAGTTGTCGTGTCCTCCTGGGGCGACGATTCGCCGGCTTCTGTGGGCCAGTTCCGATCCCGCTCGTGGGCTTCGGCGACGATCTCGACAAGGCGCCTGTGGTCCTCTCGAGCGGTACTCACTGAGGCGTGTCGTTGGCCGTAGGAGCGGACTTCCACGACCACCAGGGGGTCGGGGCTTCGGTCGAGATCGGGCAAGGTCGTCTCGATGTCCAAGATGCTTTGGTCGATGTCCTCGCCTTCCGGATCGAGGCCACCCTCGAAGTAGACGTCGAGCCGTTCCGTCGAGGTTCCGACGACGTCTCCCAGATTGAACACCCAGTCGTCCGGGCGAGGGTTCTCCTCTTTCCATCGATCGGCGAAGTCGGGAACCCGGCCGCGGAAGTGCTGCTCGAAGCGGCGCCAGATGAACTCGCGATCAGCCGCCAGGAAACTCTGCAGGTCGGGCTCGAGGTTGTTTAGCGCTGCCTTGAACGAGACCCGCGAGCCGACCGCGACAAGTTCTTTTGACAGCCCTTTGTGCACCGCCATTTCGGCGTAAGCAGCCGCGTTCGAGGCCAGTAGGGCGACGTGACCGGCGATGATGGATACGTCTCGATCTTCGAGCGGGACGGGCAAGGACGCACTGTGCTCGTCCGAGAGGGCCGACAGGCTGGTGGGCCCGTGCTGTTTGGCGTAGTGGTATCGGGCGGCGACTTCTCGGCCGAGCGCTAGGCCGTCGAGCAGATGGCTTTGGGTGTTGTATCCGCGGTCGGTGGTTCGCCAGGTGTGTTCCGCGACGTGATCGAGGAAATGGTAGAGCCCGCTCTGGACCACGCCGATCGTAGTGTGGAAGTGCGCGCCCAGCCAGTCACCGAGAGGCCGTCGGCCGATCTTCGCCCGTTGACCGAGCTCAGTGATTTCGAAAGCGTCGCCCTGGAAGACCCTTCCGAGATCGACCGCGGGCGCTTCGCCCTCCATGCCGGGCAGGTCAGCGAAAGCCTGCTCCACTTCCTGCAGCGCGTCCCAGACCGGGTCGGGGTCGATCCGGTTCCCGCTTTCGACCGGAAGGTCGGCCAGCACCTCGGTGATGAACTCCGGAATGGCTTTGACAACTTTCTGGCCGCTGCCACCATCGGCGATCGCGTCCTCCTGACTGCGGTACAGCTGGTCTTCGGGACCGAGGTAGAAACCTTTGGTCTCGACGGTGAGGCGGAAGCCGACCTTGCTGTCCGCGGTCCTCCAAATGACCAGGTCCTCGCCCCGAAGACGTTTGACGTCGGTGATCTCAGCGGACCCTGAGGATGCTTGGGAATCCTCTGTTGGCCTCAGCAGCGTCAGAGGTTCGGTGAATTCGGCCTCGATGCCCGAGCCTGCGAACTCTTGAGGGATCGTGGCGAAGGGGACGACGGTGAGGCCGGGAGTGGCGGCGATGGTATCGGTCAGCGGGAGGAAGTAGAGGGTGGCGTTCTCGGGCAGGCGGGCGACGGTGCCGGTCTGGGCGTCCAGGAAACTGACGACACGCTTGCCGCCGTAGACGTGCCGGACGGCGTTGAAGGCGTGAGCGGTGCCGGTGCTCTCGTGACGTACCAGGACAATGCCCCGAGCTCCGGACGGGGCGTTGAGCAGGGCCTCTTGGATGTCGTAAATGGAGCCGGCAGCCCAGATACGGCTGTCGCCGTCGTCGAGGCCGAGCTGTTGTTGTTGCATGCGGATCAGGTGCGACCCGGGCTGGGGTTTGTCGGGTGGGGCGAGAAATGTGGCTTGGTCCTGGTCCTGGTCCCGAAGGGCCATGTCCGCGGCTTGGACGGCCGTGACGCAGTTGGTGGTGAAGTCGCCGTCGTGTCCGGAGTTGACCTGGTCCAACCAGGGGAAGATGGCGTGGACAGTTGCGACGTCGAGGGTGGAAGGAGCTGCCGCGGTCGGTATGGCCTGGGCCGTGGCCACTGTCATGCCGGCGTGGCCGGGGGAGCTGATGGACTTCAGCAGTTCCTCGACCTTTTCCACCGCATTGTGGTCGGCGGCCTTTCCGTGGTCGGCGGTGAGTCGGCTATCGTCGATCTTCGGCGGAGCCTCGTCAGCTACCGGTGGAATTTGTGCCGGGACGGTGGCGGGGATTTCGTAATGATCGTCGCTCCGCGCCACTTCGATACTGGGGTTGCCCTCGACGCCATAGAAGCCGGGCTCCGAGTATCTTTGCGCGGCCCCTGCCGGCGTATCGAGCTTCAGCTTGATCCCGATGCGCAGGCCGAGGGCAGCGGCGAGCAGGGGAGGGAACGCCTCACCCACGTCTCCTAGCCAGTTGTCGGTCCAGGCCGCTGCCGCGTTCCGGATCGTTTCGAGTTCACTCGCATCCACCGGTGTGGTGCGAATATGTTCGGAGAAGGTGTTCTCGATGGCATCGTCGGGTGCTTGGTCGAGCTCATAGATACTTCCGGCATCGTCCGAGACGTGTGTCATCCCGCGCGATCGGAGCTCGTGCCTCATCGTCGGCGGGGTCATGGTCAGGGCCTGGTGCGTTCGGTATCCGAGGACCACCCAATGGGGTATCCCGGCGGGATCGTCGTGGTGTGAGTCGAGGTAGGCGACCGCCAGTACGCGGAGGGCCTCGGCGGTTTGCCGGGGGAATGCGTCCCGTGGCAGCAGGCGCTGCTCGTCGCGACGCCATGTGGTGGCGTAGTAGTCGAGATCGGAGCGCACCCGGGCCGGGTCACCCAGCCAGTCGTGTAGCTCCGGGCTTCCCAGGTCGTTGTCCTGGAGCAACCTGAGCACGTGTCCCGGGGCCGCGCCGACCACGCTGTAGAGCTGACAGTATCCGTCGGCCGGTACTCGGACAGGCCCATTCAAGGGCGGCAGAGCGCGTTCGGACAGCCAGTTCGCCACGTCGGTGCCGGCGGGCTCCTGATAGCGGTGCAGGACGTACGCCGTGACGGCTACCTCTGTCGTCAGCGTCCGGTGTGAACTGCCGTCCGCGGCCCCGTCGGGCAAGTGGCCGATCGCGTCGGCGATCAATTGGTCGTAGCCCTCGCGGTCAGCCGCGTAGAGCTCGCTCAATTCTCGGTTCATCACGGTCCGGGACGGCAGGATCGGGCCCCAGCTCCCGGTCCACCGCAGCGCACCCGTGGGTGTGTCCGGGTCGGTCTGCCAATCCGCTACCTTCCGGGCTTCGCCCGTTCCGTGGTGGCGGGCGACGTATGCGGTGGCAATGAGGTCGTCTTCGGCGATGAAGGTCGCATCGCTGTAGAAGCGCCGAGCGTTGGCGAGTGACTCCTCGAAGTCGCGTTCCCGGTCGGCTCGAAGAGCGGTGGCCATCTCCTCAAGGCCGGGCAGTATGGGGCCCCCGTCCTGCAGCCACGAGACCTTGTTCGCCGGCGCCGGCGCCGGCGCGGCCCGAGACGTCGATATCGGTCCTCGGTCTACGAACACGTCCGTCCGGTCCGGGCCGGTGAGTCCGGCCGGCGCCGGCGTGATGCCACCGTCACCTCGGCTGCTCTTGTCCTGAGTCGCAAGGCGCTGGGAGTCGTCAGTGACCGTCGCGCGAGTATCGGCGGCTTCGGATCCGGCCCGCTTGTCGGCCGACATCGACCGAGGTCCTCGAGGGGACTCGCGGAGCCTGTCGTGGACGACACCTGAATGCGCCCCGCGCTTGCCGCCATCTGGGCTGGGGGCTTCCGAGACGCTTTCTGGCTGAGGGCGGCCGAGGTGGCCGGTACGACGGTGGCCTTCGGCAAGCCGGGCAGCGACGGCGTGGGCGCCGTCCGTGTCGTCGGGGTGGCGGCGCAGGTGCTCGGCGATGACTGCGGCCATACGCCATCCGTGCAGGTCGCTGCTGAGGTCGTCGGCCGTCGCCGGCGTGCTGACTCCGTGCTCGCGGACGATGGTGGCGGTCTTGCCCAGCAGGGAGCGGGGAGAAGTCTCCGTGTCGAGCCCGGAGATGTCCTCCAGGTGTTCTGCGGCCCACGTCCGGAAGGAATCGAGCATCTCGCGATCGGCGGCGGACAACTCGGTTGTGACACGAGCCCACAACGTGACAGTGGGCTCGCCGGGTGTCCCGGCGCTCGGTGCCTCGCTGAGGACGGTGCTGATCCTGCCGGACGAGGAAAGCTCCTGGAGCTGCCCGAGTAGTGCATTGACGACGGTCTGAGAATGGTTGTCGCCGATCAGCGGGCTGGGCGTTGAGGCGTCCGCGGTCTCTACGTGAATTTCCACCGCCTGTCCGGATTCAGTGCGCTGGGCGACGTTGGCGGCGAAACTCTGCAGCCGCTCGTGATACCCGGGTCCGTCGGCGAGGATGTCGCTGAGCGGGATGGTGACGGAAAGGCGGGGCGGCTGTGTGACGATTACACCGTTCGTTGTATTGATGTGGACCCCGGCCGTCGGCACCGCGGCCGGTGGTGTGACCGGTCGGCGGAACACGTCGCGGAGCCGGGCGAGCGCCTTGGCGACGCGGGCCGCTCCACCGGAGAAGCGCCACGAGGATCCAGCATCGCTCCGCGTTGTCGTTGAATCACGTCCGCTGTTGGACGGGGTAACCGGTGGGTCCTGGTAGTCCCAGGGTGTGACCTCCGGCCCTCTGGTGCCTGACACATGCGGTCGCTGTGACAGGAGTGACCGGGCCCGGCTGACGGGTCGGCGTAGTGGACGAAGGTCAGGCGCGGCGTCAACTCCGAGCAGATCTGCCGTCCGGGTCAAGGCCCGATCCAGCTCGTCGCGTTGCGCAGCTCGGGTTGCATCGGAGTGGGAGGGAATGTGCAACTCGGCCACCGCGGTCATGACGTTCTCCAGGGCGCGGTTGGAGTCGTTGCTCTCGTCGGTGACGGGTGACGGACTGTCAAAGCTTTCGGGCGGCGTTGCGGAACGGCGGTCGATGGTGTCGCCGAGCACCTGGGCGAGCTCGTCGATGGCGGGATCATGAACCACCGGGTCCAGCCGGCTGGTGTCGATGAGGAGCGGGTTGTGTGCCGCAACCGCATTCGTCACGGAGGCCAACCGGTCAGCCAGAGGATGCCCGTCGCCGGCCTCCTGCCCGGCGCTGACCAAGAGGCCATGAAACCCCACGAAGCGATCCTCGGGAGTACGTTCAGGCGCAGTCGGCGACTTCGGCGTGAGCCCGAGCCCGAGCCTGAACAGGTCGGAGTAGCCCGGGTGGAGACCGGCCGTGACGTCGTTCTGGGCCTGCCCTGGTCGGTCCGGGTCAGCTGAAGCGATCCCCAAGTCCTCGACGAAGGCTCCGATCACGGGATCCTCGAGGACCTCCCTGATCAAGTCGTCACCCCACGCGGGCGGCGCAGGGTTCAGCTCCGTGGACCTGGCATCGGTGGAGGGTTGCCGGCCACTGGGGGCGGCAGTCGCCGATGTGGGCGCCGGGCGGCGAGGTCCAGCCGGGCGGTGCCTGATGCCGCTCGTCCGCGAGGCGTCGATCTTGGCCGGTCTCTCTGCGGCCGTCGGCAACCCTGGTACAGGCGGAGACGCCTGGGCTGCCGTGGTGCCGTGCATGGGCCGAGGACCCGACGGACGTCCCGCTTTACCAGAGTCACCCGCGGGCGACACGTCGAGGCGAGCTGTTGTGTTCTCCTCGGTCGACGACTCGGCTGCCTTTGCGGGCCGGTTGTTCGGGGCGGCAGCGCGAGAGTTCAGGGCTGATTCGAGTAGACCGATCAGCTTCGTGTCCTGGGCTTCCAGGGCCTGGGCATAGCTTTCCTCCAAGCCGTCTTGCTTGGAGTCTTCCGTGAATGCCATCCCGACTGTTTGCCAAGGGTGCGGGGCCGGTATCTGTCCCCAGTTGGTCGCCCGTCCATTCAAGTTGGCGATGATTCGATCGGTTACGTCGACGGCGGTTTGTGCGAAGTTGCTCAACGGGTCTTGCTGAGGTGTCGCTCCGCCCATCTGGTGGGAGATGTATCGCGCGAAGGAGGCGCGGATTCCGCGCAAACTGTTCAAAGCCTGCACGATGTCGTGCTGCTCGTAATATGCGAGCATCAGTTGAACGGCTACATCCGGCCGGAGAAACCATCTCGGGGGGCCGAGTGGGCTGGTTATCGTCTCGAATAGCTGGGCGTGGCTGGCCAGCTGGCTGAGATGAGACGGGTGATCCGGATAGATATGGGCGCTGGAGCGATCGTCGATCCAGGACTGTTCCGCGCGCTGATGTATGGCCGTCCATGGCGAGTTAGGCATCCAGGAGCGGACCACGCGGAGGTAGCCGGCCGCCGAGAACGCGCTGTAATCCGCCTGCGCGGTGGCCACCCGGGCAAGTTGGCTGAGTTGGTCGAAGGTTTCCTCCAGCTCGTCCGGTTCGATGGTCAGGTATTCGCCGATACCGCGAAGCTCCAGCGGCACGAGCGGAAGAAGGCCTGCTGGGCGAGACTGGTCCAGCGCGGGCAGCACCGTCATTGCGCCGAACATTTCGGGCTGCGTGATGGGGGTCTGTCTCCCGTATGTCAAGACCTCGTCGAGGTAAGAGCCGACCGTAGGATCGGTCACTGAATCGGATGCATTGAGGACCCCGCCGATAAGCGGTCGGCCCCGCGTCGAGGAATATCTGGAGGCATAGTTCGGGAACATTCTCATTACGTTCAGATGAATCGTATTCCGAACGTGTTCCCGATTCTGGCGGAGCAGGTTTCCTGCTCTCGCCGTGATGTTTTTTCGGAGCTCGGCGAAATTGATCCGCATCATGGCAGCCAGCTGGCCCTTGATCAGGCCTGGGTTGATCAGGCCGGCGGCATGACCGATGCTGTGGGTATAGATAAGAAGGATAACGTCACGGATTTCGTTGAAATTCCGCGTGCTGAGACCCGGATTGTCCGTGGCGATTTTATTGGCGACCATCATGGATACCTGCAGGCCGTCGGCAAGAATTTCCTTGGCCCAGTTATTCCTCACTGCCGAGGTGCCGACATCTCGTGTCTTCGGCAGCACCTGGTTAAGGAATCCGTGAATCCCGCCGATCGGCACCGCCAAAGTGTATTGCGCGTGGAGGAGGAGGTGCGCGGTCGGCGCGACGGCTGGGATGTACAGGATTTCGCTGGCCTCCAACTGGTCCAGCGGAAAGGATTTGAATACCCATCCATCTTGTGGCGGTAAGAGTAAGGGAAGCGGAATTCCGTTACGCAGATTGTGGTAGGTTCTTATCGCTTGCGGTGCCGCTTTGATTCTGTCAAAGACGCGGCTGCGCTCCTGTTTCGAACGTTTTGCGATCTCAACCCGCTCTTGGCTGCCTTCTTGAGCCATGACGGGATCAGGCTCCGTCATGACGACCTCGATAATCGGCAAGTGCCGCCGGACCGGACTAGTAGTGGTCGGCATCGTGCCGGCCTTGATGAGACCCTCATCCTCATAAAAGAATCCGGTGTCGATGGCGACAGCCAGTCCGGCGTTGCTGTTGGATGCAATCGTTCCGATGGTGTCCGGGATATCGCCGAGCTCTCTGCCCGGCACCACGAGGTAGCCGTTATTGACTTCCGCTTCAGTGCCGCCCCGTCCGTACCAGGGCATTGGCGAGTCGACGAGTGCGCGTGCGGTCGAAGCGGATTCCATGTCGGATGCCGGTTCTGATACGACCTGGCCGGCCGGGCCAACGATCAGCGACCGCACGTCGATGGCCGACTCCAGCAGGTCGCCGCCCCGCTCGCTCCACTCCTGCTCGGTGAGCGGCCGGTCGGTGGCCGCGACGACGCGGTCCGGCTGCAAATCGACCCAGTACAGCTTGTTGTCTTGGGCGTGGTAGACGGCGAAGGCATGACCCAGGTACGAACCGGTGCGGTCCTTCGCGGGGTTCGGCGCAACCGTGGCGCCGTTCAACGGGCGTCCCATGAGGACGAATCCCGTGCTTCCGGGGCCTGCGTCCTTGACCGCTGATTCGATCTCGGCCCAGGAGGACCTGCGCGGCCATCCGTGGCGTGATGCGAATTGTTCGCCGGCGCGGCGAGGCCCGATCACCGTGTCGTCCAGCGTCTCTGCGGGCCGGACGCCGGCGGGGTACAACTCGTCTCGCAGAGCTTGGAGCAGTTCCAGGCAGTTGTCCGGGTCTGTGGGGTCGGTGACGGCGAGGCGCACGGTGCGGCTGATGTCGTTCAGTTCGGCCCGGGTCCTCGTTCTGGGTTCGGGCGCCGGCCCGGCCTGCGTGTCGAGTCCCAACCGGGCGCGGGCCCGGTCCGCCACCGAGGGGGCCCCCTCGCGGAGGTTCTGGTGTGTGGGCTGTTGCGCGTCCGAGTCGTCTCGAGTGAGGTTTCCTGCGGTTGGTTCGGTCTCGGGCGGTGCGGCCGGTGAGCTGTCGTGGGTCATCTCGCCGTCGACGGCCCGGTCGAGGCTGTTCAGGGTGGCGGCGTCCACCGCGGCGCCGGGAACAGTCACGGCGACGGGCCCGACAGAGATGTGATATAGGGCCTGGGGGTCGTTCGGCAATGAAGCGGGCTTGCCGGTTTGGCTATCGATGATGAGCAGGCCATCGGCCGAGTCGACGATGTTGTGGACGTGGGCCGGCCGGTCTTGTTCCTGGACGATCAGGAATGCGTGGGCCTGGTCGGTGCGGTCGGTGCGGTGGTTGTAGGCGTCGGTGATGGTTTGGTAGTCGGCTACTTGAATAAGGGAGCGGGTGGCGTCGTCGTCTTGGTCGGTGGAGGTTCGGGCGTAGTTGACCGCGTAGGTCCAGGGTGCTGTTTCGTTGAGTTCCGGGGTCTGCCAGACCTGGTCGTTGTTCCAGGACTGGTGCAGGGAGATCGCGGTGTAGAGGCAGTTGGTGAACTCGTCGCCGGGGTCGCGGTTCGGACTGTTGATCTCTGATAGCCAGTCGTAACGACGATGGAATTCGCCTTCGAGGTCGGATTCCGGTGGGATGTCCGGCGCCCACCACCGTAGGCCGGAGATGTCGTCGTGGGCTGGTCGGGGTGGGGCACCGAGGCCATGGCGCCCCACCCACTGACCCTGGACGGGCGGAGCAACGGGGGGTGTGACCAGTTCTTGGCCGAACCGGGACTCGGCGGGGCCGAACGCAGCCTTCACGTACCAGTATGTTCCTGGTTGTGCCTGCACGTATTCGGAGATCGAGCGACGTAGCCGCGCGATACCCGATTGGCTTGGTCTTCCTTCGGCGCCGACCGCCCGCAACAGTTCACCGATGATTGTCTGTCCTGGAGGACTCGCGAGCCAGCCCGAGGCAATGGCGCTGTAGTCCGCGGTCTGAGCGGCGTTCCTCAAGGCGTGCGAGTCCCGGTCGAGCATCTCGAAGTCGCTGAAATTCTTGGCGAGGTCGGAGTGGGTGGCCTTCGGCCGGCCGTAGTAGCGAACCTCGATGGCGACGGTGGGCGGCAGAGCCTGCATTCCGTGGCCACGCTGGTTCAGGGTGCCGCCGGATCTGGATTCCGCGATATAGAAATGGCCGGGACGGATGGGTGGATCCTGGGGTGAGGGAGCAAGGACCTCGCTCAGGACCTGCTCGACGGTGCCGATGAGGGCATTGTCCTCATCGGTCAGCGTAATCGAAGAGATATCTACCGGGGTCCTCCGCGGCAGGCCGAGCCGGTCGTTGTAAGCCGCAGGGAATCCGGGCAACTGGCGGAGGAAGTGAGACGCGAAAAGCGAGTGAATATCGGCGACATGGTCCGACAGGAACTGCTGGATCTCCGGTCCGAGGGCGTCCCGGAGCGTTCGGAGGGAGTGTCGCGACGCCACCGCCATCCGGCCCTTCAGCGATGCCAGGCGCTCGACCTGCCATTCCGTCACGCCGGCGGTCACGACGAAGGTGAGAGCCATGGTCCCGCTCAACGAGGCGACGGGCCACATCGGGGCCAGCAACGCGATGTCCTCGTTCCGCGGCCGGACACCGTACTTTTGCGCTACGAAGAGCGCCCCGACGTCGCGCCCGAACCTAAGTGAGGCCTCCAGCAGACCCTTGTTCGGCTCGATCGGCCGGGCGTCGGCCGCGACACGCTCGAGGAAGTGGTAGACGCCGGCCATGGGCACGTCTTCGGTGAACTGGACATACAGCGGCGCATCCGCGTGCATGCCGGGCAGAAGGTAGACCGTAGCGTCACGGTGTTCCGGCGTGACGTCGTACCACTCTGAGGAAAGAAGAGAGCCCAGAGTGTGGTGATCCGTGACTTCCGTGGGTGGTTTGGCTCGCCACAGCCGTGTCACGGCGTCGTTGCGCCACCTCTGAACGTTGTTGAGCTCCGCCCCTGTCTCGTTCATGAGCACTTGGCCCGGCACACTGACGATCTCCGGTACCGAGATTGTCAGTCGGTCAAGGTCGGGGTGGCGTCGCACTCCCGCCGAACTCCTGGCCTGCTCGCTCTCGAACAGCTGGGTGTTCTCGCCGACCCAGACAGTCTTGTTGTCGGCGACGATGGTGACGGAGCCGTCTCTCGACGTCGCCAGCACAGTCTTTCCCGGCAACTTCTTGCCGCCTTGTGACAACCAGACGTTGTGCAGTTCGACCTCTTCGGCGTGGGCGCCGAATTCGTGGCTGGTCGGGGCGTCGATGAGTGCGGGTAGGGCCGAGGTCGACCACGGGTCGGCCCAAGTGTGTTCTTCGCGTCGGGTGGTGGGGTCGACAACTCGGCCATTGCTGTCGATGACCACGGCCCAGGTTTGTCTGATGCCCGCGCGGCTGTCCGGCCCCTCCGTCCTGCTACCGATCGGGTCGGGCCGGTCGAGGGGGTAGACCTGTTTCTGAGTGTTCTGCGGGTCGACTCCGCGGAGGCCGTCCCGGGTGTTCTGCCAGGCGCGGACGTGCCCCATGCGGCCGTTCCCGCGGCTTTCCACCAGGATGGCGGTGGCGCCGGGGCCGAGGTCGTCGACGAGGCGGTGCAAGGCGTTCGCGTCGTCGACGGTTGCCCAACCGGGGCCCGCGACGAGTCCGGCGCGCACGCCGGTCACGCCGCCGCGGTCGAGGGCGAGGTCGTCGATCGACTCGAGGGTTCTGACGCGTGGGTGTACGAGGGCGACGTAGGTGTTCGCCAGCTCGACACAGTCAGTCATGGACAACTCGTCCGGCAGTTGCTGCTTCACGGTGGACTCGCCCCGGACGGAGGTCATCACCTGTGCTACGACTTCGCGCAGTGCCGCATCGTCCAACCGGCCCGGCTCCCGGAGGGTGGCCGATAGGCCCAGCGCCTGGCGGGCGCGATCCCCGGGTGAGCGGTCGTCAACAGCACGCACGCCGGCTGAGGCCGGAGGCGAGTCGAACGCGTCGCCGGCGTCGAATACCGTCTCCACGGAGGTGGCCCGGCTGATCTCCGATTCGGACAACACTTCGTAGGTCTGTCCGACTGACGAGGGGCCTTCGGTGGGCAGGGAGATGGTGGCGGGCTCGGATTCGAGGTACTGCGGCTCGACGTTCCCGGGGGTGCGGAGTGTTCCATGGTCTTGGCCGAGATCCTGGGACAGCGCGACGGCGGCCCTCTTGCCCTTGGCGTGGTATTCGGCCGCTACCAGCGTGGCGAACGCGTCCAGCATGTCGAGCTGCTGCTGTTGCCGCCCGTCCGGGGTGGCGACGACCAACGGCCTTTGGTGGTCGATCGCGATCTGGAACTTCGCCCACGAAATCGCCGCGGCGTGTCCCCGTGTCCGGGTGCCGACCAGCTCGAGGTAATGATTGGCTGAGACAAGCCTCTGCTTGGCCCGGTCGGTCAGGTCGAGGCGGCCGGCACCCTCGTCGGCCCAGGCTCCGTTCTGATAAAGAGCGTCGATGAGCTGGCGGGGGCTGGTGACCGGCTTGCCGACGACATCCTTGCCGATCGTCGCCGACACCAGCCCAATGGCGAAGACCACACAGTTCTGTGTCAAGAGATGGTAGTCGTCGCCCTTGTGTTCATCGATGAACTCCAACGCCTCGGTCAGGTGGCCCCCGCTGATGGCGAATCGTGCGAGCACCCGTGTCTTGGGGGCCGTGATGTAAGTGTTGTCGTCCTTGATGGCGCCTTGCGCGCCGAACAGGCCGCGGTCCGGGTAGAACCCGAGGGCGACCTGTTCGCCGTTGGGCAGGCGAAAAGCAACAACCGCGTGACCCGGGCTGATGTCACCGGACCGGACTCGTGGCGGCGCGGCGACAAGGATGAGTTCGATATCCTGCAACCGGCCGTCCCGCGACTGAATGACGAACCGGCGAAGCGGCTCGGTGAGCTCGTCGTATTTTCTCTGCCAGCCGTTGGAGCCGATTGCCTGCAGTGTGGTGGGCGGCATGAAAGGCGTGAAGTCTCGCAGTGTGCCGTAGGAACGGCCCAGGCTTTGCGAGAATTCGATGGCGTCCTCCCGCGAATTCTCGACGCTCTCCGCCGCGACCAGCGTGGCGAAGTCCTCCAAAAGCCCTAGCTGATGCCTCTGAGCGGCCGTGGGCGGGCCGATGACCGCGGGACGCTGATGGTCCAGGGCGACCTGGTGACGTGCCCACCTGATGGCCGAAAGCCGAGCCTGCTCGTCCTGGCTGTCCAGCATCTGGTGAGCACGCTCCAAGGCCAGGAGATGTTCTCCCTCCAGGGGGGCCACGGGCGTGTCCGCGTCTGACCACGTTCGGTTCGACCACGGCCGCATCGCTTGGATGAACTCTGGCACGCCGGCCGTCTGCGGGGCGTCGGTGATGCGCTTACCGGCAGCCCTCGACCAGAACCGGCGGGTGAACTCCGCGTTCCCCACGCGCAGTGATTGGGCCCAGAGCTGGGGACTCTCCTCGCTGAACCGGACAGCCTCGGCCAGTCCTTCCGCGCCCATGGTGGTGGCGGCCAGCACGGTCAGCGACTCGTCGAGAACAGGATCTTCCAGTTGGGAGGAGCCCAGGTTCACCAGCTCGTCCCGGTTGGGGAGACGGACCGCCAGCCACACGCGGTCCAGAGTCGGTGAGGCCATCAGGATCAGGTCGGCTTTCGCGTTGCCGGCCGGGTCCGTCTCAGAGAACTGCCTCAACGGCGCAAGTCTCGCCGCCAGCGTCGCGGCGGCGTCCACGTCGTGGACGTCTTCCTCCCACGGGGCGTCCACGGACATCTCGAGCCCGGTGCGGGCCGGGTCGTCCATGGCCAGAACGCCCTCGAACTCTCGCTCGTCGTTGAGGACGTCCCAGCCTGACCCGACAGAGTCGTCGGGCACGAACAGCTGCCAGCTCGTGCTGTCACGGGTTGACAAGCCGCCTGCCACATCGGCTCCGACCGCGACCGCGCCGACCGGAGCCAGCACGTCGACACCGATGGCGTCGGCGGTCTGCTGGGCGAAGCCGCCGTCGACGGCGCCGGTCCCGCAGGCGACCAGCGACCAGGACGGGGCCTCCGGCGCCAGCTTTCGCATGAGGATGCCGACCTCGTCCGGGGTGAGCACGGCCTGCCCGTGGTTGCCGTTGGCTCGTCGTACCGGAACCGTGACCGTGCCGGATGTGCCGCCATGCACGATCAGGGCCGGGTTGGTTCCGTCGGGCATGAGGGTGGCATCGGCCAGCTGTGCCCACTGGTCGTCCGGGACCAGGACGAACTGGTGCCGGGTGCCATTGCGTACGGTGCGAACCTGCACCCGGTGCCGATTGACCATCACGGTCCTCGAGCCGGAATCCGGCTGCATCCCGGAGGTGGCCTGCTGACCCTGCTCGGCGGGCGTGTCGGCCGGGGCTCCGTCTTCCGAGCCGACGACCGCGTCGGAGACGCCGGATGTCGGCGCGGGTACGACCGTGGAGACGAGGGTGGACTCCAGCCCGGGCAGACCGGTCGCCGTCAGCGATCCCGTCGCGACGGTGACATCGGCGGGCTGTACGGGGCGCTCGGGCGCTGGGCGGTTCACCTCGCTGGTGCCGGTGCCCTCGCTTTTGGTGGTGCCCTCGCTTTTGGTGGTGCTGGAGGTGGCCGGGCTTGATGAGGTCGTGCTTGTCGGGGTCGGGCTTGATGAGGCCGTGCCGGTTGTGGCCGGGCTAGGTGCGGGCGTGCTGGTCGGGCTCGGGCTGGATGTGCCGGTCGGGGCCGGGCCGGCTGTCGGCGTGCCAGTGGTGGACGGTGCTGAGACCCCGATGGGTTCTGCGGCAAGGGCGTCGGGCGCACTGCTGATCGGACCGTCCAGGCCGGCCAGGCCTTGAGGCTGAGCCGGCGGTGCGGACACGTCTGTCGCCAGCGAGGCGTTGCCGGCCGCGCTGACACTGGCAGGCGCAGGCGCAGGCGCAGGCGTCGCGGAGCTTGGGCTGTCCACGGCCTTCCCGCCGTCGGCCGACGGGCTCGCCGCAGCGCCGGTACCGCTCGGAGAGGAGGTGCCGCCCGTGGGTGAGGCGCTGGGGGTGGTGCTGCCGCCTGTGGGTGAGGCGCTGGGGGAGGAGAGGGCCCCGCCGGTGGGCGAGGCGCTCGGAGTGGTGCTGCCGCCCGTCAAGCTGGAGCCGCCCGCAGCGGGGGTTCCGCCCACGGCCGCATTACCGCCAGCGGGGGGAGCGCCGACGGACACGGGGGTATCGCCTGTCATCGGGGTGCCGCTGGAACTGGGCGCGCCACTCGGAACCGGGGTGCTGCTCGCCAGGGGCGCGCCGGTCGCGTCGGACATGCCGCTCGGCACCGGGGTGCCGCTTGCCGCCGGGGTGCCGTTCGCGCTGGGGGTGCTGTTGGTTGCCGGTTGGTTGCCGGTCGCTGGGCCGTCGACTGTGGTGGACGGGTTCGCGGCATTGCTGTGGCCGGCCGCGTCGGGGCGGCCGTCGTCGGCGGACCCGCCCGGCGTCGTTCCCCGGTCGTCCGGGTCAGCCGCGCCGCCCGGAGCCGGCCGGTTCTCCGCGCCGGAGCCGGTCGGTGATGGCCCGGTGCCGGAGTTGACGGGTGCGGGCGTGCCGGCCGGGGCAGCCACGTTGCCCTGCGGGCCGCCGCCGGCGGGTGGGGTCCCGGTGCTCGGTGTGCCGTTGTTGTCGAGGTCGGGCATCGACGGCGTGTCCGTGCCCTTGTCGGGTTTGGGCACGTGCGTGGGCACGACACCGATCACGGGAAGGCCGGTGGCCAGACTGTGGAACATCGAGGACGAAATGGTGGCCACGCCCTGCAGGCCCCCGAAGCTGCCACCCATGGCCGTCACGACTGTGGCTTCGCCTGCGGCTTCATTGGCACCGTGATAGAGGCTTCTCAGCCCCATCTGCCTGATGCTCGAGGTGTGTTTCTGATCGACGAGGTAGTCGGCGACCTTCTTGTTCGTGACTCCGCGGAGCGCGACCTTGCCGGCTTTCGCGTAGGCGTCGATCACGCCTGCGGCGGCGGCACCCATGCCGGCGGATGTCGCGATGTCCCTGACATCGAAACCGTCACGGTTTCCCTGGATGCCCTGCATCCCCTGTGCAGCCGCGGTCAGTGAGGCTTCTTCACCGGCTTCGTCGGCCATCTCGAGCACTGCGCCCTTGGTCAAGAATTCGGTCTTCTGAAGCTTGGTCATGTCGGAGAATTTCGTGCCGCCCGGGGTCTTGGTGATGCTCAGGTTCGAGGTCGCGCGGGCGATGTCGTCGACGGTGTTCCGCAGGGTGGCGGTCAGCGAGTTCCGAAGTCCCTGAAGTGTCTCTTTGACCAACTGCCGACCCACCGCGATGATGGCGCCCGTCGCAGCGGCGCCGAAGCCGGTCATGAGGGCCTTGTAAATCTCCCAGACCGTCCAGAATGCGATCATGGCGACTACGTACTGGGCGGCCTCCGCCTCGCGCGCGAAGTCGTCAGCCGAGACCGCCAGTGTGTTGGAGATCGCGCTCACGGCCGGGAGGTTCTTGGGGATGTCGGACGCGTACAGCATGAACGCGTCGGCCGCCGGGCCCTCCAAGTGATCGGGCACCCGGTGGATCAGGGCCGCGGTGACGCCGACCTGACCCGTTACGGCGGCCGAGGTACGAAGCAGGTCGTCCCTCATCGCGCGTAGAGCAGCGATGTCAGCCTCGGGGGGCCGCTCGCCGGTGGTATAGAAAAGCAAGTCGTAGACCCACTGGTAGTTCGGGTCCTCGATGTGCATGTCAACCACAGAGACACCAGCAATTCATAGTCCGACCGATACTTGTGACGTGAGGCGTCCCGCTTATCGCGGCGACGATCCGAACCCGAACATTTCGCGGATCTCGGCCGGCAACGACGAGGGATCCGGCATGTAGACGTCAGACTTGGCGGTGCCTCGCACGAGCGCGCCCGCGTCCGCCCCTTCCGACAGGTGCGGCTGCAGCATCTCGGCCGATCGCGCCAGCACCTTCTCCTTGGCGTCGGCGTAGGTGGCCATCAGCACGGAACTGAGCTCGCCGGGCGTCATCCGCCGGAAGGCGGTGGACGGGAACTGGATGGCAGTCAGCACGCCATTCTGTCCGACCGTGACCGAGACCTCGCGCCGCGGTGATGTCGCCGTCTCCGAAAGGTCCCGCATCTTGCGCTGCACCTCCGCCAAGTTGCTGCGCTGACGCTCGAATTCGGCGAGCACGCCTTCCATACGCCCCTGCAGATCCATCTCCGGCCCCTCTCCTCGAACTCACAAGTGAATGTCGCCCCGTCCCGGTTCGCGTGCAGCGCGTCCGACTACGGAACGTCCGTGCAGCAGGTCGTCACGATCGTTCGTCAGTGCAGCATCGACCGCCGCCGCGGGCGTTCATTCGCGCGCATCCGGAGGGCGCGGTGACGCCGGTGGTCGCGGCTCTACTGGAGATACTCGACACGCTGGAACATCGGATCGAGCAGCGTGTCGACCGAGGCTTGGCCCTCGCGCCACTGGGGGAGGCGCGACTCGAGTTCGGCCAATGCGCCGGTCTGCGAATCGACGTAGAAGTGGAGCGTCCGCCGGCCATCGACCGTCTCGTGGGCGACCAGCGCACCGTCGGCGCCGGCTGCCTCGCTCAGCTTCTCCTCGAACCGGCGCAGCGCCGTGAGTGACTCGTCGACCGGGAGTTGCTCGTCGTCGAACCGCCGATACGGCAGCCGGATCAACACGTGCTGGTCGAACCGGGGCCAGCGCTCGGGATGCAACGGAGCCGCGACCACGGTGCGGAACGTTGACCCGTTCCAGTTGCCGGACCACAACTTCCAGTGGTCGGCGCGGCCGGCCAACGCGCTGACAGCCTCCCGGAACTCGGCCGGGGAGCAGGATTTCGCGGGCTCGGCCGCGGTCCAGGTGATCTCATCGGTCCAGACCACCGCGTCGTCCTCGCCGAGAGCCCAGTCGATGGCGTGGTAAGCGAAATGCTCTCGGGCGTCCTCCGGGAGGCCTTCGAAGGCGGGGTGCCAGCAGACGACATCGATCTGCCGGTCCTGTTCCCGCACCGTGATGCAGTACCGGGTCTCGGCCAGATCGACCACATGCCCGCCGTGTTCCCTGGTGGACTCGAGCGCTTCGGGATCGGCCACGACCAGTACGGATCGATAGGACCAGGTCTCGTCGGCCGGCGGAGCGGCGGCCAGCCACCGCTCGGCCGCCGCCCGGACGTTCGCCGGGTAGCGGGGAGTGACGGCCAGCACGTGCGCGGAGGTGCTGCTCCGCCTGACCTCCCAGCTCAGGCCGGGATCGACAGCGTGCACCCGGCGCTCGATCTCCTTGCCGAGCCCGACGAGTGTGCCGTCGTTGACGGCTTTCGCCACGTCGTCCCGCGCGGTGTTCCACCACTGCCAGAACTCGGCGATGGTCTCATTCTGGGGCGGCGCCTTCTTGCTGAACAATCTCATGACGAAGGGGCGCAGACGGGAAACATCATGCCTGGTACGACGTAGGTCGAGTCGAAAAGTTCACCAGAGCGCACGGGTCGGCCGGAAGAGAAGGTTCACCGGTCGTCACCGTGGTGCAGCATGTCAGCACATTGGTGCGGTCTCGAGCGCGCTCCTGCCGCTTCCGCGTGCAATCTTCCGGAACGCCCGTGCAGGTATCGCCCATGCCGTTGGCGACCAAGGTAGGACATCCCAAGCTTGCGCAGCGGTCGCCGATGAATCGGTGACGCCAATGACTTCCGCACAAAGGAGTTCGACCACCGTGAGTACTGTCTCCACTACTGAAGCGGGCATGCGTGCAGCAGCCCAGGAGTTCGAGGCGAAGTCCGGCGAGTTCCGCACTTCCAATGAGAGCGTCGCCGGCCGGGTCGAGGACCTGACCATCTTCTGGAAGGGGCAGGCCTCGCAGGGTTTCCGCACGGCGATGGAGCAGTGGGGACAGTCCTTCAACCAGGTCATCTCAGCCTTGGATGAGCTGCGGGGACAGCTGCAGGGGGCCAGCGCGACCTACCTCGCCGCCGAGGACGAGACGACCTCGTCCACGAGCAGGCTGCAATCAGATCTTCCTGGCTTCTCCTGATTCTCCTCACCCCACGGAAAGGGCATCACCTTGAGCGACTTCAGCATCAATTTCGGGCAGGCCGAGGCGTTTCTCGACGACGTCGAGCGCATCAACCAGCAGATCAAGCTGGCCCTGGACGAACTCGAGCGCAACGTCGAGAGCAGCCTCGACTCCTGGAAGAGCGAGCAGGTCCGCACCGCCTATCAGGTGGCGAAGGCCCGCTGGGACCAGTCCGCGATCGAGATGAGCGGTTTCCTGGACAACGCTCGCCACACCCTGACCGGCGTGGTCGAGACCTACAGCCACGCCGAGACCACCAACCGGGCCCGCTTCGAATAACGCACGCCGTCGCGGCCGCCCGAACAATCGGGCGGCCGGCTCATCGACTCCGTGACCGCACTGATTCACGAGGGGATCGCCGACCATGGCAGCGGATCTGACCAGTCCGAGCATCGAGGGCGCCGCCTATCTCGGCCTGTTCGACAAGTACGACAAGGACCACCACCTTCCTGAATCCGGGGAGAGCTGGTCGATGTCCGTCCTGGCCAAGATGTGGAAAGACAACATGGATCAGGGCGGAAGTGCCCAGACCAACCGGCTCCTGGCCAGCAATTACCCACCGGACCAGTGGGAGGCCTGGATGTGGTTCCAGGATCAGACGAAGCCGGAAACCTGGAAAGGGTACGTCGAAGACAAGCGGGAGGGGATGACGGACCCGCCGCCACCGTTCGACCCGAACGAGTCCTACATCGATCGGCCATCTTCCGGCTTCAATGAGCTGCCGGTGAAGCCGTACGACGCCAAGTCCGGCGGCAAGGGCGGGGTCACGGTCAGCACGGAGGCTCTTCAGCATTTCGCCAACACATTGAAGGCCATCGTGCCGGCTGGCGGCGGGATCCTGATGGAGTCGAAGACCGCCGTGGACGCGGTCGATCCGCGCCCGGGCGGTTTCGCCGTCGCTCAGGTCACTCGCAACCTCATCGTCGACGATGCCGGTGGCGGCTTGAAAGAGGACGTGAAGGTGGTGCTGGACCGACTCCAGGAGCTGCTGTACGAGGTGGCCGAGGAGGTCAGCAAGATCGCCAAGGACTACGACACCGCCGAGGAACTGAACAGCCTGAGCGTTCAGACATTCAAGGAGCTGACCGGGCGCAGCGATGCCCGGCTGGGCGTCCTCGGCGACAGCGGCACCAACAGTGAGGCTGTCGCCGGCAACTGAGCCCGGCCCGCCTTCTCTGCTTCCCGTTCATACTCTCACCAAGGTCAGGCAATGTCGGACGCGGCTGACGCTCCCAACGGCGACAAAGATCCGAACGCCACTTTCGCTCCTCGGAAAGTGCCCATCGACAATCGGCTGGACTATCAGGCCTACGTAGATCAACCGGGCGGATGGCGGCTCCTCCGGTCCGCTGTGGTGGGCGGGGCAGCTCTGGCGACGGACGCCGGCAAGGCTTACGCCGCCAGTCTTGTCAGCCCGCAGTCTCTGGCCGACACCGGCGCGGCCTTCGACCGTGCGCAGCAGGCTCTGACCTGGATCGAGCGAGTCCTCCGGGAGCACTCCCAAGCCGTCGCGGGAGAGGGCAAACCCTGGCAAGGTCCGGCGGCCGAGGCTTTCCTCCAGAAGATGACAGATATCGCCGACAACGTGCGCAGTCATGCCGAGGCCATCAAGGGTAGTCCGGCCACGGGCATCTCCTACAACGTCCCGGAGCAGATGTACCGGGCGGGCAACGCTCTGGCCTACGCACAGCGCAACGTCAAGTACTGGGACAGCGCCTACGCGACATTGGCCCGCATGTCCGGCGCCCCGGTCGGTAAAGACGGCTTGGTAGCGATCACCGGTGGCGCCTACGAGAAGCCGATGGCCCGGATGATGGCCTACGAGATCGACCAGTTGGTCAAGGTCTACGACGAGATCAAGGTCGCCGAGTTCCAGCAGCCTCCCGGAGCGGATCCGAGCAACGTCCCCTCGCCCCCTCCGCCATCTGTGCCGCCCCCGCCGCCTCCGTCCGAGGTGCCTCCTCCGTCATCTGTGCCGCCTCCGTCCGAGGTGCCTCCTCCGTCATCTGTGCCGCCTCCGTCCGAGGTGCCTCCTCCGTCACCTGTGCCGCCCCCGTCCGGGGCGGCTCCACCGCCACCCGGTGGCGTGCCCGGCCTGGGCGGAGGTGGCACCGGCGGGGGAGGCAACCTTCCGCCGCCGGGTGGAGTGCCGAATCTCGGCGGTCCGGGTGGCAACGGCCCGCTCAACCTGGGCCGTGTGCCTCCGCCCGGTGGCGTGCCGAACCTCGACATCCCGGACGGCAACGGGCTGTCCCCGGCTGATCTGCCTGCGCCGCCGCCGCCGGGCGGATTCCCCGGTGGTGTCCCGGGTGGCGTGCCGCTCGTTCCCGCGCCCGCAGGCGGTCCGCCCCGAACCGGCACCGGTGGCAATTCGGCCGTGCCTTCACCCGTCCGCCCTCCGGCGCCACCCCCGGTTGACCTCCCGAACCGGCCGGGAACCGGCCTTACCCCGCCGGCCGGACTTGATCGTCCGGTGGCGGGCGGGCCGCTCCCCGCTCCGCGGCCGCCGGCGCTGCCGACCGGGCCGGGTGCGGGTTCCATCGGTACCGGCGTCAACGTCCCGGGTCTGCCCGGAGGCGTTCCGGGTGTCAGTACGCCGGGTGCCAACCTTCCGGGTCTGCCGGGCGGTGTTCCGGGTGTCAGTACGCCGGGTGCCAACCTTCCGGGTCTGCCGGGCGGTGTTCCGGGTGTCAGTACGCCGGGTGC
>NZ_JAMQOL010000061.1:0-27021 GCF_023717965.1 Paractinoplanes hotanensis | reverse complement strand
CAACCTTCCGGGTCTGCCGGGCGGTGTTCCGAATGCCAGCGCGCCGAATGCCGGCGCGCCGGGCGCCGGCGGTATGCCACCAGCGGCCCCGCCGGGCTCACCCGGGGGCGCGGGTGGCGGCTCCGGCGTGCCTGATCGTCCAGACGCCAGTGGGCTGCTCGAGGGTGACGCGGAAGCCTGGACGCCCGTGGGCGGCAACGCGGCTCTGCGGCCTCCGGAACCCGGCGGTTTCACCCCTGCGGGCGGAACCGGCCTGCAGAACTCCGCAGGCGGAGCCGGCTTGCCGAACACCTCGGGTGCTGCTGGCTCACCGAGCGGGCGACCGGCCGCCGGAGTGGGCTCGGGTGCCGGAGTGGGCTCGGGTGCCGGAAAACCGGGCACGGGCGGTATGCCGATGGCGCCGGGCAGCCCGGGCGGTGGGCCGCAGGGCGGCAGCGGCTCGGGCGTGCCCGACCGGCCGGACGCGGCCGGACTGGTCGAGGGGGACGTGGCCGACTGGCAGCTCGACGGCGTGGAGGGGCCGGACGTGCCGACCGGTGGCGTCGCAGCCGGCGGGTCCGGACTGGACACCGCCGGAGCCGGCTTCGAGGTGGCTCCGACGGCCACTCCCATGATGATGTCCGCACTCCCGGAGGGCGGCCCGCCGGGATCCCCGGCCGGCTCCGACAGCAAGTCCGGCCGTCCCGATGCGGCCGGGCTGGTGTGTGGCGACGGCGGCGAGTGGGACCGGGGCGACCCGGCGGGCGATGTCCCGCAGGTCGCCGAGCCGCCTCTGGCCGTGCCAGTGCCGTCCGGCTCGGCACCCGGCCAGACAGCGCCCGGTGACCGGCCGGCCGCCCCCGCGAAGGGAGGCGAGAGCCGGTCGCCCGGCAAGCAAGAACTCGAGCAGGGCCCGCCCCCCGCCGCCGAACCGGTGCCGGTTGCCGCGGCGGAGCCGGTGCTCACGCAGTCGGAGGGCTGGGCCGAGCCGAGCCCAGGGGTGGGCACGCGGGCGCCCGCCGTGCCGGTCATGCCACTCACGCCGGTGGCCGATGCGGAGGAGGAGCCGGCGGTCGCCTCATCCCAGGCTGCTGAGCTGCTGGCCGAGACAGCCGAAGCCTGGGCTGCCGGTGGCCCCTGGGCCGAAGCCACGCCGGTGGCTCCGGCTGACGACGTGGTGCCGGTCCTCGATCTGGAACACGTCGAGGAGGACCCGGCGGCATGGGGCGACACCGACGGTAGCTGGCTGCTCGAGGACGGCCCCCGCCCGCACGAAGACCCGACGAACAGGAGCTGAACTATGACTGCGCAGAACAACGCCGGGCCGGTGCCCCGGCAGGTCTGGCGGCGCTCCTCCGAAAGCCCGGCCCTGGCCGAGGAGCCGGTGCTGTACTGCGGCGGCCCGGACCGCACCGTCGAAGAGGTCTATGAGGCGGCGGTCGAGCGCAAGCGCCTGTGGGACGAGGAGAAGGAGCGGCAGGCCGAAGCTGAGGCGGCCAAGCGCGAGCCGGCCAAGAAGGAGCCGGACGACGAGGACGGCGACGCCGCGGTGGAACGGTTCCGCAACGACCGTTACGCGGTCGGCCTGCTGCGGCAGGAAACCGACGCCTGGGGCAACGGAACCAGGCATTCGGGAACCCTGGGATGAGCACGGTCACCGTCAAGCGACCGCCCCGGGCGGCCGGGCCCGAGGCACCCGAGGGAGAGGTGCACCTGCAGGAGCCACCGGTCATGGCCGAGGACGCGCAACTCGACTTCCGGTCGTTCGCGATGACCGTGCCGATGGGCCTCGGCATGGGCGGCATGATGGCGATGTTCGGGCTCTACAGCCGGGCACCGATCATGTACGTGATGGGCGGCGCCATGGCCGCCGGCATGCTGCTGATGGGCGTGGTGCAGGTCGGCCGGGGCGCCGCCGAGCGCAAGCGCAAGATGCTCGGCGAGCGGCGGGACTTCCTGCGCTACATCGCCCAGCTGCGCAAGCAGGCTCGCGCCGCGGCCGACGAACAGCGACGACACGTGCTGTGGGACAACCCGCCGCCCGAGTGGCTGTGGTCGCTCGCGATGAGCAGCCGCCTGTGGGAACGCCGCCCCGCGCATGAGGACTTCGCCCGCGTCCGGATCGGGCTGGGCCGCCAGACCGCCATGCGGTCGTTCGTCCCGCCGGAGACAAAGCCCGTCGAGGACCTCGAACCGTTGTCGTCGATCGCACTGCGTCGCTTCGTCGAGGCCTACCGGTCGGTGTCCGGCATCCCGATCTCGGTGAACCTGCGCAGCTTCACCAGCATCGAGTTCGAGGGCGAGGCCGGCCCCGCCGTCGAACTGGCCCGGGCGATGGTGGCTCAGCTGGTCACCCTGCATGCGCCGGACGAGCTGCGGGTCGCGGTCCTGGCCACTGAGGTGCATCGGGGCCCTTGGGAGTTCGTGAAGTGGCTTCCGCACAACGCGCACCCCACCGACGTCGACGCCGCCGGCCCGGTGCGGCTCTTCGCCGGTGACCACGACGCGTTGCTGGACCTGCTCGGGACGGAACTTGCCGACCGCGGCGACCACGACCGCACCGCGCGGCCCAGCTCCACCGAACCCTTCCTGGTGATCGTCGCCCACCTGGCCGACATCCCGGACAGCTCCCGGCTGCTCGGCTCGGGCATCCGCAACGTGGTCCTGCTCGACATCACCGGGGCGATGCCGGGTGGGCCCAAGGTGCTGCGGCTCACCGTGGACGGCGCCGAGGTGCGTTATCCCGCGGGCGACGTCAGCGGCTCGGCGGTGCGCGACGGGCTCTCCGAGACCCAGGCCGACGCGCTGGCCCGGATCATCGCCCCGAAGCGGACCAGCGGCACGCTCGACATCGTCGACGAGCCCCTGGAGAGCGACTTCGACCTCGCCACGCTGCTGGGCATCCGTGACGTGCACACCTTCGACGTGGCCGCGCTCTGGCGGTCCCGGCAGCCGCAGCGCAACCGCCTGCAGGTGCCGATCGGCGTCACCGCGGACGGTGAGGTCATCGAGCTCGACGTCAAGGAGTCGGCGCAGGGCGGCATGGGGCCACACGGTCTGCTGATCGGTGCCACCGGTTCGGGCAAGAGCGAGCTGCTGCGCACCCTCGTGGTCGGGCTGGCCGCGACCCACTCGTCGGAGATCCTCAACCTGGTCCTGGTCGACTTCAAGGGCGGCGCCACCTTCCTGGGCATGGACCGGCTGCCGCACACCTCGGCCGTCATCACCAACCTGGCCGACGAACTGCCGCTGGTCGACCGCATGCAGGACGCGCTCAACGGCGAGATGACCCGGCGCCAGGAGATGCTGCGGGCCAGCGGCTACGCGTCGCTGTTCGACTACGAGAAGGCCCGGGGGGCGGGCGCGCCATTGGTGCCTTTCCCCACGCTGCTCATCATCGTGGACGAGTTCTCCGAGCTGCTGTCGAGCAAGGCCGAGTTCATGGATCTGTTCGTCTCGATCGGACGGCTGGGCCGCAGCCTCGGCGTCCATCTGCTCCTTGCTTCTCAGCGGCTCGATGAGGGCCGCATCAACCGGGTGGAGGGCCACCTTTCGTATCGGCTGGCCCTGCGCACCTTCTCGTCGATGGAGTCGCGCGCGGTCATTGGTGTCGGCGCCGCCTATGAGCTCCCGCCCGAGCCAGGCAACGGCTATCTCAAGGTGGACACCACCAATCTGGTCCGGTTCAAAGCCGCGTACGTCTCCGGGCCCTATGTCGGACGTGCCCCGGGCGCGGGAGCGGCGCCGGACATCGACGTCGTCGCCGCGGACGTGGTTCCGTTCACGACGCGACTCCTGCCCCTGCCTGAGCGGATCGAGGAGATCGAGCCGGTCGAGGCGGAAAGCGCCGACGACCCGCAGCCCGAGGTGACGGCGCCGAGCCTGGTCGAGGTGCTGCTCGACCGGCTGGCCGGAGCCGGCCCGCCGGCCCGCCAGATCTGGCTTCCGCCGCTGTCGACTGCGCCCACGCTGGACGCCCTGCTGCCCAGCCTCACGCCGGATCCCTTCCGGGGCATGTCGGTGGAGGATCAGGGCATGCGGGGCCGGCTGCGGGTGCCGGTCGGCGTGGTCGACAAGCCGCAGGACCAGCTGCGCGAGCTGCTCGTCGTGGACCTGTCGGCCGCGGACGGTCACGTCGGCATCGCCGGGGCGCCACAGAGCGGCAAGTCGACGCTGCTGCGCTCGCTCATGCTCGCCCTGGCCTTCACCAACACCCCAGCCGAAGTGCAGTTCTACGGACTCGATTTCGGCGGTGGCGGCCTCGCCTCGGTCGCCGGGCTGCCCCATGTCGGCTCGATCGCCACGCGGCTGGAGCGCGACCGCGTGGTGCGCACGCTCGAGGAGGTCAGCCAGATCATGGAGCTGCGCGAGGCGGAGTTCACGCAGCGCGGCATGGACTCCATGGCGTCCTATCTGGCTGCCCGGGCGCGGGGCGAGATCGAGGACCGCCACGGCCACGTCTTCCTGGTGATCGACGGTTGGTACACCGTCAAGCAGGACTACTCCGACCTCGAGCCCAGGATCCAGGAGATCGCCTCCCGGGGCCTCTCGTTCGGTGTCCACGTGATCGCGACCGCCACCCGGTGGTCGGAGATGCGGACCTGGCTGCGTGACCTGCTCGGCACCAAGCTGGAGCTGCGGCTGGCCGACTCGATGGACTCGGAGTTCGGCTCTCGCAAGGCGGCCACGGTGCCGAACCAGGTCGGCCGCGGGCTCACCCCCGACGGGTCGCACTTCCTGGGCGCGTTGCCCCGGATCGACGGCGTCGCGGCGGTCGACGACCTGGCCGAGGCGACCAAGGCGGTCGCCGAGGAGGTCGCGACATTCTGGACCGGCCCGCCCGCCCCGCCGGTGCGGATGCTGCCACCCCACCTGCCGGTCACTGATCTTCCCGACCCACAACCGGACATGCGCGTCTGTCTGGGCCTGGACGAGCAGCGGCTGGCCCCGGTGTGGCACGACTTCCTGGCCACACCGCACCTGCTGGTCTTCGGCGACAACGAGACCGGCAAGTCGAACATGCTGCGGCTCGTGCTGCGGGCTGTCCAGCAGCGCTACACCCCGGAACAGGCCAAGGTCATCCTCGGCGACTCGCGGCGCGACCTGGACACCGCGATCAGCGCCGACTACCAGGTCGGTGCCAGCTTCACCGGGGACAAACTCCTGGAGCTGGCCGGCCAGGCCTCGGTGTCGCTGACGCGCCGGTTGCCGGGTGCGGAGATCTCCTCCGAGCGCATGAAGCGCCGGGACTGGTGGGAAGGTCCCGAGTTGTTCGTCGTGGTCGACGACTACGACCTGATGACGCGCGGAACCGGGGCTGGATCGACCCTGGAGCCGTTGCTGCCGCTGCTGGCGCAGGGTGTCTACGTCGGGTTGCACGTCATCGTCGCCCGCAGCACGTCCGGTGCCGGCCGCTCGATGATGGACCCGGTCATCCGCCGCATGTGGGAGCTCGGCACCCCGGCCACGTTGTTCTCGTATCCCAAGGAGGAGGGCAAGTTCCTCGGCGAGGCGGCCCCGCGGCGCCTGCCGCCCGGGCGGGCCCAGCTCGTCACCCGGCGAGGCGTGCGACTGATGCAGACCGGATACGTGGCCGGGGAGCCCGGCCGATGAGAGGGAAGGGCAAATGAGCGCCGTCGTACAGGCCGACAAGTGTCGTATCACCGTGGTGGGACCGGAGCGCAGGGTCGATCTCGCGGTGCCCGTGACGACCACGGTGGCGTCGCTCCTGCCGGTCCTCGCCTCCCACGTCGTGGCCACGCATCCCGACGACACCATCGCCGCCAGCGGCTGGGTGCTGCAACGCCTGGGTCAGGCACCGTTCGAGCTGAGCGGCACCCCGGAGTCCCTGGACTGGCTCGACGGCGAACAGCTGCACCTGCGTCAAGCTGATGACCCGCTGCCGGAGTTGGACTTCGACGACGTGGCCGACGGCGTGGCGACGGTGGTCAACCGCCGTGCCGACCGTTGGCAGCCGGAATATCGGCGTGTGCTGTTCCTGCTGCTGTCCGGCGTGGCGATGGCAGTGATCGCCACGGTGATTCTCGACCGAGGACCGGTGGCCGCCCAGGCGGTGCCGGCCGGAGTGCTCGCGGTCGCTTTGCTGGCCTCGGCGCTGGTCTCCGGCCGCAAGCTCGACGATCCGGCGTACGGCCTGCTCTTCGGAGGGGGTTCGGCCATGTTCGCCGCAGTGGCCGCGGGCACCACTGTGGGGGGCCCGCCGCAGGGCTTGTTCGCCGCAGCGGTGGCAGTCGTCCTGGTCACCGTCGTCCTGATCCTCAGCCAGCGCACGGCCGCACCGCGGTTGCCGTTCCTGCCCTTGCTGCTGGCCGGAATTCTGGCCCTGGCCGTGACCGCCGTCCTGGGCAGTCACATCCTCTTCGCGATGAGCGGTTCGCGTATCGCGGCGATCGGAGCCGCCTCGATCTTCGCTGTGATCGTGCTGGCGCCCCGGGCCGCAGTCAAAATTTCCGGACTGCGGGGTCCGCAGCTGCCCAAGACCGGTGCCGAGATGCATTACGACATCGAGCCCGAGCCCTCGGAGCAGGTGCGGTCACGCGCCGATGACGCCGACAGCTATCTCGTCGCGGTGCTGGGCGCCTCGGCCCTGCTGCTCCCGTTCCTGTTCTTCTTCACCCTTCGCACGCCCGGGTGGGCGGGATGGACTCTGGTCGCCGTCGTCTCCGCGGCGTTGCTGTTGCGCGCCCGCACGTTTCTCGGTCTCTGGCATCGGATCGCTCTGGTCGTGGCCGGAGTCGCGGGCCTTCTGATGGTCATCGACCGGTTCTCGGCCTCGGTGCCGTCCGCCGGACGTCCGTTGCTGCTGATCGGGCTGGCCGTCCTGCTCGTGCCGCTGGTCATGGCGGCCATGCGCCCGTGGCCGCGCCGCATGCTCCCGTTCTGGGAGTACGCCGCCACCTTCCTGGACGTCATGACCGGACTGGCCGTGTTGCCGGTCCTCGCACAGGTGCTCGGCCTCTACGGCTGGGCGCGCGGACTGTTCGGGTAGGCGACGTGCAGACTCAACGCGATCATGTTCATGCCCATCAGTTCATGATGAGCAGGCTGAACTCGGCTCTCGTCCTGGGCGACCCGTCCGGTGGCGAGGTACCCGGCCGCCGGGCGCTCACCGGGCTGCTCTTCGGCATTCTCCTCGCTGTGCTCGTGGTGGCCGGCTTCGGCGTCTACGGCTGGATCGTTCCCGGTGGCAGCAAGTCCTTTCGCGAGCCCGGCCTCGTGCTGGTCGAGAAGGAGACCGGCACCCGGTACGTCCTCGTCGACGGCGTCTTGCATCCGGCCGACCTGCCGACAGCGTTGCTGTGGCAGGGGACTGCGGCCAAGGTGAAGCTGGTGTCGAGGAAGTCACTCGCCGGCGTGCCCCGTGGCCAGGTCATCGGGATCGCCGGCGGGCCTCGGGACATCCCGCCTCCGGAGTCTTTCGTGTCCGGCCCGTGGCTGGTCTGCTCGCCGGACCCGTCCGGCTCGGGCTCCGCCGCGCCGTGGGTGACCATCGACCTCGACCCCCGCGCGCCGTTCACCCCGGTGCCGGAGAACGAGATCTCTGTGGTGCGAGGACCGGGCGACATCGTGTATCTGCTCACTCAGGGACGCCGGTTACGGGTCCGGGACGAAGCCGTGCTGGTCGCCTTGGGCGTCGCGGCGGCCACCGCGTACCCGGTCACGGCCGCGTGGCTCCGTCACCTTCCGGCGGGCCCGGATCTCGCGCCGGCGGAGATCGCGGGGCGAGGGGCCGCCGGGCCCCGGGTCGGCGGGCGGTCGTACCCGATCGGCACCCTGTTCCGGCACAGTCCCGGTCCCATCCAGCAGTTCTTCGTGCTCCGCGCCGACGGCCTGGCCGTCATGAGCCGTACGGAGTTCCTGTTCGCCTCCGCCCGGAGCCGCACCAAGCCGGTCTTCCTGGCCGGCGCGGACGTCGTGGCCGCGCCGAAGTCCGCCGACCGTTCCCTGCTGGACCGGCTGCCCGACCTGGCCGATGCCACGGTGCACGAACGGGACGACCGGAAGCTCTGCCTGCGCCAGGCGCCGGAAACGGCCAACACCGTGCGCAGCGTCGTGGTCGAGGCGCCGGCGGTCATCCCCGGGAAGGGCGGCGCCGCACGAGGTGCGGTGCGTGGTCCGGTCGGGGCGGCGATGGTCGTGTTCGCCGTGCCCCGGACCTCATCCGGCACTGTCCAGCTTTACTACATCTCGTCGGAGGGTGTCGCCTTCCCGGTGAAGGACTCGTCGGCTGCGGCCGCATTGAAGATCAGCGCAGTGAAACCGGTGCCTTTCCCACAGGAACTGCTGACCGCATTGCGGAAGGGGCCGGCGCTCAGTCGCGAGTCCATCTCCGTTCTCGCAGAAGGATAGGTCGACATGGCCCCCGCCATCTGGCAATCGCGACGCCCTCGAAGGGACGAGGACGGCCCGATCGTGCGGCACGTGGTCGGCAACGCGATCGTCCTGCACACGCCTGACGCCATCAGCGCCGAGGCGCAGTCGCTGGCGCTGTCGGTGAACACCGACGAGGACAACGACGTGGTCGTGCTCGACCTCGGCGACGGCCTCGCCATCAATTCGTGGGAGTCGATGGCGACCGTGCTGCCGCGGCACCGGCGCGGTATCCGGCTCATGGCCTGCGGCCGGAACCGGGGTTCCGCGGCCATGGCCGGACAATGGTTGTCGGAACGGCTGAACCGTACGGTCATCGCGCCCGACGGCGACCTCGTGCGCGGTGCCGGCGGCGCACTGCTGGTGCACTCCCATCCGCACAGCGGCTGGGTCCGCTTCCGGCCGGGAAGGCCACCCACCTGGGACTCGAAACGGTTCCCGACGCCGGCCTGGGACAGCGCGGTCACCGACAACCGTCCGACGAGTGCCAACGGCGAGATCGAGCCGCTGCCGGGCGCGGTGTGGATACACGACACCCGCTACCCCGGACAGGTGGCGGACCACCGCCGGCGGCTCGTCGACAACGTGCCGCTGGACTCCGACACGATGCCGGTGCTGCTGGGTTGTCCGGGCACACCGGCGCTGTCACTCGACGACGTCGTCCGGTTCTGGCGCGACCTGCCGCCGGAGCTGCAGGCCCGTACCCGCTTCGTGCAGTACGGCCGGGTCCGCCTGCCCGAGGGGGAGGCGCTCGGGCAGGCCCTGGCCGACCTGTTCGGCACCACGGTCGTCTGTTACACCGGCGTGCCGGTCGGGACGCCGCGGCAGTCGCACATCCGAGCTGTGCGCCCGGACGGCTCCCTGGGCTGGGCGCCGTTCGCCACCGAACTCCGCTACACCCCGCGCGCCCACGAGAACACCCGCGCGCGCCGTCCGGACGTGCTCAGTCATCGGTCGCCGCTGAACCAGGCGGAGGAGATCGGCCCGCGCGTCTACTGGTACGCCCCGGACGCGGTGGTGGAGGTGGTCGAAGCGGGCCTGTGGGTGCGGCCCGTCGACGAGCCGGGCAACGCCGAGCGGGTACGGGCGGCGGCGCTTGATCCTGACGGTCCCGTCCTCATCTTCGACGACTCGGAGGGCAAGCGCGCCGACCGCATGCGGGAACTGGCCGGGGACCTCGCCGCCCGGCTGCCCGAGAGCCCGAGCCGCAACCCGCTCGCGGCCTCGGTGCTCAGCCCCGGCCTCAAAGCCGCCGGCCGGGCGGACGCGACCCTCGACCGCTCCACGAGTATTGCCGAGAGCAGCGACCGGACCATGGCGATCGTGCTGGCCGACTACGCGCTGCCCGCACCGCCCGCGGCGGCGGTCGCGGCCGTGGTCGAGCTGCCCGAGCCCCGCTCCGACTCGAGCGCCCCCCGAGCCCTTACCGGGCCGACGTCGTCGTTGCCGGTCATCGCGCCTCGACCGGCTCGCGGCCAGCTCGAGCAGACATCCGCCGCACCGGCATCGGTTGTGGTGCCACCGTCGGTCGCGGTGCCAACGCCCGCCATGTCACCACCCGCTATGTCACCACCCGCCATGTCACCATCCCCGGTCCCCGTACCTGACGCCGTCGAGCCCGAGCCGCCCGCGGATTACGGTGGAGCGGCGGAATCGTCAGGGTCGGTGCCGGAGACGATCGCGGTGCCTGCGGAGCCGGCGGGCATGGTCCTGCCGGTCGATGTCGACATGCCGGCCGACGTCAAGGCCCCGGCCAAGACACCGCCCGCCGACACGACGGAACCGCCGGCCCCGCCCAAGGAGCCGACGCCCCCCGCGCAGCCGCCGACGTCCGATCCTGCGCCGGAGGTGACGGCACCCGGCGCGAAGGCCACGGTGGCCGAGGTGGCTCTCCAACCCGTGCCCGCGGCCGCGGCCACCGCCGTTCTGCCGAAACGCTCGCTGGACCAGGAGCGGGAATGGCTACGCCGGACGTTGAGCGAGGAGTTCGACCGGATGGCGTCCTCGGTGTCACGCATCATGTCCGAACAGCCCGGTCTGCAGTCTGGCGGCGCGCAGGCCGGCAGTCTGCTGGCCGATTCGGTCGCCGTGCGGCTGTATCTCACCCGGCGCGGCGAGCGTGTCGACGCGGCCCTGAGGACCGGCGAGCCGGGACCGCACGTTCCGTTCGCCCGCTGCGTGGTGGCCGGTCTGTCGCGACTGCCGTCCTTCCGCGGCAGCACGGTGTTCCGGATCTCGCCCGACGAACGTGAATGGGCGTTGTACGGCGATCGCAAACTGGTCACCGACTGGGCGATGGTCAACGCACTCACCCAGCCGCACGAGGGGCAGGACGGCGACACCGATCTGCTCCTCTGGTCCATGACCGCCCGCCGTACCGCTCTGCTCGAACCCGAAGGCACGGAACGGATCGAAGATCGTGTGCTGTTCCTGCCGGGTACCAGCTTCAAGGTCCTCGAGACCTGGCGGCCGGCGGGTGACCGGCGCGGCGGCATCCTGCTGCGGGAGATCGGGGCCAACGAGATCGACGCCGACGGCCGGGTGGACCGCAACCGGGCCCCCCTGGACGAGCTCGCGGTGACCTCGATGCACCGCAGCCTGGAACGGTGGGCGCAGTCTCCGCCGCGGAAGCGGGCCACCCCGGCGGAACACGGCCGGTTCAGTGTGCTGCCTGGTCTCGATCGTGAAGGAGAGCGCCGATGAGCCGGCAGATTCTGACCGTGAGCAAGCACGAGCCGGGCGCCTACACGACGATCGGCGCGGCCGTGGCCCAGGCCGAACCCGACGCCACGATCGTCGTGCATCCCGGGCGGTACACCGAGCAGCTGGAGCTCGGGAAGCGGCTGACGATCAGCGCGGGGCCGGGTGGCCCGGTCGAGGTGCGCTGCGCGGAAGGCAGCGTCCTGGTCGTGCGCGGCGAGGGAGTTCAGCTGCGTGGCATCACGCTGATCAGCGACGATCCGAAGCTGGCGGCGCTCGACGTTTATGCCGGCGAGGTGGCGCTCGACGACTGCCGGGTCACCGGGGCGGCCTGGACGGCGTTGCTCGCGCGGCTCGACGGTTCGCTGGCCCTGCGCGGCTGTGAGATCACCGCCCCGTCCGGGGCCGGGATCGTGGTGCTGTCGGCCCGCGCCAGCACGGCCGAGGACACTCTCGTGCACGATGTGGGCACCTCCGGCGCCGTGGTGAGCGAGAAGGGCTCACTGACCATGCGGCGGTGCACGGTTCGCGGCGCCCGGGCGAACGGCGTGTGCGCCAACGGGGAAGCGCGGTTGGTCCTGGAGGACTGCGAGATCCGCGACGCCGCCAAACCGGCACTGGTTCTCGAGCAGCGTTCCGTGGCCCGAATCCGGCGCCTGACCGTGTCCGGCACCGGCAACGTAGACCTTTTCTGCCGGGGCGAGGCCGACGTCGAGATCATCGACTCGACCTTCACCGGCGCCGCGCTGCAGTCGGCACACATCACCGACGGCGCGGCGCCCCGGTTGACGGGTTGCACGTTCATCGGCGCCGGTCACACCGGTGTGCACGTCAGTGGCCGGGCCCGACCGGAATTCACCGGCTGCACCATCGCCGACACGCCGCTCGGGCTCAATGTGGACGGTGCCGCCCCGTCCCTGACCGACGTGACCGTTCGCGGCGCCGGTGACAACGTGGCGGTGCTCGCCGGGGAAAGCACGGTGACCCTGCGCGACGTGCGGGCTCACCCGTCCGGCCGGGCCGGCATCGTTGTGAGGGACGCGGCGGTCGTCGACGGGGTGGGTCTGTCTCTGGAGGGGGGAGCGGAGCCGGTCCTGACCCTGGCCGGCGCCGCCCGGGCCGTCCTGCGCGACCTGCGGGCCACCACCACGGGTCCGATCGCGCTCACCAGTGAGTCCGGCTCCCGGCTCGACCTGCGGTCCACTGTCCTGACCGGCGGGGGACTCCGGGTTCAGGGCGCCGAGTTGGAGGTGTCCGACGCCGAGATCGTCGATGCCGCGGCGGACGGAGTCCTGGTCCTGGACGGCGGGGTGGCCAACGCGAGCCGGCTGCGGATCCGCCGGACCGGCGGCGACGGCCTGCGTCTGGCCGAGGGAAGCCGGGGCCGCTTCACCGACTGCGAGATCCTGGACAGTGCCGGCCACGGTTGCTCGGTGGAGACGGCGCAGCCGGTGGCCCTGATCCGGTGCGTCCTGCGGGACAGCGGCCGTGACGACCTGCACCGCTCGGAGAACGCTCAGCTGACGGTCGAATCGACGGCCACGCCGGGGCGGGCGGACCGTGCCCCCGAGCCCACCCCGTCCTCTTCCTCGGCGGTGTCTTCGTACTCGTCCACGCCGGCGGACGAGACGCCGGAGGACCAAGCCGTCGAGGAGCTGAGCGCACCGCTGCGCGAGCTGAACTCCCTGATCGGCCTCAAGGGGGTCAAGCACGAGGTCACCGCCCTCATCAACCTCATGAAGATGGCCCAGGTGCGGCAGCAGCGTGGCCTGCCGATGCCGCCGATGAGCCGCCACCTGGTCTTCGCCGGTCCGCCCGGCACGGGCAAGACCACGGTGGCCCGGCTGTACGGCTCGGTGCTGGCCGAGCTGGGCATCCTGAGCAAGGGGCACATGGTCGAGGCGGCCCGGGCCGACCTCGTCGGGCAGTACATCGGCTCGACCGCCATCAAGACCACCGAACTGGTGACCAAGGCGCTCGGCGGCGTGCTGTTCATCGACGAGGCGTACACGCTGTCGGCCGGTTCCGGCGGGTCCGGGCCGGACTTCGGCCAGGAGGCCATCGACGCGCTGATGAAGATGATGGAGGACCATCGCGACGAGCTCGTGGTGATCGTGGCCGGCTACTCCGAGCTGATGGAGAAGTTCCTCGACTCCAACCCAGGTCTGGCCTCCCGTTTCACCCGCACCGTGGAGTTCCCCAACTACTCGGTGGAGGAACTGGTCACGATCACCTCGAACCTGTGCTCGAAGCACTATTACGAGCTGACCGACGACGCGGTGGACGCGCTCACCACGTATTTCACCCGCATCCCGAAGAACGCGACGTTCGGCAACGGCCGGGTGGCGCGCAAGCTGTTCGAAGCCATGATCAACAATCAGGCGTCGCGGCTGGCGGCCTCACCCGCGTCGACCGAGACGCTGCTGAACCGCCTCACCGCGGCCGACGTCGAGCCCGAACTGGCGGCGCTGGTCGACCTGCCGGCCGATCAGACGGCGCAACCGGACATCACCGCCGACCCGCGTGCGGCCGTCGCGGCCGCCCACTCGTGGAAGCGCATCGCCTCGCTGGTCGGCGCGTCATCGGTCCGAGAGGCCATCGGCGACACCGTACTCGAGCTCGCGGCGCTGCACGGCCGTCGGCGGGTGTACGGCAGGGCCGGCAACGCTGTCCTGGTCGGACAGCCGGGATCCGGTCGGGCCGAGTTCGCCCGGCTGTACGGCATGCTGCTGTCGGAAGTCGGCCTCGTCCCTATCGGTCACCAGACCCGGACGTCGACCCGGGGCGATCTCGCACCTCAGTGGGCCGGGCAGGCCGGGGATCTCATCGAGGCGGCGCTTACGGACGCCACCGGCGGCCTGTTGGTCGTCGACATCACCGATGACGACCAGGACATCGAGGTGGTGGCCGAGCTCGTGGACAGGCTGCGCGCGCGGCCGGGCGGTCCCGTGGTGGTGCTCGTGGCCGAGCCCGCAGTGGTGGGCTCCCTGCGCCGGGGCGTGCCTGGACTGGAGGAGGCGTTCGGTCAGCTGTGGACGATTCCGGCCTACTCGCCGCCGGAGCTCGGTGAGATAGCCGTCCGGCACCTGCTGCGCCGTGGGCACATCGTCCCGGACGACGTTCGAGCGGCCATCGCCGAGCTGGCCGGGGATCTGCCCGAGCCCACGGTGCGCGCGGCCCACCAGTTCTCGTACGCCCTCACTCGTACCGCCGCATCCAAGACGCTCGCCCTGGCCGACCTGACCGGCGCCGCCCCGGCGTCGATGTACGGCGGCCTGTCGGCGGTCGGCTGACAGTCGAAGGAGAAGCCATGCAACCCGCCCCCGAACTTCCGGTGATCGACCTGGAGGAACGGCTGGCCCACGCCTCGGCCACCGGCCGGTCGGCCGACGGCACGGTCACCGTCGTGGTCAGCGGCTTCGGCGACGTCCGAGCCGTCCGCGTCGACCCCCAGGCCCTACCCCTGACCGAGGTGGAGGCACTGGAGGTCGCCATCACCCAGGCGGTCAGCGCCGCTCTGGATGCCAGCCGCCGGCTGGTCGAGCAGGCTATGGCGGATTAGCGCGACCGCGCCCGGCAGCCGGCTTACGGTCGTGGCCGCGACGCCATCCGGTTCGTCCAGCCGGGCCGGCTCGCCGGTGAGGGCGACCGCGGCGTCCACCACCCGGCCGGCCGTCTCGGCGATCCTGCGCCCGGCCAGGTCGGCGCGAGCGGTGGTCAGGACCGAGTCAGACGTCCAGCCGGCGACGCGCAGCAGCATGTCAGGGCAGCGGAGAATAAGATCGTCAGAATTTTCCTGCACCATTTTCCCTCCTCGGATCTCATCGACCGGCAAAAGGACAGACGGACGCCGTGACATGTCGTTCACGTGGCCACGGATCTCTGTCCAGAACGTATCGGGGGCAAAGAAATTCATGGGCCTGATGATTTCGCTACATGCCGCTGCTCACATTGAGGTTCGGGACGAGCCGGGCGTAGTTTCTTCGGGCGAATGGCCTGACAATGGATGAGGCGGTAAACGACATGGACCTGAAAGCAGCTGTTCCGGGCCGGGACGACCCCATCTGGACGGCGGCGAGGGGGTTCCGGGTGGGCAAGAGCGAAGGGCCGCTGAAGCTTCTCAACGGTGGGCAGGAGCAGGGCCGCGTCAAGGTCACCGGCGATCAGACGGACGGCCGGCTGGCCTTGCTGGAAATGTACGTGGCCCCCGGTTTCGGCAACATCGCCCATGCTCACGGAGATGAGGACGAGGCCTTCTACATCGAGTCCGGAGAGTTCCGTTTCATCAACGGTTCGGGCACCTTCGACGCCGGCCCCGGCGATTTCGTCTACATCCCCCGTGGGACTCGCCATGCGTTCAAGAACCTGACCGACCGAACTGCGACCCTGCTGGTCTTCTACACCCCGGCCGGACCGGAGCAGTTCTTCCTCGAATACGGCGATGATCCTGACCCGTCGGGGAAGATGCCTCCGGAGTGGACGCCCGAGAAGATCGCGTCGATCATCGCGGCGCAGGATCCCCATAAAGTGATTCCGCTGCCCGGAGAGAACGACTGGGCCTGAAACCAGGATCGGATCCACGTGTGGCGGGGACAGGGCGTCGCCCTTCCCGCCACACGTCTCCCTGCTGCTCAGAGCCGCGCCTCCTGGCGGGGCGGTGCCGAAGCGTCCTTGTGCGCGGGCAGTGTCAGCCGGCGTGCCGCCGCCGTGATGATTTGGATGGTGTCCGGGTCGAGCGCGGTCAATGCGTGACGGTGCACGCTCCACACGAAGGTCCGCTCGCAGCGGTCCAGCCAGTCGTGGCCGGTCGGGGTGAGGATCGCGTACCAGCCACGACGATCGTCCGCAGGACGTTCGCGCTCGATGAGACCTTCTCTCTCGAAGCCCTCGATCATCCTGCTGATCCGGCTCCGGGAAAGGGCAAGGGCGCTGGCGAGGTCTTGCAGACGCATACGGTGGTCCGTCGCGTCGGCCAGATGCCGCAGTGCCTCGTACTCGCTGAGCGTGATGTTGTGTTGCCGCGCCAGGTCGGTGCTGACCCGGCGCCGTACCGCTGTAGCCGCGCCCAGGAAGGCCTCGACGAACTGCGCCTCCGGCGGCGACAGCGTCACGCTGGTCACCGAGGCGCCGGCCGGGCCCGAAGTAGGTGGGGTCATCGGGCCACTCCTCGTCATCGCCGGGCCGGGCCGGGCTCGGCGACGTCGGCCGGTCGGCGCAGGAGCACGAAGCGCCCGAAGCTGGTCGGCGCCACACGTTCCACCGTGAACCCGGCCTCCTCAGCCTCAGCCGCCAGTTCGGCCGCGCTGCGATCCCGCGGCGCCCGCCACTGCGCGCGCAGGAGTCGCCGGAGGGCGCCGGACCGCTCGTCGATGTCCTGTGCTTCAGCGTCCTCCTCCGGCACGCTCAACAGGGCGCCGGGGCGCAGGGCGCGACGGATCATTGCCAGCGTGGCGGTCCGCGTCGGTTCCGGGAAGAACGGCTGATCCCAGAAGGCGCTGTCGAAAGTGCCCTCGGCGGGGAAGTCCCGCGCGTCCATACATCTCACGTCGACCCGGCCGGCCAGGCCATGCTGTTCCGCCCGGCGCCTCGCCTCGGCAGCGACCTCGGGCACGAGCTCGATCGCCGTCGTTCGCATCTGCGGGAAGAGCGAGCTCAGAGTGAGCGTGGCGGTGGCGATGCCGGATCCGACGTCGAGATGGTTCCCCTCCCGCAGGGATTCCGCCCACTCCGGCAGGTCCCGCAGCAACCGTTCGAACAGGGCGGCCGTGACTGTGGTGGGACGCCCGCCCGTGGTCCGGGCGACGACAAGGGCGTCGCCGGCCGACAGCGGTCCGTGGGTGGCGGGGACAGCCCCCTGAATCAGTCGCCGGCTCACCTCGGCGTTGTCCAGCACGTCGGGCAGGGCGAGCCACGCGTCATCGGCGGCCAAGGCGGCGAAGGTGGGGCTCAACCAGACTTCCGTACCATCGTGTTCCACCACGCCGAACAGGCGCAGCGCGTCAAGGACGGTCTCGAGCTGGGCGGGGGTCAGCCCGGTGAACTCGGCCAACCGCCTGATGTCGCGCGACGTGCTCAGGAACCGGGTCCAGCCCCATTCGCGGACCGCAGTGAGCAAGGCGAGAGCCTGCGCGCCGGTCGACCACTGTTCAATCTGCTGAGCCGCCTGCACCGCGTCGGCGAATCGCTGCTCTGATGGTGCCTTGTCGGTCATCGTTTCCGCATTCTGTGCAGTCGGTCCGAACCACCGTGCGGCCGAGACGCTCCGCCGGGGAGCCGTGCCGGACGGACGCGTGGCTCCTCAACCGTTCCGACGCGCACCCGCGGGCAACTCTCATACCGGTAGCGGTGAGATACGACACGTCGGTGCCGGGGTGACCGGTGGAGCCGGTGCGTGCTGCGCCACAGGGCGGCGATTTTTCGAACGAGCCTGTCATGTCTGCGTCAACCCCACTGAGCCGGCGGCGTACCGCCACGGCCGGGAAGGGATTGATGACAACGCTGAGGATTCTCATCGCCGGGGCCGGCATCGCCGGACTGGCCGCAAAGCGGGCGCTGGCCCTGCGCGGGATCGACGCGGATCTGGTCGAGCGGGATGCCGCCCCCAGGATCACCGGCGCCGGGCTCTATCTGCCCGGTAATGCGGTACGGGCACTCCGGGATCTAGGTTTGTCCGAGCAACTCGTCGGCCGTTCCCAGCCGGTGCTCCGGCAGCAGTTGAAGGACAAGCGCGGCCGTCTGCTGGCCGAGTTCCCGGTCGGCGCGATCTGGAGTGAGGTCGACGACTGCGTGGCGATGCGCCGCACGGATCTGCACGCCTTGCTTCTCGGCGCGGTCGGGTCATCGCAGGTCCGCTTCGGAACCGGCGTCCGGGAGGTCAGCCGCGACGGCACAGTCACTTTCCGTGATGGTCGGCAGGCCTCGTACGACCTGGTGGTCGGGGCCGACGGTCTGCACTCGGCGGTTCGGCTCCACGCCTTCGCGGACGTCCAGCCGCGGTTCCTGGGGCAAGTGTGCTGGCGGTTCCTGGCACCCTCGGCGACCTTGCCGGCGGACGCGTGGACAGTGATGCTGGGCGACCGGGGGCGGACGTTCCTGTCCGTGCCGGTCGGCCATGGTCAGGCCTATTGTTCCGCGGCGATGGACAGCGCCGATCCACAGCGACCCACCGGGAACTGGCGGGCGTTGTTCGCCGATTTCGGAGCGCCGGCGTCGGAACTGCTGGCGTACGCCGACAATGCTCATTTCGCCCCGCTGTTCGAAGTGAGCGCTTTCGACCGTGCCCACCCGCGGGTCGCCCTGATCGGTGACGCGGCGCATGCGTGCTCTCCCAGCATGTCGCAGGCGACCGCGATGGGCATGGAGGATGCGATCGTGCTGGCCGAGACGCTCACCGGGGCCCGGGACGGTGCGGAGGTCCCAGCCTTGCTGGCCGCCTACCGTGAGCGTCGCGCCGGCCGCCTGCGTTTCGTACTGGACCAGAATCACCGACGAGATCGGGCCCGGCACCTGCCGTCCCCGGTTCGCCGGGTGGTGTTCCAGCACTTCGCCAAGGAGATCTTTCGTGCCAACCACAAGGATCTGCTGACCCGGCCGTGACGCAGGTGCGAACACGCCACACTGTCGTGCAGATTTGTGATGTGCCGCGTTGACTCCCGGCCGCTATGCCGTGTGGAATATGTTGCATGCCGGTTCCCGAGCGTCAAGGCGTGATCTCGCGATCATTGCTACGCGAGAACGCCTACCGTTCCATCCTCGATGCGATCGTGGACGGCACTCTGGCCCCGGGGGAGCGGCTCAACGACGCCGAGTTGGCGCAGTGGCTGGGGGTGAGCCGCACTCCGGTGCGCGAGGCGCTGACCCGGCTCGAGGAGACCGGGCTGGTTCAGACCAAGCCGGGCCGCTACACGATGGTGAGCCCGCTGGACGGGCGCATCGCCCGAGCCGCGCAGACGGTGACGGCCGCGATGCATGAGCTTGCTGTCCGTGAGGCGGTGTCCCATCTGTCGGCCGATGAGATCGACGCCATGCGGGCGGCCAACGCACGTTTCGCCACGGCCCTGCAGGCCGACGACGTCGACGGGGCCATTGCCTCGGACGATGAATTCCACCGTATCGCGGTGCGGGCCTCCGCCAATCCGGTGGCGAGCGCGGTGATCGACCAGTACACGCCCGTGCTACGACGAATGGAGCGGCTGCGTTTCTCGTCGCTCAACGGTCGCGCGTCGGTGGCTTTGCACGACCGCATCATCGCATTGTGCGAAGCCGGGGATGCGGAAGGAGCGGCCGCGGCCGCCCGGGACAATTGGTTGAGTCTGGGTGAGGTCTTCGACCTCGATGCGAACAGCGGTCCGACCTCTTAGCAGACCGTGGGCGGTCAGACCAGCGCCCGGGTGGCATCGGTCGGCCCTACCAGGTCGCGGTGCGACGGCCGGCTCCGGCCGGCTCGCCGGAGGGTCTGCGCCATCGCGGTGTCCTCGCCCTGGCCGGTGAGCGTGTCGATCAACAGATCGACCTCAGGATCGGTCAGGTCGAGGGGTTCGGCGACAACGGCGAAGACGACGGCCTGCGCGACCTCGACCAGATGTCCTTCGACCAACCGAGTTCGCAGGTCTTCGACGAAACCGTCGCAGAAATGGCTGCCGAGCCGTCCGAGGAGCCGATGGAGATGCCGCGTTGTCTCGGTGGGCCGGGTTCTCTCGTGCACTCCTTACTCCTTCGATCCTCGGTGTGATGCCGCCGGCCGGCGTCCGATGCGGGAGGACTCACCCGCTCATCAGTGCGTTACGCAGGTGGCGCATGGCGTAGTGAGCTCGGGACTTGACGGTGCCGACCGGAACACCGAGCCGGGTCGCGGTCTCGTCGAGGGTGTGGCCTTCGACATACAGCTCCTGCAGGACGGACCGGTGGGCAGGGCTGAGGTCGCTGACGGCGTGCCGCAGCGTGAGCTTGGCGATCACCATCTCGGCTGCTTCGCCTCCGGAGGCGGCCGGTTCGGTGTCGATCAGGCTGACCTCCATGGGCCGTGACTGCCGCTTGCGGTACGCGTCGATGGCCAGCCGACGGGCCACCGTGAACAGCCAGCGCCGCTGCGACTCGGCCTCGACCGGCACGGCGTCGAGGTTCCGCCAGGCTCGGAGCATGGTCTCCTGGACGAGGTCCTCGGCGGTGTGCAAGGCGCTGGAGGAAACCAGGCTGCGCAGGAAGTGCAACAAGGCGCCGCCGTTGTTGCGGTGAATCTCCCGCATCTGAACCTCGGCGCGGCGCTCCCGGTGCTCAGCGCCGAATCCGGTTCGCACAGGTGCGGCATGGCGGTCGACAACGCTGGTCGCGGTGGTCATAAGTCTCGTCCCCATAGCAATTCCGGTTGGTTCGGAAAAGCGTAGAGAGACGCCTGTGTAATCCTACTTAAGTGCTAGTTACGCCGTTGTGTATCGGGTTCTGCGACGCTTGCACAAGGACTTTTGTGGCAGAACTCATGTGTCTTTCTTTCGATAATACGGCCGGGAATTTGTTTACGCTAGCCGCCGAGAATCAGTTTCGCCGCGTCCCGCAGCCCCGCCCGCGACGAGCCGCCGAGCTGGGGAAACACCTCCGGTAGAGGTGGGCACCCACCGTGCGATGCGAGAGAAACAGGCGGTCAGCGATCTGCTTGTTGGTCAGACCGCCGGCCGCCAGGCTCGCGATCTCGAGTTTCTTGAGAGGTCAGGTCGGGGGTCGGCCGCACGGCGAGGGCCGGTCGATATCCGGTGGCGCGGAGTTCGGTCAGGGTGCGGGCCGGCCACGGCTCGGCACCCATGGCGGCAAAACCGTCACCGGGCACTATCAAATGGGCGCGGGCGGCCGAGAGGTTCTTTCGCCGACGCAAATCTTCGGCAAAGGCCAGGCGTAGCCGGGAGGCCTCGAAGAGCCAGCTCTCGGCCGCCGGATCCCGCAGCAGCACTGCGTACGTCGCCGCTGCCCTGAAGTGATGAGCAGAAGCAGTAGCCGGGTGGCGTCGAGCAGTTCGGCGACTCTCGTGGCGAACACTGCCTGAAGCTGATCACTCAGAGGTGCCACGCCGGACTGCCTCGACAGATGCCCGAGGGAGTCGGTGAGGGTGGTCGGAAGCTCGACGAGGGCCAGCGGGTTGCCCTGGGCGAGGTCGAGCAGCCGCTGCCGGGCACGTGGCGCCGTGGTGGGGAAGCGAGCGTCCACCAGTTGGGCGGAAGCGTTCGAGGTCAGCGGTTCGACTGTCGCCTCGGTGAGGCCGCGGCGGTCGAGGAAGCTCTCCGTGCCGGTCAAGCCTCGATCAGGCCCGGCCCGGAGTGGCGCCGGGGAGGCCCAGCAGAGGTGCCAGGGTCTGCCAGTTGGCGCGGGTGGCGGCGACCGCGGCCTCGAGATCGCCTGCCTGGCTGAGCTCGATGACGCGGGCGTGCTGGGCAACCGAGTCATGACCGGTCGGTGAGGAGAACCGAAGCCGTTCGGCTCGTCGCAGAGGAGGCGTGAACTGCTCGAGGACCGTGCGCAGGGCAGCGTTGCCGGAAAGGGTGACCGCCACCGCGTGGAACTGGTCGTCGGCCGCGATCGCCGCGTCCACGTCATGCACACGCAGAGCACCGGCGAAACGCGTGTTGGCTTGCCGCATGGCGTCGAAGGCGCCGTCTGAGAGGCTCGGGAAAGCCTCGTGCAGGGCGAGCTCGTGCATGGCCGTGGTCACCGACAGTGCCACACGGGCCGCGCGGGCATCGGGTGTATCGACCTCCCGAGAGCGTAGCATGCAATATATTGCACAGCGGAAATGGGGAAGTGTCAAGTGCTGCGAGCGGTTGCGGCCGCGCGGCGAACCGCCGACGGCGAGATGCCGTACTGGGCCTGGAACGCCCGGGTGAAGTGCGCCTGGCTGGTGAAGCACCAGCGAGCCGCTATCCGGGCGATGCTGAGATGGTCGAAGAGCGGGTCGGTCAGGTCCCTGTGCACCGACTCCAAGCGCCGCTGACGAATGTATTCGGTGACCGTGTGCGGCTCGTGTTCGAACAGTCGGTGCAGGCTGCGGGGGGCCATCCGGTGAGCGGCGGCGATCCCGTCGTGGGTCAGGCCCGGATCCGTGAGGTGTTCGCGGGCGTACTGAAGGACGCCCAGCCGTCGGGTGTCCGCCACCGCTTCGTCGTCGCCCGGTTCCCTCCGGTCGAGCGCGCCGGCGATGAGGTGAAATGCGGCCTCGCCCAGGCGTCCGGCGGAGGTACCGATCGACATCCGTTGGTCGAGGGCGGCGGTGACGAAGTCCACCAGCACAGCCCCCGGCCCCTCACGGAACGGGTGGGGGCGCCGCATCGCCTGCCGGACCACGTTGTCCGGCAGCGACAGGGCATCGCGGGGGAACGCCAGCACGATGCACGACCACTGCTCCTCCAGTCGCAAGTCGTAGCGACGGCCCGGGTCGTAGAGCGCCATCTGTCCGGGCGCGATGCGCACGTGCCGGCCGTTCTGGCTGACCGTGGCGACCCCGTCGATCTGCATACAGAGCTTGAGACGGTCGGCGTCCCTCCGGCGCCCGGCCGGTGGCGTACGGTGCAAGGTCTGTGGCTTCCCGCTGGCCCGAGAGGCAATGAGGGAGCCGAGCGTCGCGCCGGCCCTACTGCCGGTCGGCCCGCCCGTTCGATCCGCAGGGCGATGGTCGCAGGCCTGAACCCTGGACGGCCACCCCGCTTCCACCACTGATGAAGTCACGTCATCCACGACGCCCGGCGCCCGGGAAAGTTCAGTCGCCGGCGGTCAAAAGGCCAGGCGGGAATGGTCAATCACCCGCGGTCGAGCCGGGACACCGTTGGTGGCATGCCAGACAGTTATGACTTCATCGTGGTCGGTGCGGGATCGGCCGGGGCCGTTGTCGCCGCCCGCCTGTCCGAGGACCCCCGCGTACGGGTGCTGCTTCTCGAGTCCGGGCCGGCCGACACCCTGCCGGAGATCTCGGTCCCACCGGCCTGGCCGGCCCTGTGGGGCAGTGCCGTCGACTACTCCTACGTCACCGTTCCGCAGGCCGGCACCGGGAACGCTCAACACGACTGGCCCCGGGGACACACCCTCGGCGGTTCCAGCAGCATCAACGCCATGGTGTACCTCCGCGGTCACCCCGCCGACTTCGACGGCTGGGCGAAACTGGGCGCCGAGGGCTGGGACTACGCCTCGGTCCTGCCGTATTTCCGCCGGATGGAGACCGTCGTGGGCGGCGACCCGGCGTTCCGCGGCGACAGCGGCCCCATGCGACCGGCGATCGCCGCCGATCCCAACCCGCTCGCCCGGACGTTCGTGGACGCGGCCGTGGCGGCCGGGTATCCGCGGACCGAGGACTTCAACGGCGCGGTGCCTGAGGGGGTGGGCTGGCACGACCTGTCCATCACCGAGGGACGGCGGCAGAGCACTGCGGCCGCCTATCTGCACCCGGTGGCGGACAAACGGCCGAATCTCACCATCCTGACCGGCACCCGCGTGCACCGGTTGATCATCCAGCGCGGGCGTTGTGTCGGCGTGAACTACGCCCGTGGCGGTGAGCTCACTTCGGCTTATGCGGATTACGAGGTCGTGGTCAGCGCCGGCGCGATCGACTCGCCCCGGTTGCTGATGTATTCCGGCATCGGCGACGCGGGGGACCTGGGACGCCTGGGCATTCCGGTGGTGCAGCACCTGCCCGGCGTCGGCCGGAACCTGCTCGATCATCCGCTGGCCAGCCTGGTCTTCGAGGCGTCACAGCCGATCCCGGCGGCCCGCGCCAACCACGCCGAGACGTCCATGTTGTGGCGCAGCGACGCCACCCTGCCCGGCCCGGACATGCAGATCATGTTCATCGAGGCGCCGTTCCATCGGCCCGCGCTGGAGGCGCCGCCCAACAGTTTCACGTTCGGTGTGGCGACCGTGCCCGAGTCGCGGGGAACGATTCGACTGGCCTCGGCCGACCCCGGCGTCCCTCCGCTGATCGACCCGAACTATCTCGCCGAGGAGGCCGACGTCCGGCGCCTCGTCGAGGGCCTCGAGGTGGCGCGGACGATCGCCGCGACGGCGCCCTTCGACAGTTGGCGGGGCCGGGAGGTGCTGCCCGGTGCGAATGTGCGGCAGCGTGCGGGCCTTCGTGAGTATCTGCGGTGGGGCACCGGGACGTATTACCACCCCGTGGGCACCTGCGCGATGGGGAGCGAGGCCGACGCGGTGGTCGGCTCCGACCTGCGGGTTCACGGCGTCGACGGGCTTCGCGTGGCGGACGCGTCCGTCATGCCGCGCCTCGTCTGCGTCAACACCAACCCCGCCACGATCATGATCGGTGAGAAGGCGGCCGACCTCATCCGATCCACGCACGCCTGAGGTGATGCCGGGCCTCCCCCGTGCGGGGAGGCCCGGGAGGGAGACTGGGACGATGCGAGACGGCTTGACCATCGGCGAGTTCGCCACGCTCAGTCATCTGAGTGTGCGGACCCTGCGCCGCTATCACGAGGCCGGGCTACTGGAACCGGCGACGGTGGACCCGTTCACCAACTATCGGTATTACGAGTCCGACCAGATTCCGACCGCGCAGGTCATCCACCGGCTTCGGCAGCTGGACATGCCCTTGGCGGAGGTCAAGTCCATCCTCGCGACCGACGACCCGGAGAAGCGGGCCGAGTTCATCGCCGGTCACCTGCGCCGGTTGGAAGCCGAGCTTGACCGCACGCGAGCCGCGGTGGTGTCGCTGCGCCAACTGCTGCGCCCGGCCGCGGCTGAGCTCGAGGTCGAACTGAGGTCGGTTCCCGCCCGGTCGGTCGCGGCCATCAACACGCCGGCGGTGGCGCTCGAGGACGCGCTCAGCTGGTTCGACACGGCGATGAACGAGCTGGACGCGGCGTTCCCGTCCACCGAACGCACCGGGGCCCCCGGCGGGCTCTACGCCAACGAACTGTTCACCGAAGGCGTCGGCGCAATGACCGTATTCCGGCCGATTCGCCGGCCGAGCCGGGTCGGCCGGATCGAGATCCTCGAGATGCCGGCAGCCGATCTTGCGGTGACCGTCCACGCGGGTCCCCACGACGACATCGACGTCACCTACGGGCGTCTCGGCGCCTGGGTGGTCTCCCACACCCTCGGCATCGACGGTCCGGTCCACGAGACCTACCTGGTCGGTCCTCGGGACGCCGTTGACGCCGAGCGATGGCGCACCGAGATCGGCTGGCCGGTCTTCCGGGTGAGCCCCGCCTGACGGTCGCAACACGGGACGAACCACCTACGCTCGCGTCATGATCGGACGCCGTCGAGAGCTCGCCGCCGTGCAACGGCTGCGGGCGGAGAAGGACTGACCCGTCCCGCAGCGCCCGCAGGGCATAATGCAGGCGCGACCAGGTCCTCGGCGCTCCGGTCAGGGGTCATCGCGGAGTGACATGCGCCAGAGAGCTGGACCCTCTCCCGGGGGGAGACCACATCGTCGGGGTATGGACACGACAGCAAGCCGCGGCGCCAACCTCTCCTGGGACGAGTTGCCGACCGCCATCACCACGTATCTGCCCGCGCACCAGGAGCATGCCACGGAGACGGCGATCGGCCCGTTCGCCGCCGATGCTGTGGTGACCGACGAGGGTCAGACCTACCACGGCCGCGCCCAGATCCGGGGCTGGCTGGACAAGTCGGCCGGCGAGTACACGTACACCACCGAATTCGCCGGCGCCTCCCGGGACGGCGGGACGGGATGGGACGTGATTCAGCATCTGGAAGGCGACTTCCCGGGTGGAGAGGTCGATCTGCACTACCGTTTCACGCTCGACGGCGACCACATCAGCCGGCTCGTGATCGAACCGTAGGGCGCCGGGACACCACGACACGACGTACGCCCGTCCGGCCGGGTCAACGATCCACCATTTCGGTCGCCGTATGAGACATCAGCCGTGCGGGCCGTCGTATGAGACATGACTTCCTTCGATGAGGCGCGAAGTGTGGCGTCACAGCTTCAGAACTGCCGGCGGTACTGGCTGGGCTACGACAGTGGAGAAGGAACTGACGACGGAGTGTCGCTGTACCGCAGCGGCGTACGGCACGGCCAGTTGAACGGCATTCTGCGTGTCACCGCCGGCCACTTCGCCGAAGCGATCCTCCGGGCCAAGATCTTCGATGCTCTGCCCTGGATCTGGTGGGTCGGCCCCGACAGCTATTCCGGTCTGGCCGAGGATTTACTCGCCGCCGGTGGGGTCGAGGTAGGTCGGATACCGGTGATGGCGGCGCCCGTCGACGAGCTGGCCGAGGTCGACGTCCCGGCCGGATTGACCATCGAGCGGGTCACCACGCCGGGCTCGCTGGAGGCCTGGGTGAACGCGTACGCGGATCCCCTGGGCGTGGCCACCGATCAGCGGAGCGCAGCTGTGCTCATGGAGGCCGGACACCCGGAGGCGCCGCAGCACCTGATCCGCTTCGCCGGGCGCATGGACGGGCGCATTGTCGCTACGTCGGCTTTGCTCGACAGCGACGGTGTGGCGGGGATCTACGTGGTGGCGACGGAAGAGTCCTACCGCGGCCGAGGCATCGGCGCGGCGCTCACCGCGGCCGCGGTCGCCGAGGGGCGCCGTCGCGGTCTGCCCGTCACAACCTTGCAGGCCACCGCCATGGGCAGGCCGGTGTACGAGCGTCTCGGTCTGCGAGCGGTCGCCGAGTACCGGCTGTTCCGCTACTCCTGACGGTCGCCCCGGGCGAGACGTGCGGTCCGGACGTCTCGCCCGGGAAGAGCGATCGCTTTCCGGCCGGGGATCACAACGCCATCTGTCGAATGACCTAACCGGGCCGTGCGGGGATTCGTGGCGGCGTGGGCGCCGTCACTTCGACTGGGATTCGCTCCTGTCGGTCCCGGCGAGATGTGGCGGATATTTGCGGCGAAACGACTTCGTTGCGTGGGAGTTCATCGCAGGCGAATGACTGATTCGGTAGGTGTGCTGGGAGGTGACTGTAGATGCCACAGTGCGCTGATCC